>JADLEL010000164.1 GCA_020846145.1 Pirellulales bacterium | reverse complement strand
TCACAGGGGACTGTCCCGATTTTCGCGGCGCAAAAGATGATGGTGCCGTAAAAAAGCTCAATCGCCGCGAAAATGGGACTGTCCCCCTCGCGCCGCGGGAAGGGGACAGGTCCATGTTTTCGGCCTATCGTTTGTCCGCAAAATACGTTATCCCGCCGAAAAATGGACCAGTCCCCGACCGGAGCGTGAACGCTTACCACGAATCGAAACTCCCGCTTTCGGATGAAAGACCGTCAACGATGAAGGTCGTTGATGTAAGTCCTTGCGGCGCAAGCGATGGCGGGGATCCGCCTCCACCGCGACTCCTGGCGCAATCCGCCGTCCAATCGTCCCGACCGATCCCCACGGCATCTCAATCCTGCCGCAAATGGTCCGAAACGAACGTCATTCTGCCGAAGGGATATGGTTGTCGTGCCGAGGCCTGACATATAATATACTTTTCGCTCTCGTAATCCATTCGCAATATCGGAGTACCCGTCATGAACCGAACTGCCCTCCGCACATGCCTATTCGTTCTCGTTATTGCGATGCTTTCCGCGTCGTCGTTCGGCGCGGCGGGCGACATCCTCGCCAAGTTCCCCGCGCCCGACCGCTGCCCGACCGGTCTCGCCTTCGACGGCAAGTCGCTTTGGCTGGCCGACCGCCTGACCGACCTGATCTATCAAATCGATCCGGCCAACGGCCGCGTGCTTTCCACGTTGGCCGCACCGGCCTATCAAATCGAAGGGCTGGCATGCCAGGACGACCGGCTGTGGGCGCTCGACGTCGAGGAGAAGCAAGCCTTTCTGCTGAATCCCGCGACGGGCATCGTCGAACGCACGCTGCCGGTCCCTTGCGCCAAGCCGCAAGGACTCGCCTTCGACGGCCGCGATCTCTGGATCGGCGACGGCGAAAAACGCCGGCTCCGCCGGCTTTCGACCGAAGACGGGTCCGAAATCGGCGATTTTCCCTTACCCTCGGAAGACCTGAGCGGCTTGACTTTCGACGGCAAGTATCTTTGGGCGGCCGATCGGATCAAGGACGCCATCTACATGGTTTGTCCGAAAACCGGCCGCGTGCTGCTGACGTTCGACTCGCCCTTCAAACACCCCCGCGGCCTGGCCTACGACGGCAAGTGCCTGTGGAATGTCGATTACCAGAGCGACATGCTCTACAAGCTTGTCCCGCACGACGGCGCGCCCTGCGCGGCGACCAATCCCCGTAACGAGACGCTGGAATACTTTCATCACGTGCGCAACTTCGGGCCGGGCACGCTGGCCGAACTGGATATCTACCTCGCCGTCCCCCGCGATCTGACCTCGCAGAAAATTCTGGATGGTCCGAGCTTCGAGCCGAAACCGACCGAATTCCTCACCGACCGCTGGGGCCAGAAAGTGGCCCGCTTCCACTTCGAGAACGTTCCCGCGGGGAAATTCGTCGCCGCCGCGATGAAAGTCGATGTCCGGCTGTTCAAGCACCGCTTCTTCCTCGTGCCCGAAAAGGCGGGCGAACTCGCGCAAATTCCCAAGGAAATCGCCAAGGAGTTTCTCGCCGACGGCTCGAAATACTGCCTGGCCGATCCGCGCATCCGCGCTGCCGCGAAGGAGATCGCCGGCGGCGAAACGAACGGCTATCTCATCGCCCGAAACATTTTCGATTACGTCGGCCGGAAAGTTCGTTACGACATGACCGACGGCTGGGATACCGCGCCGAAGATATTAGAGCGCGGCACGGGGTCGTGCTCCGAGTTTTCCGTGGCCTTTATCGCCTTGTGCCGCGCGGCGGGCCTGCCCGCCCGCTACGTCGGCTCGGTGGTGGTCCGCAAGGACGACGCCTCGACCGATGCCGGCGTCTTCCACCGTTGGCCCGAGGTTTTTTTGCCGAACTACGGCTGGGTGCCGCTCGATCCGTCGAGCGGCCGGGGCAATTTTCCCGCGCCCGCCGACGCCGCCGCGGTCATCGGCAACCGGGAGCCGAACTACCTGATTACGACCATCGGCGGCGGCCAGTCGGAATATCTCGGCTGGGAATACAATTCGGAATCGAAGTGGAAGGCCAACGGCCCCTGCAAAGTCGTCGTCGAGCGCGTCGGCGAATGGTCCCCGCTCGCACCGGCGGAAACCAAAGCGGAAAAGTAGCGGCGGTTCCGTTTTCCCGGCAAAATCAAGATGGCTGAGCGGGAGTTGCGGATGGCGTCGTTGAAACTCCTGCTACGAATTGACGGGCAGCAGTGCGGCAGCCTCTCGTCGGCGGCGCATCGCTCTTTCGCATCGGCACGCCCTTGCAATCGCTCGTGGCCACGAGGATCTCGGCTTCCGTCGTCGGATCGACCGGTCCCTGCCGATCCAAGTAGTCTTCGGCATGCGCGGAAGCTTGACCGCCGATGCATTCACTTCTATCCACTGCTTTTGCCATGCACGAACCAGCGGAAGAGCAAGGCGGCAATTTCCTCCCGAAGATTTTCGGAAGCGGTGCGGGAAGCCGCAAGTCCGGAAAAACGAGTTTGAGCTTCTTTGATGCGAATCTCGATTTCTTTTCGGCAATTCAAGCATTCTACCTCATTGACTGGCATTTCGATTTCGCCGCGAATACCGAGATTGGCCAAAGTCTCCACGAGGGCGGCCTGCTCCACGCCGGCGTACTCTTCGAGTTGCACGGTTTTCTTCTTTTGGAAGAACTGGACCCCATTCGGCGTAAACATGTGATTCGCGCCGCACAATTTCGCCTTTCCCTCCGGGATATTTACGATGGCAATTGCATTGGAATTTTGCCTAATCCATTATGACAATGGGAATTATTGCTCGAAAGACGTTTCCAATATCTTTTCGGTGGCAACAATCAATTTTTCGAAAAAATCATTCAATTCCTCAATCCAACCGGCTTCAGATATTTTTCCCTGGGAATTGCTAAACACATTCGGATCAAGCAAGTCAAAAAATTCAGGGCAAGGCACAAAAGCGCCATTCAAGTCGTTCGGCTCGAATTTATCCAATTTGTCGCCATATCGACGCATACAAATTTTAAGGATGGATTGGCCTGCTCGGGAGAGAAAATATGCGAACAAGTGATCGACATATTTTGCTCCAAAAATATTCGGATAAAAGCCGTGATAACAGGTCAGGTTGACGGCCGATGAGTAATTTCTTATCACCTTGTAGCCGTTTCGGGAGAATACTCCCATCCATATCGGGGGCGGTGTTCGATGTTCCAGTTTATACCATGGATTTCTGCATTTTGTGAGATATCGTTTATCGTATTTCTTTTCTTCTCCCAGCTTGATATAAGCCTTAACCGCAGTATCGGGTTTGCCATGCACGTCGAGGACGTAAACCGGCGCATCCGCATCGCGAAGCGATAATAAGTCACTTTCGGTGAAGATGGGCTTTTTTACTTGGGCGCTTTTCGTGATGCACGGCGAAACCGCCTTTTCCGGCAGGCGATGGCGAGAGATTTCGGACCACGAAAGTGCAAAGAACTCATTCGCCCCCGTCGCGATACCTCTGCTGAAATTCCCGTAATAGGCTAGCGGAACCAATAAATCTTTTCGGATTTCATGTTGATGTTTTTCGAAATAGTTGAGCCATTTGGAGTGCGGATTCAACGCATTTCGAGAGGCGCTTTTTCCGCAGCGAAGATTCTCCTCGCCGTCCAATTCGGCGAGAGATTCGACGGTGGAAAACATCACGGGATCGGCAACTCCATCGCGTGCGGCCAAAACGATAACGATGGTCGTGACGGCTTCCGGGAAAACGTCTTTCTCCGCGTCGATTCGAATGAGTTCCTTTAACAGTCCATCTTTGAGCAGTTCTTCCTTGACCACGCTGCCGTAGCCCGTGTTTAAAAATTCAATAGGCATAATATATGCCAGTCTTCCGCCGGGCTGCAATTCATGCAGCGATTTAAGCAGAAAGGCCGAAGCGGTGTTCGTGTACCCGGTAAGCTTCAGCCCTAGATTTCTTTCGTAGTTTTTGAACACTTCGGAGCGGTTCAGGAAATGCTGAAACCGTTGGTAAGGAGGGTTGCAGACTATTGCCTTGGCGGATAATCCCCATGCGGAAAAATAATCTCCACAAATAAGATGAATAGGCGGTCTCAAATCTCAATCGCAATCGAGGTCTGCAAAATGAGCCTCGAAAACTGGTATAGGTAAAAACATCGCTGGGACGTTCCAATGGGTGAAGTCTAGTAAACTTTCCCTTTGGAATGGAGTCCCAACGATGGCACATCATCTT
>JADLEL010000163.1 GCA_020846145.1 Pirellulales bacterium | reverse complement strand
TCGAGCAAAGAACATCGACGACGAAACGATCCTGGTCTATGCCGGAACGGCATCCTTGAGTGGAAAGGGCGCCGGCGGTTCGCTTCCCGTGACGCCCGCCGCGGCCGCCTTCGCCGCGGGCGTTTGGACGGGCAACGTCACGGTCAGCGCCGTGGACGCCGGGGTGGCGCTGACGGCCGACGATGGCGCGGGCGTGAGCGCCGCGAGCAACGCTTTCGACGTCGCCGCCGGACCGTTGGATCATTTCCAATGGAGCACGATCGCCTCGCCGCAGTATAAAGACCTTCCGTTCTCCACCACGTTGACCGCCGTGGACGCCCACGGATTCACGGTTACGGACTTCAACGGAACCGTGGGACTCAGCGGATGGGTGGGAACGGGCACTTCTTTCAGCATCGTGATTACCGAATGCAACGAGGACACTCCCGATTATGTGGAAATCCAAAACGTGTCGGGAAGCAATGCGAACACAGCCGGCTGGTTGGTGGCTCTGAACAATGCGGAAAATAGCAACATCAACGCCGTGCATGATGTCGTTTGGAACTTGCCCAACTCGATGAATGCCGGCCAGATCCTCTATCGAACCGACGATACGGCCGACAACTATTGGGGCTCCAATATTTGGTGGGGGTCCGCCACAAAAAAAGGTTGGGCGATGATCGTTGACGATCTCGGAAATGTCGTTGACTTCGCGGTTTGGGGTTACACGAACACCGAAATAGCGTCCCTCAACGTGACCGTCGGCGGGCATTCCATTTCCATTGGTACGCAATGGATTGGCGCAGGGGTGTCATTCGGCGGCTCATCCACCCTCTCGCTCCAGCGAAAGGGAAATTCGGACAATAACGCCGGCTCCGATATGGCTTGGATTGCGCGCTCTAAAGGTACGCAGAATGCGGGACTGACCGTGCCATTTCCGGGCAGCGCCGCGCCGATATCGATTACGCCTACCACCGCCTCATTCGCAAGTGGAGTTTGGACGGGCAATGTCTCGATATTGGATACCGCGACCGACATGCATTTGCAGGCCGACGACGGCGCCGGGCATTCCGCCGACAGCAATCCGTTTAACGTGTTCGCAAACCTACCGACACCGACGGTTCCCGATTTGCTGCCGGAGAGCGACTCGGGCATGAACGAAGCCGATAATCTCACGAACCGAAACAACAGCGACTCTTCAAAAACTCTGAAATTCGCCGTCGGCTCCTGCCTTGCCGGGGCGACGGTGGTGGTTTATGCCGACGGCGCCGCGATCGGCCAGACCGTGGCCGGCGGCAGCGACGTCATCGTCGTCACCAATGCTTCCGCGAGCCTCGGACTCCTCGACGGCGAGCACGCGATTGTTGCCCGACAGTTCATGGCGGGAGTCGCGACCTCTAATGATTCCGCATCCTTGAAGATCACCGTGGATACCCAGTCCCCGACCATTCAAGCGTGGCTGAGCGCCGCCGCGCATGCCGGCGCAGGCGAGGCGTCGTTGCTCATTCCCGACGACGGCGCGTTCAGCGAACCGCGCGATGCGGGCATCGGCCGGTTCTTGCTCAATTTCAGCGAGGCCGTCGATCCCACAACGTTCCCAACGTCTTCCTTGAACCTTTCCGGCCTGGACGTCATGGACGCCGGCGTCGATTTGTCCGGCGTTTCGGTCGCGGCGAGCCTGCGCCATGGAGATACCCAAGGGGCGTTTTCGCTAACTCCCGCACTCCCCGACTACGCGCGCTATTGGGCGCGCGTAAGCGGCGTAAAGGACCTGGCCGGAAACGCCCTGAGCGGCGACGGAGATCGCGTTTTGACCGCGCTCAGGGGCGACGTCAATGGCGATCGCATGGTGAACGTCACCGATCTGTCCTACATCAAGGGTTCCTATGTCAATCCGATCGACACGCACGACCCGATGAGCATTCGCGCGGACGTCGATGGCAATGGGCTTGTCGATCTCAGCGACGTGAACGCCGCTTGGACCCAGCGGAACCATAATGCCCGCTTCATTTCCGATCCTTCGCTTCCCGGAATCCCAAGCGCTTCGCGCACGCTGACGTGGGATGGCGGGGGACCGGACGGCAAGTGGTCCACGGCCGAAAATTGGCTCGGCGATGCGGCGCCGGCGTCCGGCGACAACTTGGTTTTTCCGACGGACGCGGCCCAGCCGGTGAATGTCAACGACTATCCCTCCGACGCGCTCTTCGGCACGATAACGGTATTCGGCGGCAATTATCGGATCCAGAACAATCCGCTGCGGTCCAAAGCCCTGGAAGTGCTCGGAGACGGCGCGCTGACGGCCGTTTCGATGGTGTGCGAGACGCTTGCCATCGGCTCCGTTTCCCAATCGGCCGCCGGCGCCGTCGCCCTGAATTCCGCACCGCTAATTGCCGATGAAACACAACCTTCCGTGGCGGCCGAAGCGGCTTCCCCCGCCGAAACGGCGATGCCCGTAGCGATTGCGTTCGCCGATACCGCGCTCGTCGAGCCGTCGCCCGTCCGCGAAGCCGGCGCGAACGGCGGCTTGGCGTTTTCCGCGGCTTGCGTTGCCCCCGCGGCGACAACTCCGTCGTCGGCCGTCCCCGCCGGGCCGGTTTTCCCGCATGCCGTTTTGAGCCCGCAATCCGAAAAAGCCGCCGCTTCTTCGATCGAGGCGGGAAACGGTACATCCCCGGCAACAACGCCCAGCCGAGAGGCCAAGAACCGCGCCTTGTTGGCATTTATGGAAGAGTATCAGAATCGTCTTCCCTTCGAACGCGAAGACCTCAATTTGCTTCTGCACAAGCCTCTCGTCAAGAAAGATGTGCTCGCAAAGCAGGCCTTTGACGATTTCCACTTGCTCTGGCTCGGCCGCGATTGACCTGGGGGCCTTTGGAAGGCCGCCCCCGCTGTCATTTCCACGGAGATGATCGGCAGGCGGCAAATTTCCGGATGGAGTATATGGCGCTTTACGAACGAAGACCGTCCCGAAAAAACGCGATAAAATCCGAATAATGAGCGGATAATCCTTGCAATCAATGCGAATGTCATGCATAATGGACTTTGTTTTTGCAGAATCGTTCTTAGGTTATTGAACCACTCCCATCTCATAACTCATTGAGGTAGCGGCGAGTTCGATGCGGTCGCAGGCGATGGTCTTGCTCCCGTATTCTCAACTTGAAAGATACACTCGCCGCCTTGAATTCCTTGTGGCGGATATCTTTCTAGGTTGTCGGGCAAAGGCCGCCGCGCATCTTTTTCCTAGCGTTCCCGAAGGCTGATCCTTTCGATTCGCCGCGGGACTCCCATCCTTTAGGGCCGGGCATTTTTGCCGGGTTCGCCTTGCGCTCGCGGTTTGCGATTCAGGAGCCGAATTGCTCCGCCTTGAGGCGGCGTCCGGCCAGTCCATTGCGGCAAAATACTACGACAAACCCTTTGAAAGCGAGAAATAAAATGAACCGTCGATGCTTTTTTTGCATGGTTTCGATTGCCACCGTGCTTACCGCATTCGCGTATCGCGTCGAAGCGGCCTGTACTCTAATTCCCGCGTGGGGCGACCCCGGCCCCGCGCAAATCGTGCCCGATGCGCCTTTCAATTTGAAATTCAACGTTACCTCAACGACGGGAGACGCTTTCGACTCGGCGATCTTCGACGTGGCGTTCTCGGCGCCGGGAATCGTCGTCAACAGTTATATCTGGGGCGGGAGTTTTCACGGCAGCGGTTACGACAACAGCAATGTATTGCAAGGCCATTTCGAGAATTTCATTTCTTCGGGCCCGGCGTTTGGCGAAGGCGCGTTGCTGTCGATGAACGTGATCCTGCCGAGCAGCGCCGCCATTTCCTTGAATTCCCTTTCCGTCCATGCAGCCCCCGGCACGTTTGCCTTGGGCACGCAGGAATTCACTCCTCAAACCGGCCCGGACTTGATGATCAACATCGTGCCGGAACCATCGGGAATAGCTCTTTTCGCCATCGGTTTATCGATGACGTCGGCGTTCTTCGTTTTCGGACGAAGTTTCACGGCCCAATAACTTTGTCCGAGTTCCCCGCCGACGTCATCCACCGGGAGGGTTTCGCCTACGGCCCATAAGAACACCTCGATGGGTCAATAGTCGCATCAACGAATGCTCCAATCGAAGCCGAGGTTTCATGAAAATCATTCCGGCAACCATCCGAAGTGCGTCCGCAATAATCGTCGGATTAGCCCTGAGCGCCGCCGCGACGTGCCGCGCCGCGGCGGACCCGGCGGACTATTTGAAAATCGTCCCGATTCGCGCCGCCGGTTCCACGGCAAACGAACTCGGCTACGCCAAATCGAAGATCAACGCCGTCTCGTTCAAACAGCAATCGCTGACGACGATCGATACTCCCCGGGGCGGGAAATACCAGTTCGCTTCCTATTACGCCGGCAACCGGAAACTCGTCGTCGGACGCCGCAAGATGCTCGCCCTGGGGTGGTCCGACTGGTATCTCCGCCGCACCGCCTTCACCTCGTATAACATCAACGACAACCACAACGTGAGCAGCATCGGGATCGGCGGCGACGGCATCCTGCATATTTCCTGGGGCATGCACTGCAATCCCCTGCTTTATACGCGATCGGCGGCCTCGGTGCTGGGCGATGAGCCTTTTACGCTGATCGGCGACGAGGTCGGCAACCGCGCGGGATTGGGAACCGAACTTACCGCTTCCAAATCGGTCACTTATCCGCTGTTTTACAACCTCCCCTATGGCGGCGATCTCTTGTTTTCCTATCGCATCGGCGATTCGGGCAACGGCAATTTGCAGCTTCGGCGCTGGAGCGTCGCGGAAAAGATTTGGAAACCGGTTCACGCCGGCACGTCGCCGTTGTTCAAGGGAGATTACGCGCGGCCGAACGTCAACGGCTACACCAACTACGCCGCCTTCGATCCCCAGGGCAAGTGGCATCTCACGTGGTCGTGGCGCACCGGCGGCGACTCGAAATCGGGTTTCAAGGACTATCAAACGAATCACCATCTCCTGTACGCCTGGTCGCCGAATCAGGGAGTGGACTGGTATCGGAACGACGGCGCCCGTTACGAGCGGTCGGGAAAACATGCCATCGACGAGTCGAACGCATCGCCGGTCGTGGCGATTCCCGAAGGAAGCAGCCTCATCAACCAAGCGCACATGGCGGCGGGACCGAACGGCAAAGTCTATGTGGCCACCTGGTGGGCGCCGAAGGCCGCTCAGGGCGACCACCTCCGCCAATTCATGCTCGCATGGAAAGACGGAGACGCCTGGAAGGTCTCGCAGATCGGCAGCCGCAAGCCGGAAAACGCCGACGTCCGGGGCGTGAGCCAGCGGGTTTCCGAAAGAGAACTGCAAAATTTTCGCATCACCCGGCCGATCGTGATGGTCGATGAGACCGACCGCGTGATCGTGGGCTTCACCGATTGGCAGCGCGGGCGAAAGTTCTCCATCGCCCATAGCGAAGATCCCGCCCGGAAGGATTGGAAATTCATCGACTTGCCGACGGAAGACCTGGGAACCTGGGAGGCCTCGCTGGATTTGAACCGCTGGCAGAAGGACGGGGTGATGAGCCTGCTTTACCAACCGACGCAATTGGGGCAGGACTCCTCGGAAATGGCGGTGTTGGAATGGGACGCCCGCGGTTATTTCGCCGGACGCAAAGCGGCCCTCGCGCCACGATCAGCCGTTCCCCGGGGATTTACCGGTTTTCCAAGCTCAACGAAGCCGATCCCGCCAATGGTTCCGTGATCTCGACTGCCCGCCATATAATGAAGGCGGGGAAGAGAAAATAGGCTGAAAAAAACCTTCGCGCAACGCAGCGCGTCGGTGCCCGCCCCGGCGGAATTGCAAAGCGCATTCGTCGCCGACTTCCTTTGCAACGCCGGCCTTCCCCGTCTGTCCGTGGGGTCGGCTTCCGTATCACGGGTTTCGGGGCCTCGTCGAGCGTTTACTTGCGTTACGGCCTGCATCTTCGCGGGACCGCCAAGTGATCCTTTCCATCGAAGGCTCCGACGAATTCGTTGCCTCCTCCGCCGCTTCGATTGC
>JADLEL010000162.1 GCA_020846145.1 Pirellulales bacterium | reverse complement strand
TGAGCCAAAGATTGGGGATTTCGACGCTGCCGGACATGATGGCGTTATTGAGATTGATCCCGATATAGCCGTTCGTGGAAGCGGCGAACAAGCGGTTGGAAACCCAACAATCGAGTTTCTGCTGATTCTGGCTGGCGTTGGTGATGAAAGAGCTCGAGGGCAGATTCGGACTTCCCGACGGCACGACCGACGAGCGATTGTAAATGGCGCCCACGCCGCTGGACAATTCTTCCACGAGGGTATAGGCGGGCGCATCGGCCGTGAAGGTGATGGAACGATAATAGTCGGTTGACGACTCGTTCCGCATGGTGATCGTGGTGGAAGCATAGGTGTTGCCGAACACCAAATCGTCCTGATTGGAAGTGGAAGTGAACGCGGGAGCGACATCGCCCACCCAGTTCGTGCCCACGTTCCAATGCGTGTCGGCACCGCCGCCGCCGTCCCAGGTATAGGTGATGGCTTGGAGGGAACTCGGAAATAGCGCAAAGATCAACATTAAAAGAAACAGAAACAAAAAGCGTCGATTCATAGCTGTACTCCCAATTGAGAAGTGTGTGATAACTCGTAACCGAAGCACGTTCGAAACGCGAACACACCGCTGCCTCATTGGAAGTAAGGGGTGAAAATGTCGAATGGTAATTGAATAAACGATAATTGCGGGGATGCCGTTTTTTGGTACAATCAATCGCCGTTCGTCGGCGCCGTCGCGAGGAGCGGTTTCGTTGGGTCGAAAGTCGAAAGGGAAACAGCGGGGTTGACGATCCGGGAAGCCATCGCGCGGAGCGTTCATCGAATTCAACCTCCGGCTTCGATTCGATTTCGCCCCGTACGGTTCCGGTTCCTCAACGGAGCATCAATTATTCATGGTAATCGAGTTCGCATCGCAAGCAAGTACGAGATTGCGTAATCGTGGACGTTAATGCGCAAAAGTGCCCTTTTGCGCAATTGGCACGGTTCGGCGAAAGTTATATTCTAAAGGTGGCGTTCGATGGCGAAAAAAGGGAAGATTCGTTTGGCCGATCGCATGAAAACTGTCATGGTGCTGCATCCCGGTTACGATCACCTGCAAGCGCAGTTCTTGCGCGGAATCAGCGATTATGCGCACGAGAAAAAAAATTGGATTCTGCAAATCAATCCGAACGTCCCCTCGCTGGAAATGCGTTCCTTGGAAAAATGGCACGGCGACGGCATCATCGCCACCTTGCACACCAAAGCGGAAATCGTCGCGGCGCGCGCGCTGCCGCAGCCGGTGGTCAATTTGTCGGGCGCCATCGATCAGCCGCGATTGCCGCGGGTGATGGTCGATCAGGCGGCGATGGGGCGCTTGGCCGCCGAACATCTGCTCTCCTGCGGCCTCTCCCGCTTCGCGTACTTCGGCGAAAACAACCGCTTCTACTCGGAGCAGCGCAAACAAGGATTTCTGCAACAACTCGCCGATGCCGGCCGCTCCTGCGAAATCCTCGAATGCACGACGATTTTCAACCGCCGGAATCCCTGGTACGAATGGATGGAGTCGCTGGAACGCTGGCTGCGAACGCTGCGATTCCCCATCGGCGTGCTCGCCGTTCACGATTTCGCGGGCACGGTCTTCATCGAGACCTGCATTCGCCTGGGTTTGCGCGTGCCCGAGGACGTGGCCGTGATCGGCACCGGCGACGACATCATCACCTGCGATTTTTCCGTGGTTCCCTTAACGAGCGTGGCCCGCAACAGCCGCGCGGTGGGATATCAGGCCGCCGCGCTCCTGGATCGCTTGATGGCGGGGGAACCCGTCCCCGAGGACGACGTGCTGCTTCGGCCCGAAGGCGTGGTGCGGCGGCGTTCCACCGACGTCGTCGCCGTGGAAGATCCGCAGGTCGCGGCCGCGGTCGAATACATTCGCGAGCACCTTACCGAGCCGCTGAGCCTGACCGCGCTCGAGCGTAAGCTGGACGTTTCCCGCCGCACGCTCGAATTGCGCTTCGGAAAGAGTTTGGGCTGCACGCCCAGCGAATACATCGCCCGCAAGCGGGTGGAACGCGCGAAAACACTGCTCTCCGCCTGCGATAAGCTCAAATTGCAGAAGATCGCCAATGCCTGCGGCTTCTCCAGTCCGCGGCATTTCCGCGAAGTCTTTCAGCGGATTTCCGGCACCACCCCGGCCGAGTTCCGCAGCCATCATAGACGCCGGTCGCACGACTGATTTTTACCCTGTTCTTCCGCCCCTTGGTTGAAGTTCGCAAATGCGGAATGGTAAGGCGCTGTCCGACAATAAACTACCGAATTCCTATGTAGTAGGCACACTCCGTGTGCCGTTATTCGCGGACGGCACACGGAGTGTGCCTACTACGATTCCGGCAACTTATTGTCGGGCAATGCCTAACGTCGCGGGCGCCATCCCCGCGCCGGCCCGGGCAGATGGCGGTTTCCCCGCGTTTTCGTCGGGCCCGCGCTTCCCTTGGGCATGATGCCGGACTTTCCGCAAGAGAAACCATGGAAATCGGCCCCGTGGCCGAGGGGCCGTAAGCGTTCACGTCCCGGTCGGGAACTGGTCCATTTTTCGGCGGGAAAACGTATTTTGTGGACAAACGGTAGGCCGAAAACATGGACCTGTCCCCTTCCCGCGGCGCGAGGGGGACAGCCCCATTTTCGCGGCGATTACACAGTTTTAGAGCACCATCATCTTTTGCGCCGCGAAAATCGGGACAGTCCCCTGTGAACGGTTACGAGGGGCCGATTCACGCTATTTCCCGGCCGGCATCGGGAGCGCGGCATCGAGGACGCGGAAGACAACCAATACGCGTTTCGCCGCGGGCGCTTTCGCGCCGGGGAGCGGCGGGGCGGGAGAATGCGACGGCGGCGTTCGCGGCGTTCTGATCGAGACTTCGTGAAACTTGTCGGGCATCGCCTTCAAGCCGTCCAATATCTTCGCGATCTGCCCGGGCGCGACTTCGACCAACAGAATCGTCGCTTTCGGCTTCGCATCCGCCGCATGAGGTCCGACATCCAACTCCGCGACATCCACTCCGGCCGCCGAGGCCAACTCCGCGGGCGTCATCCGCAAGACCTCGCCGACCGGCTGCTCCGACAGGGCGATGTCGTTCTCGTCGAACACTTTGCGGTACTCCCGCTTTTCGAGAGCTTCCCGGCTCGCTTGGCATTGGATGACGACCAGCCCGGCGAGCGAAGCCGCCGAGGGCCGGTCGGGCGTTTCCGCCGCGTCGCCGCCGCCCTTCGCAACCAATTGCGAAGGATTCGGAACGACGTCGGGCGATTTTACGGCGCTCATGGAGGGACGATCTTCGGGCTTGACGTACTCGCCCTCTTTCGGCGCAATGATTTTCGCGCCCGCGGCGCGGTCGGCGCCTTCGGCCTTTCCCGCCGATTTGCCGTCCTGGGGGAGCATCGCGATATTTCGATCGCCGCCCCCGCGTCCCGGGTCGCGCCGGTCGGGATCGAAGACCATCAACAGCGCCGCCACCGTCAGCACGATCAGCGGCCAGACGACCATCCGCGGATTATCCTTGATGCGATCCGCGATTTTTCGGCCTAGGGCCCGGGGACGAAATCGCCCCGGTTCGGCCGGGGCAGGGACCGGCCGCGGCGCGTCGATCTCGTTCGCCTTCCGCCGGGCGGCCGATTGCAATACCGTTTCGCTTAAATCCTCGCCCAATTCGTGCCGCGGCAGCGATTGCAGCGTGGAGCCGAGCGCGCGCAGCTCGTCGAGCAGTTGCCCCGCCGAGGGATTGTCGGCGAGCAATCGTTCCGCACGCGCCCGCTCGGCGGCGTCCAGTTCGCCGTCGAGATACGCGCTCAGCAGTTCGTGATCGGACTGGTTTTTCATAGGTGATTAGTAGGCGGTAGGCAGTAGGCAGTGTTCGGAAGCGGATAGTCATTGATGCTCATCATGATTTCGCTCCTTGCTATCCACTGCCTACCGCCTACCGCCTACTGCCTACTGTTTTTTCAATCGATCAATGCGTTTTTCAATTCTTCGCGCAATTCGAGCCGCGCGCGATGCAGCCGGCTGCGGATGGTTCCGATGGGCAAACCGAGGATTTCCGCGATGGTTTCGTAGCGGCAGCCGTCGATCTCCCGCAGCACGAGCACCGCGCGATGTTCCTCGGAGAGTTGCGACAATCCTTGGCGCACGCGGCGGCCGCGCTCCTCCCGTTCGACTCGTTCGGCGGGGCCGGGCTGCCCGTCGATCGGCTCCCTGCCCGTCCGATCCCGGCCGCGCTCGACCGAAATCTTCGGCCGTTTGCGCCGCCGCTCGGTGGCGGCCACGTTGAAGGCGATGCGGTACAGCCACGTGTAAAAGGCGCTCGTGCCCTGGAACGTTCGTAAATTCAAAAAGGCTTGCACGAAAGCTTCCTGAACGATGTCCCGCGCGTCCTCGACGTTGCCGACCATGTACGCCACCGAATTGAAAAGCCGGTCCTGGTATTTGCGGACCAGATTTTCGAAGGCCGCGGTACGGCCTTTCAAAATCTCGGCGATCAGTTCGAGGTCGTCGCTCACGTCGATCTCACCGTTTATGACGCGCGAAAGGGGGATTTAGTTCCCAATCGCATAGATTTGCCACGAATGAGGGGTGTAGCTCAAGCCGCTTACCACTATATGCTTATTCATCATCCTCGAATAAGGATTCCATGCCAACCCCACCGACTGAAAAAGCAACACATGCTTACTGTGCAGGTGATGTATATGGCAGTGGCCCATCTTTCCCTTATCTGCTACATTTTTCAGCGGGTCAAAAGTAGGACAGCTTTCCAACCTGTCATTCGGAGTTCTCGTAGATACTAACCTACGTCAAATGACAGGTTGGAAACCTGTTTTACAAGAATTGGGAGCTATCATGAACCACGTCGAACGCTTCCGCGCCGTGATGAACTTTCAGCCGGTTGACCGAATCCCGCGCTGGGAATGGGCCATGTGGTGGGACGAAACCATCGCTCGCTGGAAAAACGAAGGGCTGCCCCGCGAGTTGAACGAGGTGATCGACATCGCGCGATACTTCGGCTTGGACCCCTATCAGCAGTTCTGGTTTTCCACGACCGACGCCACCATCGAGGCGTTGCAGCACCACGTCGAGGGGATCGTCTCGAACATGGACGACTACCTCAAAGTCCGCCCGCGTCTCTTCCCCGACCATCGCGCCGCCATCGAGTCGATGCGTCCCTGGGCCGAACTGCAAACGCGGGGCGAGGCCGTGGTCTGGGCCTCCATCGAGGGCTGTTTCTGGTTCCCGCGCACGCTGATGGGCTTCACCAAGATCAGCCTCGCCTTTTACGATCAGCCCGAATTGATCCACCAAATGAACCGCGACCTGACCGAGTTCAACCTGAAACTGCTCGACCAGATCGCCCGCGTCTGCCCGCCCACGTTCGCCACCATCGCCGAGGACATGTCCTACAATCACGGCCCGATGATCTCCCGCGAGCATTTTAACGAGTTCGTCGCGCCCTACTACCGCCGCATTCTGCCCCGGTTCCAAGAAATGGGGACGATCGTGATCGTCGATTCCGACGGCGACGTTACCCAAATGGTCCCCTGGCTCTTCGGCGAAGGCATCCACGGCGTGCTGCCGCTGGAACGCCAGGCGAAGGTCGATGGAATGCAGTTGCGCAAGCAGTTCCCCAAACTGCGGATGGTGGGCCACTTCGACAAGATGACCATGAACCGGGGCGAAGCGGCGATGCGCGCGGAATTCGAGCGGTTGCGGCCCCTTGTCGCTTCCGGCGGATTCATCCCCAGCGTCGATCATCAAACGCCGCCCGGCGTCTCCCTCGATCAATACCGCCTCTTCCGCCGCTTGCTCGACGAATACACGGCCGTGTAAAATACAGGGACGAGATTCTTATTTTTCACAGTTTCGTATTCCTTAATTCCTTCTCTTTTTCATGCCAAATATCCAACTCAACGATTACAGTCTCGTCGGCCGCGACACCGTGCGGGCCATCGATAACGGACTGGCCGAAGCCGCTTGGTATGCCTCGCCCGTCCCAAAAGAAAAAATGCGCGAACTGCTCGAGCGCCGCGACGGCCCCGCCATCCGCGATACGCTGATTTGGTTCGGCATCTTGATCGGCGCCGGCATCTGCGGCTATCTGCTCTGGAATATGCACTCCTGGTGGGCCGTCGTCCCCTTCGCCATCTACGGGATCATCTACGGCACCACTTCCGACTCCCGCTGGCACGAACCGAGCCACGGAACGGCGTTCAAGACCCCTTGGATGAACGACGTCCTCTACGAAATCGCCTCGTTCATGGTGATGCGGGAATCGGTCCGCTGGCGTTGGAGCCATACCCGGCATCACAGCGACACGCTAATCGTCGGGCGCGATGCGGAAATCGCCGTGCCCCGCCCGCCGAATCTCATGGCCTTGGCGCTCAGTTTTTTCGGCGTCCATTCGACGATCAATTTCTTCCGCCTGATAGCGCTGCATAGCACCGGCCGGCTCAACGCCGAGGAAAAAACCTTCATCCCCGAATCGGAATACGGGAAGCTGTTCCTCCGCGCCCGCATCTACATCGCCATCTATGCCGGCGTCGCGGTCTTAGCGATCTACACGGGCAGCATCCTGCCGTTCATGTTCATCGGCCTGCCCAGCATGTACGGCGCGTGGCTCATGCCCATTTACGGCTACACGCAACATGCGGGCCTCGCCGAAAACGTACTCGACCATCGGCTCAATTGCCGCACGGTTTATATGAATTTCATCCACCGGTATCTCTACTGGAATATGAATTACCACGTCGAGCACCACATGTTCCCGCTGGTGCCGTATCACAATCTGCCGAAGCTGCACGAAGCGGTCAAGGCCGACATGCCCAAGGCCTACGGCAGCATTTTCGAGGCCTGGCGGGAAATCGTTCCCACCGTGCTGCGGCAGGTGAAAGACCCCGCTTACTTCGTCCAGCGCGAACTGCCCACGCCCAGCCTCCGCGCCGACTCCCCGCCCGCGACGCACATCTTCACCGCCAAGGGCAAGCCCGTCGGCGGCTGGGCGGAAATCTGCGCCGGCAGTTTTCTGAAAAATGAAGACGTCCTCCGCTTCGACCACGAGGGCAAGACCTACGCCGTCTATCGCACGGCCGACGGCGCGCTGCACGCCACCGACGGCATCTGCACGCACGGCAACGCGCACTTGGCCGAGGGCTTCGTTTCCGGCACGCAGGTCGAATGCGCCAAGCACAACGGCCGGTTCGACGTCCTCGACGGCTCGCCCCGGCGGCTGCCGGCATGCACCGCGCTCACCACCTACAAAGTCCGCGAGCACGACGGCAAAATCTTCCTCGATCTCAACTCGGCCGGCGGGCAGGGGATTGCGCTGCGCCCGCCAACCTGGCACTTTCGCGTCGTCGCCAACGAAAACGTCGCCACTTTCATTAAGGAACTCGTGCTGGAACTCGAACCCGGCTCGCCGCCGCTCGATTTCCGGCCGGGCGATTACCTGCAATTCGAAATACCCGCCTACGGCGAGATCTCCTTCCGCGAAATCGCCGTGGGCGCGCCTTTCGCCGAAATCTGGCAGGCCCAAGACCTTTTCGCCCTGCGGGCCGAAAACCCGCTGCCCGTCCGCCGCAATTTTTCGATCGCCTCGAATCCCCGCACCGATGCGCAACTCCGCTTCAACGTCCGCATCGGCACCCCGCCGCGCGGACTCGAATGCAGCGCCGGCGCGGGCACCACCTACCTCTTCCGCCTCAAGCCCGGCGATAAAATCTCGGCCATCGGCCCCTTCGGCGATTTTCACGTCAAGCCGACCGGGAAAGAGATGGTCTATCTCGGCGGCGGAGCGGGCATGGCTCCGATCCGCTCGCATCTGGCCTTCCTTTTCGAGACCGAAAAGACCGGCCGGAAAGTGAGTTATTGGTTCGGCGCCCGTTCGCTCAAGGAAAGCTTTTACGTCGATTATTTCGAGAATCTCGCCCGGCAATTCTCCAACTTCGCCTTCCGCCTCGCGCTCTCCGCTCCGCTGCCGGAAGACAACTGGAATTCCTTCACCGGGAACATCCATGAGGTCTTGCGGAAAGAATACCTCTCCGCCCACCCCGATCCCGCATCGCTCGAATACTATCTTTGCGGCCCTCCGGCGCTGGTCCAAGCCGCGCTCGGAATGCTGGATGAACTGAAAGTGGATCGCCGCCAAATCGCCTTCGACGAGTTTTGAAAAGCGTTAGAATTACAGGGCCGTGGATTTTCGCCGCAAGATTTCAGCAAGATTTCCCTTTTGACGGCAACTAAGGCGCTGTCCGACAATAAACTACCGAATTCCTATGTAGTAGGCACACTCCGTGTGCCGTAATTCGCGGACGGCACACGGAGTGTGCCTACTACGATTCCGGCAACTTATTGTCGGGCAACGCC
>JADLEL010000161.1 GCA_020846145.1 Pirellulales bacterium | reverse complement strand
TGAGCCAAAGATTGGGGATTTCGACGCTGCCGGACATGATGGCGTTATTGAGATTGATCCCGATATAGCCGTTCGTGGAAGCGGCGAACAAGCGGTTGGAAACCCAACAATCGAGTTTCTGCTGATTTTGGCTGGCGTTGGTGATAAAAGAGCTCGAGGGCAAATTCGGACTTCCCGACGGCACGACCGACGAGCGATTGTAAATGGCGCCCACGCCGCCGGAGTATTCCTCCTGGATGGTATAGGCGGGCGCATCGGCCGTGAAGGTGATGGAACGATAATAGTCGATCGCGGATTCGTTCCGCATGGTGATCGTGGTGGAAGCATAGGTGTTGCCGAACACCAAATCGTCCTGGTTGGAGGTTGACGTAAACAGTGGCGCGGTATCGCCCACCCAGTTCGCGCCCACGTTCCAATGCGTGTCGGCTCCGCCGCCGCCGTCCCAGGTGTAGGTCGTGGCCCGAACGGGGGCGATTATCAGAAAGATCGAGAGAAAAGCGCAACTCGCCGCCCAAGAGGTAATTCGACGCGAAAAAGAGAATCTCATGAGGCACCTCCCAAAAAACCACGAGTGAAATATGTAACGCGCATGTACGATTACCCTGCTTCTATTGTTCCTTGCCGAGCGTTCCGCTCTGCCGCGCTTCGAACTTCGCCCAACCGGCATGCCAGGGGACTTCGGTATAGTTGCGCCCCAGGCCGTTGCGCTGGGGAGGCAACCGCCAGACTTCGCGATAGAGCTTTTCCTGCGCCGCCCAAAAACGATCGACGGCCGCCAATCGCTCCGGGGTCCACTTGTTGCGATCCCCGATGTCCCGATGGGCAGTGAATAGCTCCAGTTTCAACTCCCATTGACGCAACCGCCATTCGCCTTGGGGCGTCTTTTTCTTCAGCAATTCCCATCCGGCAGCGGCTTTGGCGACATCCACGTCGAACGGTTCCCCCCAAGCCCGCGGCCAGGCGGCCCATTGCTTGGAAATCTCGGCATCTACCCGGCGACAAACGCTTCGTTTCGTCCGGGGCAATGCGCCTCGAAAACGCCAAACTCATGCGGCAACTCCCGGAATGATGGCTTCGCTTCATTTACGCGATCTCGGTGAACAATTAAAGGCTGCCATGCCCACGCTTGCCGTGGGCATGGCGACGTTATTCCCGCGGGGAAATTCCGTTGCCTTCGGAGGCGTTTCACGCGCCCCGAACTAATATCATCCGCGCCGCCTGGCGCAGGCCGCGAAGGCCAAACCGGCCAGGAGCAGCATGACGATCGTCGCCGGTTCGGGCACGGCGGCAAAGTTCAAATACACGTCGCCCGAACCGTCCACCGAGGTGCTAAACGAGCCTGCGGTCGGGTAGGGGCCTCCGTCCGCCAACACGGTGAAGTTCCCGGTCGTGGAGCCTGCCGGGCCGACGTCGATGACCTTCCAGCTATGATTGCTCTGCCAGAAGGGGACGAGCGGATTGGGCGTGCCGGCCGCGGCCAGATTCAACGTCAGCGTGGAAGATCCGCCCAGCGTCAGCGCGCCGCTAACCGAGAGCAAATCGTACTCGATGCCGGGCGTACCGGAAGCGTCATCGACCAGCGCGGCCAGGTCCCAAACCATTTCGGGATTCCCGCCCGTGCCGCTAATCGCCGTGGACATGTCGAGGCCGCCGACGGCCAGCGCGCCCGCGTCGGCTTGGAGGCCGGAGAGGGCGCCCGCATAGAGGACGTTGGCCACGGCGAGATCGCCGGGCTTGACCTTCATGCCGCCGTTGGCGGAAGCGACGACCGTGCCCAGGACATTGCCCTCGCCTTGCAGGATCGTGCTCGCGCTCAATCCGCCCGCCAGGGCCGAAACGTCCATCGTGGCGCCGCCATCGACGTGAATGATGGGCGGCAAAGTAATCCCCGTCGCGCCGTCGAGATCGATGCCCATGGCCAGCGGGCTGAAAGCGAATCCGGCGGAGGCGCCGAGGTTCAACGTGCCGCCGCGGACCAGTACGTGCCCGATGCGGTCGTTCACGGAACCCGAAAGCGTGAGCGTGCCCGCGCCGTATTTGCCGATCGAGACCGATTCGTTGGTTCCCGCGCCCTTGATGCTGCCGGTGAATTCGCCGTCGCCCGCGCCCACGAAGTTCACGCCGCGGTCGCCGGAAATCGTTACGCTGAAATCGTTGATGACGGTCAATTTCTCGCCGGCGTTGTTCGCGCCGAAATTGAAAAAGGCCGCATCGGTCGCGGTGCCGATCATCGCGCCATCGACGGAGTTGTCGCCGCCGTAGTTCACGATCGCCGGATTCAATCCGTTCGCTCCGCCGCGGCCGTTGAGGATAAGATATTCCGCGAGGGAGATATTCCCCGCCAGTTCCAGGCGGCCGTTCGATTTGTTGGCCCCGCGAATCTGCGTGTAGGACCCCGACGCGCTTCCCGCCAAGCCCAAAGCGCCTGCATTGTAGAGGCGGATCGAGCCTACGTCGGTCAAGGCGGTCAACGTGCTGTCGGCCGCGCCGATGGCCACGTTTTGCGCGAAGTCAACGTTGGGGCTGGTGTTGGGAGAGGCTCCGTTGAGAACGATCGTCCCCGATCCCAGTTTCCGCAAGGTCGTCGTGGTAACGCCGACGTTGCTGGTGGATAAAGCGCCGGCCACGTTGATCAGGGTGTCGGTGTTGATCGAGATATCGCAACTCCCGTGGCTGCTCAAATGAATGTTTCCATCGATTTGCAGATCGCCCGGACCGGACACTTTCACGATCGAGGTGTTGCCCGAGCCGGGAGTGTTCAAGGAAAAACCATTGGTGAGCCAAAGATTGGGGATTTCGACGCTGCCGGACATGATGGCGTTATTGAGATTGATCCCGATATAGCCGTTCGTGGAAGCGGCGAACAAGCGGTTGGAAACCCAACAATCGAGTTTCTGCTGAT
>JADLEL010000160.1 GCA_020846145.1 Pirellulales bacterium | reverse complement strand
GTGTATAGGGTGCCGCGGGTTTTATCCGGGCGTTTGGGTTTATTTTTTCGGCTGGGGTATGCGCCGGTAAAAACCCGGCGGCTCGCTGCTATTTCTTCTACACATTCGCGCCAAACACCGCATCGTCCGCGTCTTCCTCGAACTCGTTGCAGCGAATCCACGTATTCCAACCGAGCCGGGCGGGGGACGCGCCCTCGCCGCCCAATCGGCACCAGGGGACTTCGGCGGCCTTGAGCACCGGTTGCACGTCGAACTCGAATTGCGGGCCGGCGTAGGAGCGGATCATCTGGCCGAGGGGCGACAGGGCGTCGCCGTCGGGCATGAAACGCCGGAAATCGTCGATTCCCAAAGGCCCCACGCGCACGCGGAATTTGCCTTCGATATCCCAAACCCGCTCGCCGACGATTACGTTGCGTCCCAATTGGCAGTTCAAGCCTTCGGGCAGTTCGGCGCTCGGCAGCGCGGACTGATCGTCGCGGCTCAAGTACAGCCATTGGCCCAGGAACTGGCGCACGCCGACGGCCAGCTCGAAATAATCGGCCAACATGCCTTCCAGGGAGACGGCATTGCGGGGATAGTGGGCGAAAAATCCGGCGTAGTAGAGGAGGGCTTCGTCGTCGAAATTCAGACGGCCGCGAAGTTTGTTCGTGCCGAAACCCAGCAGGCAGTAGAGGCAATCGGTAAAGAGGTCTTCCTTGGCCGCCCTCACCCCCGGCCGCTCTCCCGGCGAGAGCGGGGAGAGTTGCTCCGCGCGGGCCAATCGCTCGTAGGCGATGGGGAAGCGGTACTTTTCCCAAGCCCGATAAAACAGGGAAACGAGGCGATGGTGGAACAGATCGAGAAAATCGCGCAACGAATGGTCCTTGGCGCGCACCCGTTCGATCAGCAGCGAAGTGTAATGCCGGGGGAGCACGCCGTTGGGTCCGGTGAGGCCGAGAAACGCCACCACCATTTCCGGCGGCGTCGAATCGGGGGCATTCTCTTTCGACGCGCCCGGCTGAATTTCGACGATCTCGCCGGCGGGGAAATTCTGCGAGGGAACGACGCGAAAACGCACGGCTTCTTGCCGCGGTGCGTAATCTTCCCCCACCGGATGCCGCCGCCCCGATGCGGCTTGCTCCGCGGCGATGCGCTCCAATACCCGTACCGCTTGAAAGAAATCGAAGCGGTGCGGTTCGCGCAGCAGGTTTTCGGCAAGCGGCATGTTTTTCATAAAAGGGATTGGGAATTCAAAATGACGGTATTGTGAACCGAGTACTTCATGCTCTACACTCTACACTCTCCACTCTCCACTCTCCCCTCTCCACTCTCCCCTCTTAAATCAACACGGCTTCTCCGGCGCGGGGCGACCAGCGGCGCAGTTCTCCTTCGCGGCGGTTGGTGGTGGCGACGAATTTGGAAAACGAATTGATCGTGCAATACAGTCCGAGGAAACGCTCCAGCAGGCTGGAAAACAGGAACACGCCGCTGCCGGAAAAGCGGTCTTCGTCGAAATGCACGGCGACCTCGATTCCGCGGCAGAATCCGCCGCGGAGGTCGTCCGGGGCGCGGCCCACCACGCGGCGGCTGCGGACGCCGAGGATGCCTTCGATCATCGCGCGGGTTTCGGCCGAATCGTTGAAATCGTAGAGTTTGAGTATCTCCCGCAAAGCGTCGGCGCCGTCCTCGCGGCCGGTCAGCGAAAGGTGGTTCAACGAAAGGTGCGAGATCAGCCGCCACAAGGCGCCGTGCCTCATGGCGGGGCGAAGCGTGGGAGTCGGCCGCCCGGTAAGCACGTTGATCCGCTCGAGCGGGCCGCCCGCGGTCAATCGCAGCGAGGCATGGCCCTCGGCGAAAGTCAGCCGCGGGGCCAAATCGCGGTTCAGGCAGGTGGTTTCCACGTCGAGCGTCCAATCGGCCGCGGCGGCAGGCGAAAACTTCAGATCGACGGGCATCAAAAAAACTTCGCTGCCCCGGTCGCGGGAACTTGCTCCCGATCCGGCCGGTCGCCGCAGGGCATGATAAAACGCCGTTTGCTCGCGCTCCAGCGCGGCATGTTTGAACGAATAGAACGGCTTGTATTCGATCTGCTCGTTGTTCGGCGAGACGGCCGTCACGCGATCGACGGAGTAGATCTCGAAGCTCAACGGGCGCCGCGCGTCGGGCGCGATGCGGTACTCGGTTTGCGCCTGCGTCAGCGCGATCGGCTCCGCCCGCTGCTTGAAGAGATTTACGATCGGCGAACATCCCATGCGGAACATGTCCGCGGTGACATTTTGTTCCAAATCGGCGCCGGTCCGATTCAAATAGATGAAGATTTCGAGTTGATTGCCGGCTTTCTTCAACGTTTTCGCGTCGAGTCCGGCGAGATCGAAGAATAGGAACTTCTGCGGGAAGGCGAAATACTCGGTCAAAAGCCGGTAGCCTAAAAACGAACGAGCGGGATAGGGCAACATGCCTTCGTCGCGCTCGAAGCCGACCTGGCGCAGGCAATTCGGCCGCAACCATGCCGGCTCGCGGTCGGCCGGCGACTCGGCCAACGCAATGCCGAGCACGTTGTTGAACAGCATTTCGTAAATCGGAAAAACGTGCTGCGATTGGCCGTGCAGGTAAAATCGCAGTTTCTCGATTGCCAATTGCGAGAAATTCAAGGTTTTGGCCAGACCGCGGAAAACCAACCGCAGCACTCCCGCGGCCTTCGAGGAGTAAGAAGCCGCCGGGGCGGAAAACGGCTGCCCTTTCAGCTCGGCGGAGACCAGTTCGAACGGCCAGAGCGTGACGGGGTAGCACGTGCGGAAGCGGCAAGGCTCCCCCTCGATCGAGTCGGTCTCGAGGGGCGACTGCGCGGGGATCGCGTAGCCGGAGGTCAATTCGCCCTGGCGGCGGTCGAGCACGAATTGCGCCACGGCCATCGGCGGGACGGGCTGCTGGTAGTGCGGATAGAGCACGCCCAGCATGGCTTCGGCGATTTCGGGGAAATCGTCGTCGAGCTTGTGGCGCGTGCGGGCGTTGAGGTAGGCGAAGGCCTCGATGAGCCGTTCGACGTGCGGATCGCCGGCCGTGTCGGGTCCCAACCGCAGCCGGCCGGCGATTTTCGGATGCGTTTCGGCGAATTCCGCGCCCAAGCGACGGATGAACGCCAATTCGCGATTGTAATAGGGGAGCAGTTCGTCGCTCATCGGCCCGTTTCCTTGGGGAAATTCAATCATGTAGGTTATGCTTCGACAAAACGATATGGTGGATTAGGATCATCAGGTTGTTATGCTGAAGCATAACCTACAGTTCATCGGCTGCTTCCTTTGATTTCCACGTTACCGGTGGCCGGCTCCAGGGCCGAATCGAACGCGATCGGCTCCGGCGCCGGTTCGGCGTGCAGCAAGCCCTCGATGCGGAACCGCAAGGTGCGCTGCGTGGGATCGGGATTGCCGAGCATTTCCACGTGCACGCTCTTGAAGCGCGGCTCGAAATCGCGGAGGACCTGTTCCATCGCGGCGGCGAAATCCGCGCGGCTCTCGGCCGCGCCGAGGTCCGCGCCCGTGATGTCCGGAATCCCGTAATTCACGAGCGAAACGGATAGTTCCTCCCAATCGTCCGGCAGGGCTTTGGCGCGCCGCCGAGTGTTCAGCAGGTTTTCCAGATCGCGGCGCAGGCTCTGTTTCATTTCCCGCAGGACTTGCGTCCGCATTTTCACCGTTTCCCGCGTGGTTGTCGGATCGTCGTCCAACAGCCGGTCGAGCACGGAGGGTGTCAGCGGTTGATCGATGGGGATGCGCGTCATTATGCCATTAGTTTTCAGGATTGAGACTAACTCCTCAAAGTTTTTGGATTCAGGGTTCAGGTGTACGAATTCCCGAACCCTGAACACTTGGTTGCGGCTACGCCGCGCTAGGGAGTTCACAGTCCACAATTTTCAGTTTTTTTACCCCTGTATCCTGTCCCCTGTATCCTGTCCCCTCATCCCTCGAACGTCAATTCCTTCAATTCCATGATCGTGCGGTCTTCGTCGCCGACGACGAACATGCGCTGGCCGACGCCGCGCATCGGCGCGCCGTCGCCGCCGCGCCAGTCGGTCAAGCGGCCGAGGCGGAAGCGATCGTCGGTTTCGGCGAAGGTGCCGCCGTAGAGCGTGGGGAAAAACACCTCGCCGTCCGGTCCGCCGCGGACCACGGCGTGCGCGCGCCGCCACAACAAGTCGCGGGGCCGCTCGGCGGCGCGGAACTCGATCTGGTCGATGCGTTCGACGGGAATCCAATAGTATTTGCCGGTCGAGGTGAGGACCTCGAAAAAGCCCGCCGTCAGGTCGTCGATGTCGCGGAAGTCGCCGAACGCGACGCCGTCGCACGCGCCCGAAACGCTGGGGCGCAGCTCTTCGGCCCGATCGAGCAAGGCGGCGGCCTCTTTCGGCTTGCCTTCGCGGAGCAGGATCGACGCTTCGAGGTGCAATTTCAAGTGCGGTTCGGGCAGATCGAGAAATTCGGGCATTCGGCCCTGCTTGTAGAAATCCTGCCGCGCTTGTTCGGCGCGGAGCACTTGCCGGAAGAGCGAAACGCCGAGCACGGCTTGTGGATCTTGGTTGCCCAAGGCGTCCAACAGCACGTCGGCCCGCTGGTATTCTCCGGCGAAACAAAGCAGTTCGCAGAGGAATCCGCGGCGGGAGTTGTCGGTCGGATGGCGTTTGACCTCCTCCGTGGCGGTGACGATCGCCTCTTGCAGGCTGCCGGCTTTGAATAATTCTTGGGGAGTCATGGGAGTAAGGAGGATAGGGGATAGGGGATAGGGGATAGTTGGCTGGGGATTGGAAAAGGATTGATTTTTGCGTTCTAATCCCTAATCCCTATCCCCTATCCCCTTTTCTCACGGCGGAGTGCCGTGCGTCAATTCGGTGGTGATGCGCATCGTGGTTCGCAATTCATCCAGTTCGAAATGCGGCCACAAATGGGCGATGCATATATAGGAACCCGGTTTTTCGGGATGTTCCCGGACCCGCACGCGCGCTTCGCGGAGCGGATAGCGGGCTTTCACTTCCGGCGGAGCCTCGCCGTCGGAGGTAACGTAATGTTGCAGCCAGTTATGCAAAAAGGATTCGCAATCGGCCGCCTCGGAGAAACTGCCGATCTTATCGCGGGCGATGACCTTCAAATAATGCGCGAAACGGGCGACGCAAAGCATGTATTGCAGCATCGACGAGAGCCGGGCATTCATCGTAATCGCCGGATCGTCGTACTTTTTCGGCTTCTGCGCCGATTGATTGCCGTAAAACGCCGAAAACTCCGTATCGGCGCAATGGCAAAGCGGGATGAAGCCCAGTTCGCCCAGTTCCTGTTCCTGGGAATCGGTGATCACGGCGTCGGTCGAGCATTTGGGCGCGATGCCGCGGCGGTCGGTGGAAAAGGAATGCACGGGCAAATTCGGCGCCAGGCCGCCGCTCGCTTCCCCCCGCCGCACGCCGCGGATGCCCGCCAGCCAACCCGATTCGGAAAACGAGCGGATCAAAACCGATCCGAATGCGTAAATCGCGCTGCCCCAGAGATATTGCGATTGGTCGGGCAGGGCGACGTCCTCGCGAAAGCGGAAGCCATCGACGCGCTCGCACTCGTCTTCGTAGGGCAGCCGCATCAACACCCGGGGCATGGTCAAACCGGTGAAGCGGGAGTCCTCGGTGTCGCGAAAGGCCTTCCACTTCAAAAATTCGACCTGCTCGAAGGAGCGGGAGAGATTCAGCGGCTGCTCCAAGCCGGTGAAGCGGTCCAACCCGAACAGCGAAGGGGAGACGCCGGCGATGAACGGCGCGAACGCGGCCGCGGCCACGTGGGAGACGGCCGTGAGAATGCCTACGTCGTCGAAGGGATGCTCGGCCGTGGGCCGATGGTGAATTTCGTAGTCGCCCAAGAGCACGCCGAACGGCTGGCCGCCGGGCATGTCGAACTCCTCGTTGTAGATCTTGCGGAAGAACTGGCTTTGATCGAATTCGACGGCGCGTTCCACGTCGCGGGCGAGCTCTTTCCACGGCAGATTGAGCACGCGAATCCGCGCGTTCGATTCTTCGTCGGTTTGCTCGGCGAGATGCCGCAGACCGCGCCAGGAGGCTTCGAGCTTCTGGAACCGCGGATGGTGCAGAATGGCGTTGACTTGTTCGGAGATCGCGGCGTCGAGGCGGGCGATGTCGCGCGATAACGCGCCGCACAGCGACTGCTTGCCGAGCGACGTCCCCGGGGTCAGGGTCCATTGCAGCCAATGCGAAAGGGCTTTGGCGAGCGAAGGCTCGCCGAGAAACGACTCCAGCTTGGCGGCCGCCGGCCCGGTCGCCGTAGTGGCTTCGAGCACCGTTCCCAATAAGCCCGCAATGAAGGGAGAAACCGCGGAAACCGCCGCCGCGGGAGCTTGTCCCCATGCGGGAGAACTTGGCTCGGGCTGGGCAGTGGCTTGGCTCATTATGATACCGATCCGCGCGAGCCGAGGGGTTTACCCCCTCGGCTTGAATTGCAACAACATCGCAGAGCCAGCCGAGGGGATAATCCCTCGGCTCGCCGTATCGCGGCTTGCTTTTCGCAGCGTCGCAGCACTGCTTACGACGACAGCTTGGGAATCTTCGCCACCAGGCGCAGCGAGGTGGTCAGTTCTTCCAATTGCAGCCACGGCCGCAGCCAGGCGACGGCGTTGTAGCTTCCGGGCGCGCCGGGGATTTCCTTGACCTCGATCTTCGCTTCGCGCAGCGGATAGCGCGCTTTCGCCTCGGCGCTGGGCTTGGCGTCGGCGCTGACGTAATTCGCGATCCAACGCTCGAGCCACGCCTGGCAATCCTCGACTTCCATGAAGGAGCCGATCTTGTCGCGGGCGATGACCTTCAAAAAATGCGCGAACCGCGACGTGGCCATGATGTACGGCAGCCGGGCCGAGATCGCGGCGTTGGCCGTGGCCTCGGGACGATCGTACTTCTTCGGCTTTTGCACGGTTTGCGCGCCGAAAAACACCGAATAATCGGTATTCTTGTAATGGCACAGCGGCAGGAAGCCGAGTTTGCTCAGTTCGGCCTCGCGGCGGTCGGTGATGCCCAATTCCGTGGGGCACTTGAGGTCCTGGTCGCCGTCGTCGCTGGTGAAGACGTGGGCGGGAAGCCCTTCGACCTTGCCGCCCCCTTCCGCGCCGCGAATGGCCACGCAGAAGCCGTATTGGGCGAAGGCGTCGGTCAACCGCGTGCCGAGCACGTAAGCGGCGTTCATCCAGGCATAATGCTCGTGCGGCACGGGCTTCGATCTGCCGGCGCTGTCGAGTTCGACCTCTTCGTAGCCGAATTCCTCGACCGGCTTGGTTTGCGAACCGTAGGGCAGCCGCGACAGCACCCGGGGCATCGCCAGCGTGACGAACCGTGCGTCTTCCGAATCGCGGAACGATTTCCATTTGGTGTATTCCACCGTCTCGAAAATCTTTTCCAAATCGCGCGGTTTGGAAAGCTCGGTGAAGCTGTCGAAACCGAATAGTTTGGGAGAGGCCGCGCCGATGAACGGGCAAAAAGCCGCCGCCGAAACGTTCGACAGCTTGCCCAGCATGTCGATGTCCTCGGGATGGCTCGTGAATTCGTAATCGCCGATGAGCGCGCCGTAGGGTTCGCCGCCGGGCGAGCCGAATTCGTTCTCGTAGAGCTTTTTGAAGAGTTGGCTCTGGTCGAACTCGACCGCGCGATCCAGGTCCTTGAACAAGTCGCGCTTGGAGACGTTCAGCACCTTGAGCTTCAATTGCGCGCTGGTTTCGCTGTTCATCACCAGGTAGTTCAAGCCCCGCCACGTGCCTTCGAGCTTTTGAAAGGCGGGATTGTGCATGATCGCGGCCAACTGCTTGGAGATCGCCGCATCGATGGCCTTCATGCCGGCGGCGATCGTGCGGGAGACGTCTTTGTTCCAGGTGATGGTGCCCTTGAGGGCCTCCTCGGTCAGCGTGCGCAGCAGTTCCTGGGCGCGCGATTTTTCGGTTTGCTTGGTGGCCTTGATGGCCTGATCGAGCAGGCCGCCCTCCTGCACTTCGACGGCCGCCGCGGCGGCTTGGGCTTCGCGTTCTTTTCCCGTGCTCATTATTCAGCCTCCTCTTTCTTGCCGGCGCCGAGTTCCTCCGACAGTTTTTTAAGCTGGTCGGTGTTCTCGAGGACTTGTTCCAGGATGTTTTCCAAATCTTCGGAACGATCGACCTTGGTCAATAGATCGCGAAGCTTGTCCCGCGTTTCGAGCAGTTTGCGGAGCGGTTCGACCTGCTTGACGACGTTCGCCGGCGCGAAATCGTCGAGCGATTTGAACTTGAGCTGTACGCCCATCTCGCTGCCGTCCCCCTTGAGCGTGTTCTCCACCTTCATGTTCAAGCCGGGCGTCATGCGGGCCATGACTTCGTTGAAGTTGTCGCGGTCGATTTGCACGAACTTGCGGTCCTTCAAGGGTTTGAGCGGCTCGGTGGGATCGCCGGAAAAATCGCCCAGCACTCCCACCACGAAGGGTAGGTCTTTCTGCACCACCGCTCCTTCGGTTTCCACATCGTAGGTGATGTGGACGCGCGGCGGGCGCACCCGCTTCAGCTTGTCGTGGATACTCTTCGACATACTTTTATCCTCCGGACGTTGTGAATCGCGGGACCGACGGCCCGCCGAGGGTTGTTTGCGTATTTGAATATATTGTAGAACGGCGGTCAAACGGGATAGGGAATAGGGGATAGGTCGATTCAGGCGTTTACAATCTCGCATTTCGATTCTATTCGTTCTCTCGCTCCGCGTAGGGTTGAGCGAATACCGACGATTAACGCAAAAAAGTTTTTTCTTCTATCCTCTATTTCCTATCCTCTATTTCCTATCCCCTATTCCCTATCCCCTATTCCCTATCCCCTATTCCCTATCCCCTATTCCCTATCCCCTATTCCCTATCCCCTATCTTCCGGCGGTTGGATGCCCACGAGTTTGAACAATTGGCTTCGCGAAACGTCGTCGGGGACCAGTTCGGCCCAGAGGTCGGGCAGGGGCATCTTTCCCCAACGAACCGCTTGCTCCAAGGCGTAAGCCACGGGAGAATGCGGTTCGGTGCGTTTGAAAAAATCGGCCACTTGCAACAGCAGGCGGAAGGCGTCCTCACGCGTTTGCACCCGGGATGCCATCGCGGCGGAGGATTGGTTGCTCAAGGTCAACGAATTTCCGCCCGCGGCGGCGAGCGTTGCCGACTGCTCCCCCTCCAGGCTTGCCAAGTGCGCGCGCGCCAGATGAAGCACCTGCTCGTGCGCGCTTTCCAAGGCGTTGCGAATGCTCGAGGACGGCGGCGCCAGGGAAAAACCGTCGTTTCCGACGCCGCATTTTTCCGCCATCACCGCGGTGAGTTTTTCGAATTCCGCGCGGCATTCCTCCATGTCATCGACGAGCGTGCGATAGAACTCCGGCGGCGTTTCGGCGAGCGCTCGCTCGAACATTTCCAGCGACGCCGTCCCTTGATCGATCCGCTGGGAGCGCTTGCCGGGATCGGACACCTGGCTCAGATCGCAGGCGCGCTTGTAATCGGCCAGCGTGAACGCGCGATGTGTGCCCGGCTCGGTGATCGGGACGTTGACGATGGGTTTGATGAGCACGCCGTCGGTCTCGACGCCGTTCAGACCGGCCAATGGCGCGACGCGCGTCGGCACGCCGTCTTCATCCGGCAGAGGGTAGAGGCAATCCCAAAAATTTTCGGCAAGCTCGCGCATCAGTCGAAAACCGTCCCGAAGTCCCGCGAAACCGCGTTCGCGGATCAAGGCTTCGGTCAGCCAGGCGGCCACTTCCAGGTCTTTGGACTCTTCGGCGATAATTTGTGGACCGAGTTCCAAGACCGGGTTCCAATTGGCGGGGGGGCCGACGGGTTCGTCGCCTTCCCAAACCATCTGGCGTTCGGCGGCTCGCGCGGCCTCGCGCGCGGTTTTAACGGCGCTATAGGAAGAGTTTGGCGAAAAATTTTCCCGGAGTGCGGCTCCGGCGGGATTGTCGCCGGAAAACGGTGCGAGCAATCGATCAAAATCGAGGAAAACCGCGGATGCCATGCGTTTGCCTTTATGTTTTTGGCGATAACTATTCCTCTGGAAGCGACAAGCTTTCCCCCCTCAAGCATAGCAATCAATATGTATATCAGAAGATAAGTATGTCTTTCAAGCCCCCCTGACTTGTATTCTCCGAAAAAATGTAAAGGGGGGGGGGAAACCAATGGTTAATGAATTATAGCATCGATCGGCCAAGGTCAAATCTTGATCTGTAAATCCATTTGCCCCCCCGCGCATGTTACCATATATTTCATTGGCGTCCGAGGAGCTTTTTTGTGCGTTCCCCAATCTCGTCGCGGAGGGAGTTGTCATGGAGCTTGAAATTCGCGGCCAAAATATTCGCGTCGGAGGACAATTGAATGACCAGATCGAGCGGCAAATGAGTTTCGCCATTGGGCAGTTTGAATCCTGGATTTCAGGCGTCAGCGTGCAATTGGAAGACGTTAATGGTCCTAAAGGGGGGATTGATAAGCAATGCCGCATATTGGTTACTCTCAAAGGGGGAAAAACTCTCAAAATCGAGGATGTCGATGTCGATTTCACCGCCGCCGTCAACCGCGCCGCCGGCCGCTTGGGACAAGTCGTAAGTCGCGAGATCGATAAGCGTCGCGAAAAAAAGGGGACTTAATCGAGTTTACCGATTATCTCGGAAATAGAAAATCGCGAAGAACGTGTTCTCCTCGGATAATATGCCTCCGTCGGGTGGCGGTCATGGTTTTTTTAGATTTTTTCCATGCCTATATTGCGTTTTGGGAGATTTTTTGTAAACTGATTGGTTCCTTTGAAACCGGGAAACCGTGAGAGTTGCATCTCACGGGGATTTTCTGTCGTCAGCAAAACACGGGAATATCGAATGCCGCGAAAACTGCAAGTCAACAAAATCAGCAAACGTCGGGCGAAATCCAAGATCAAGACCAAGAAGAAGGATCCGATCTTCGTGGAAGGCCGGCGCCCGCGTCCGATGTACGTCGATTATAAGGACGTGGAATTGCTGAAAAAGCTCACCAACCGCCAGGGAAAAGTCCTCAGCCGCCGCAAGAGCGGCTGCACGGCCATCAGCCAGCACGCCGTGACGAAGGCGATCAAACGCGCCCGCTTCATGGCGCTGATCCCCTACGTGGGCGAATAGTTTTCCCGGCGAATTTTGGGAGAGACATCGGTGAGCCGCGGAGATTTTCGTTGCGCCGCACGGGCGCAACGACGACCTCCGCGGCTCGTTTTTTTCGGATACGCGGACGAAATCCAAATGTCCGCCATCAATCTTAACGGCCCGTGGATTCCCGCAGCAGTTTTCTGCCGGTCTCGCGGAGGCAATCGAGCAAGCGGTCGAGGTGTTCGGGAGTCGTCAGCGGATTGATGATCGTTACGCGCAAGGCCCCAATTCCGTCGAGTTTCGTGGAGACGATGTAAAACTCTCCGGATTCGATGACTCTTCGGCGAAGTTCGAGTTGGAATTGCCCCAAAACTTCCGCCGGCGCGTCGCGCAGTTGCTCGGGCACGTGTCGAAACACGACGATATTGCACTCCGGTTCGTGCAAAGGCGCGAAGTCGGACGCGGCGGCGAGCTTTTCGTAAAAAATCCGGCCCATGCCGAAGGTGACTTCGACCAGATCGGCAAACAATTGGGGACCGAACAGCGCCCACGCGCCCCACAGTCCGAAAGCAGCCGCGCGTTTCGTGCATTCCACCGCTTTCAGCGCGCTGTCGAACTCCGCCAGGCCCGGCGCGGCGGGATCGAACAGGTACGGCGCGTCCTGGCGGAAAGTCTCGAATTTATGGGCCGGATTGCGGTAGAACACGAATGCGCAAAGAGCGGGAGCGAAGAGCATCTTGTGCGCGTCCCAAACCACGCTGTCGGCACGCTCCAACCCCGCCGACAAATGTTTGTAACGCGGGCTGAGGCAGGCCGCGCCGCCGTGCGCCGCATCGGCGTGCAGCCAAACTTCGTGGCGCTTGCAGATATCGGCAATCTCTTCGAGCGGATCGAACGCGCCGACCGGCGTGGAACACGAACAAGCCGAAACGGCCACAATGGGCCGATTCTTCGCCCGCAGTTCGCCGAGAATTCGGTCCAATTGTTCGGGGTCCATGCGGCGCTGCCGGTCGAGTCCGACGCGGACGACCTGCTTCGTGCCCAGCCCCAGGATTCCCGCCGCGCGGGAAACGCTATAATGGGCGTCGGCGTGAACGACCAGCACGGGCGGAAGACCGGAGCGGCCCGGACCGTTTTCCCAGGAGTCGTTCAACACCACATTGCGGGCCGTTAAAAGCGCAGTGAGATTAGCCAGCGATCCGCCGCTAGTCGCCAGACCGCAAAATTCTCCGGGATTCCAGCCGATCGCCGCGCCCAACCGTTCGACCAGGGCGCATTCGGCGGCGGTCGCCCAAGGCCCCATGTCGTAGATCGCCATGGCCTGATTGGTAACCGCTCCCACGGCGTCCATCAGGCCGGCCAGCGGGACGGAAGCGGCGACTTGATGGCCGATATAGCGCGGATCGTGCAGATTGTGCCCGCGCTCGAGCATGGTTCGCACGAGATTGGCGAAATGATCGGCCAGGACCTCGCGGTCGGCGGGCAGGCCGAGCGCCGCATCGAGGCAGGATGCGGCCCGTTGCACGTTTTCCGCCGGAACGCGCCAGGGAAGCACCTTGCCTGCCGAGGCTTGAATAATCCGCGCATGATCGGCCAGCAAATCGACCATCCGATGGCCGGCGGTGCGCAGCAAATCGGGATCGTAGGCCATGTCGATTCTACGCCGGGCCTCGCGCATTTCTTCCATGCTCAACATCATCGGCAACCTGGAAATAGATGTGGGACAGGTTTCCAACCTGTCAAATGATCCGGGGCGGATTATTGATTTCTTTCAAATGACAGGATGGAAATCCATCTGACGTTAACCCATGCAAAAATGAGGCGTCTTGCAAACGCAAACGTGGAATGGATGCCCTATTTTCGCATTTTTCGCATAACGCCGCAAGCAAGCGCAAAAACGCAGCAAGCAGCGCGACATGCCAACGGTAATCCCGCGCTGGGGCTTGATCGAATCGAGTAAATGGTGGAAAATGCCCGCGCGGGCAACCTCTGCCATGCAATACTACCGAAAGACACCTCTCTTTGGGGATGCAATCTTTTCTTTTAACAGATCCTTAAACCGATGAACCATTCCAACTACGCACAAACCGATTTCAACCTCAATCCGTTAATGTTCTATTTTGAGGTGACGATGGCTTGCGACTTGGTGTGCAAGCACTGCCGGGCGTCGGCGCAAGAGAATCCGGCCCCCGGCGAGCTTTCGACCGCGCAGGCGAAGACGCTGCTCGATCAGGTGGCGACGTTTCCCCGCCCACCGATGGTCGTCTTGACCGGCGGCGACCCGCTGAAGCGGCCCGACCTTTTCGATTTGATCCGCCACGCCACCGCCCGCGGGCTGCAATTGGCGCTGACCCCTTCGGCCACGCCGCTGGCCACGCGCGAGGCGTTCGAGCGCGCGCGGGAAGCGGGCGTTCATCGGCTGGGCATCAGCCTCGACGGCGCGGACGCTAAAACGCACGACGCCTTTCGCGGCTGGGAAGGCAGTTTCGACCGCACGATGGAAATGCTCGAAGCCGCCCGGCAACTGGGCATGGCCGTGCAGGTGAACACCACCATCTGCCGACGCAATATGCACCAGGTCGATGCCATCGCGGAACTGCTGGCCGCCAAAGGCATCGCCATGTGGGCGGCGTTTTTCCTGGTGCCCGTGGGGCGCGGCATCGAGGAAGAACGCATTTCGCCCGATGAATACGAAATCGTTTTCGAGCGGTTATGGCATCATGCCCGGCGGCAGCCTTATGCGGTGAAGACGACCGAGGCCCCGCACTACCGCCGTTACGTGATGCGGCAAGGCGGAAATCCGCTGGCCGGTCCGAAAGCCGCCACGCCGCTGGAAGCCGAATCGGCCCGCGGCCACCGCGCGCCCCTGGGCGTGATCGACGGCAAAGGCATCATGTTCGTCGGCCAGAACGGCGAAATCTATCCCGCCGGGTTCTTGCCGCTCTGCTGCGGACATTTCCCGCAAGATTCGGTGGTCGATGTCTATCAAAATCATCCCACGTTCCGCGCCTTGCGCGACGTGGATCGCTTCAAGGGAAAATGCGGCGTTTGCGAGTACCGCCACGCCTGCGGAGGAAGCCGCGCCCGGGCCTACGCTCTGACCGGCGATTTTTTAGAGTCGGACCCCGATTGCGCCTACGTGCCGGGAAGTTGAAACGAGTCGGGAATCCGGAATCCACCGAATGATTTTTATACTGCGTTAGGCTGAGATTGTCCGGGGATTACCCGGCGATAATCGGACGATTTCACCCTGATACGCCATAGATCGCGAAAATCGGTTCGTGCCTCCGAATACCCTCCTTTCTCTCCTCCGTACCCTTCGCGCCGCGGTGGTGTTATCCTTTTCTTCCCTTTCACCTCTCCTGAAGGGAGAGGGAACCTATTGATAAACTCGCCTTCTACAAACGATTCATGCTTCCCCCTCATGCGGGTTATTTTCATACTGGACGATGTCCCGCTTCATGCTAGGATTGATTATCCAACGAATACTTTATGGCGAGGTGATACGTGAAAAGTTACAAAACAATACTGTTGTCGGCGACTTTAACCTGGATTCTGACCGAACCGTTGCGGGTGGCGGCGCAAATCACGAATTCGGGGGGCGGATACTCCAGCGGCGCGTTCGGCTATCGAGCGGTCGGTGGATTATCGGCTCCCATCGCGACCACGGGCATGTTCGGCTATCGAACGTTGGGAGGGCCGTCTCGCCCCATCACGACGACCGGAATGTTCGGCACGCGAACGGTCGGGGGTTCGAATTTCGGCATTTCCAGCACGGGCATGTTCGGCAACCGCTACCTGGGATCGGCACTCAATTCCTACGCCGCCGGCATTCAGAACGGCGTGGGGGTGGCCGCGCCCTATTCCGGATTGATGCCGAACTCGACCTTGCCCGTTTCCAACGTCGGCGGCATGCCCTCCGCGATGGAACCGAATGCGAATGACACGAACAACACCGCCGAACAACCGCCGGAACAATCCGCGGAACGACCGGCCGCGCCGGAAGCCACATCTCAACCATCCCCAACGCCGACCGGAACGGAAGGCACGCCGCCGGCGGATCAAGGAGCGGGGTCGGCCGCGCCGACCGGCATGGAAACCTCCGCCATCCCGAGTATTCCTTATCCGCGCGGCTTGGCGTTCGCCGCGTCCGCCTTGCCGGTCCGCGCGCCTACCTCCGTGCGTTCGGCGGAACTCTCCAACCGCATGACGCGCATCGCCCGCGACCGGGGGATGCTCGTCGGCCGGGAGATCGAAGTCTCGATTCACGGCGATATCGCCGTCTTGCAGGGGACGGTCCATACTCCCGGTGAAGCGGTTTTGCTGGCGACCGTTCTCAGCCTCGAACCCAAGGTTCGGCGGATCGACAACCGGCTCGCGACGGAGGGTAATGCCGCGAATTCGGACCGATAGTATTTAGCCCCCGGTGAATACACCGGGGGCTGTGAATACACCGGGGGCTATTGGATAGAGGTGCCGCCCCGCCTACGCCTCCCGGTGAATACACCGGGGGCTATTTGGTTGAAGGGGGGAGGATTCTCCGATATCGCGCTCTTTCGCGGATCGATGTTGCCCCCCGAGTGTTCACGGGGGTGTCTTAGAAGTGTGTTGCTACGCGGCTTCAGTTAGCAGTAATTCTTTAATTTCTTCAGTTTGCGATTGTGATGAATAATGCTTATCGACGGCTTCAACAAGAGGTATTCTTGCCAATCTTGGTATGGATTCCTCATCATCAAAAATTGCAACCCCGATGAAATCTGATTGTTTCAGCAGTTTATGATGGAGGCATGAAACGGTTGATGTTAAGCAATGCCTATCACTTGTTATCTCATAAACAAATAGTGGTTTATTCTTGCCACGAATTCTTAGATCAACGGGATACACTCGTTCTTGATCTAATGTTTCATCGTACCATTTTTCCACAACTTCAGCGTGCGGTATTGTCTGAGTAATTAGCATGCGCAGGAACGACCTAAGATTAACCGGCGTTCGTTCTTTTCTTTCCGGCGGCATTTTTGTCAACTGCACAATATCAAGACATGCCTGCGTAAATGTAAAAAAGGCATCACCGAATGCATCATTTTCGATTGGCATCCATAGTTCTCCTCGGCGTTCTCTAAGGCCATAAAACTGAACAGTTTCTCTAAAACGGGACACTCGATCACTGGCTAATAGGTTAATTCCCGAATAACTTGCATGTGTTAAAACATCGCCGTCATCCGTTAAATGCCATAACGAGGTTGCCGCATCACGTGCAACAGCGAAAGAAACATGATCGCCATCCTGATACATAAATGGCGTATAGACTGCGATTCGATCATTATCCTCCTGCTCAATTTGCAAGCCATCCGTTAGCTGATTCCGTAATGAATTGATGATTTTAGAAAGGTTCATTGTTACTCACTCCAATAATGGATAACGCCTCGTGTATCCACTGTTTTTTTCGTTCCCATCAATGATAAAAAAACGATTGCATAAAAATTCCAGCGCTGATGGAGCTGAATGGTATTGGTTAGTTGGCTCTGCATATGCCTCCGCTTTTCCTAAAAGTTGATAGCGCTCTGTAAGTTGATGAATATGTGGAGTGTTTTTTGGTATTTTTTCACATCTGTCCCATCGAGGATTTGAATTTAGTTTATAAAATGTTGTAGTTTAAGGGAATACGTCGCAAAATGAGCGCGCACGACTTCAAAACCGTGGAGAAATATGTTCATTCTGGAACTACCGCAAGGTGGAAAGGAATGAATTATGTACTCCGACTCGCTCGTCTTCGCTCAACTGATGGACTTCCTCCCCCGGCACGAATTCAACAAATGCGTGAATCGCTACCAAGGCGATTATCGCGTCAACAATTTTTCCTGCCGGGATCAGTTTCTCTGCATGGCATTTGCCCAACTGACGTGCCGCGAAAGTCTCCGCGACATCGAAACTTGCCTGCG
>JADLEL010000159.1 GCA_020846145.1 Pirellulales bacterium | reverse complement strand
TTATGCACTGAAGCGGATTCTGCGGCATCGGGGCTGGCTGGAGCATGCGGGCGGTTCGATGCCCGGCTTCGAGCCTGCCGCCGAATTCGACGCCTACATCGACGGCCACCTCCGCCTCTTGGAGCTTTGACGGAATCGAGGGCCGAATCTACAATCACCCCAGATAGGGAGGACTAACCATGCGATATTGTGTATTCGTTCTCGGAGTTTCTTTCGTTCTCGGACCGATCCTCGGCGGCTGCGGCGAGATTGGATCGCCCGTGTCTGTTTCTAATACATCTTCCCCATCTCCACGGCCGATCCTGTCGCTTGCCGGCGCGATGGCGCCCGGCGTAACGACTCCGGCCGCCGACTCGGAGGGTAGCGCGGCGCGGGAGAACGCGGCGGCGGCGGACTATGTCCCCGCGGAGAAAGATCCGCTGACCCGATCCGCCCGAATTGCCAACACGGCCAAGCAGCACACGCCGCTGCGGATTCTCGTGGTGGGCGCCCATCCGGCGGACGTTTTCGACCAATCGGGGGGCACGATGGCCCATCACGTCGCGCGCGGCGATTGGGCCGGCTGCGCGGTCCTCACGCACGGCGTTCGCGTCCACGACAAGGTGGTCTCGGACGACATGTTCCACCGCAAGGAAATCCCCGAAGCCGCGGAGTTGAATAAGATCATCGTGGAGCGCGCCGATGCGAAATCGAAGGAGGTTATCAAAGCCTGTTCGATCCTGGGCGTTAAGGAGCAGGACGTTTACTTTTTGGGAGCGGACGACGCCGTGCTGTTGGCCAACGAAGCGATCGTCCGCAAAGTGGCGCGCTTGATCCGCAAGCTCCGCCCGAACGTCATCATCACGCATTATCCCTTGGAGAATGCCGGCGTGGGGAGCCAACATGCCACCACGGGCCAGATCGTGATGCACGCCATCAATTTAGCCGCGGCCGTGGATCCCGGCGACAAAACGCCGCCGTGCGAGATCGCCCAGGTTTTCTTTTTCGGGACGGGATCCGCGGCCGTGCGTTCCGAGGTATGGGGCGCCCAAGGCGGTTTTTACAACGACATCTTCGTCGATATCACCGACGTCGCCGAGAAGAAAATCGCCTGCCTCGATGCGATGGCATCCCAAGGTTACGGCGGCGACTACGCGCGAAAGCGCATCGAGGCCAGCGACGGCGCCTTCGGCAGCCGCGTTAAAGTCCCTTATGCCGAAGGATTCATCAGTTGCTATTCGACGACCCAGTATTATCTTCCGGTTTCGGAAATCAATTTGGAACACTCCAAGGATTCGAATCACGAAGCCATCAATCGCAGCAGTTATCGCGTGAAAGTTCCCTAAATCCGGCCTCGCAACATCGCTCTCGAACCATTTTTTCGAAGGAAATTGCCATGAATCGAACCGATATCGCGCAATCGCGTAAAAACCGTTCGCGTTGGATCATGTTTTTCGTCGCCCTTAGCTCCTGCGCGGGAGCGGCTTATGCCGCCGATCCGCCCGCACAAGACGGCGCCGCTCCAGACGCCTCGATGAAGGCCATGCGCAAAGCGGCCGCCGAACGGCAGCGGCGAATCCTCTTCAATAACGACGGCAACGAGGCGGTGGCCCAGATGACGCGCCCTTCGGCCGAAGATTTCCTCAAGTGCCGCACTAGCGATTTGGCCGGCTCCCAAGTCGATACGGTTTCCTACTGCTCGACCGACGGTTTCGGCCAGTTCAAGCATCTCACGAAAGCCGGGGTGCTTTTCACGGTCCGCATGGAGCCGCATCCGAACAATCAATTGCAGGCGATGGCCGACTTGGGGCTCGATCCGTTGAAAATCATGGGCGATTTTTGCAGGCGAAACAAAATGGAGTTCTTTTCGTCGTCCCGCATGAACGACGTCCACGACAAGGGCACGACCCCCTGGGATGTCGCCCGTTTCCGCAACAACAAGCTCAAGGTCGAACATCCCGAGTACCTCATGGGCACGGCCAAAAAGCGTCCCAAGATCGGCGGCTGGTCGGCGGTGGATTACGGCCGCGAGGAAATCCGCGACTGCGCCTTCCGTTACGTCGAGGAGATCTGCCGCGGTTACGACGTGGATGGCGTGGAACTCGATTTCTTCCGCCACCCGGTCTTCTTCCGCACTACGACGCGCGGCGAGAACGCGACCGAGGAACAACGCGCGCAAATGACCGGTTTGCTGCGGCGAATTCGCACGATGGCCGACGATGTCGGCAAAAAGCGCGGGCGGCCGATCCTCATCGCCGCGCGCACCCCCGATTCCGCCGAATACTGCCGCAACATCGGCTTGGACGTCGAACGCTGGATGGCCGACGATCTCATCGATCTGTGGATGGTTTCGGGCTATTTTCAACTTAACGATTGGGATTACAGCGTCGCGCTCGCCCGCAAGCACGGCGTCAAAGTCTTTCCTTCCCTCGACGAATCGCGCGTCAGAGACGAAACCGCCAAGGAAATGCGGAAGACCGATCTGGCCTATCGCGGCCGGGCGGCGAACGTCTGGTCGTCGGGCGCGGACGGCGTTTACATGTTCAACTTCGACGATCCGACCTCGCCGCTGTGGCGCGAGTTGGGCGATCCGAAACTCCTGGCCAAGATGGACAAGGATTACTTCGCGTCGGTCCGGGGGGTCATCGGCGCGAACGGCGGCAACCTGCCCTTCCAGCCCTATCAGAAATACGAGACGCTCAATCCGGCGAATCCGAAAGCGCTCGCGGGGGGCAAGAAAGCGACCGCCCGCATCCGGCTGGGCGAAAAATTCACGGAAACCAAACCGGCGACGTTGACGCTGCGGCTGCGATTCGATGCCCCGCCGAAAGCCGACGCGGTTCGCGCGACGGTGAACGGCCATCCGCTAACACTCGAACCGGCGGGGAAGGAATGGCTGGAAGCCAAGGTTCAGCCCGCCGAATTGCGCGAAGGTTCCAATGAAGTGGAAGTGTCCTTGGCGGAGAACGCCCGCAAGGCCAAATGGACGGACCTGATGCTGCAAGTGCGCCATTGAGGGAACGCTTATATCGTTCAATTAAGCCATATAGCCCCCGGTGAATACACCGGGGGCCAGTTGCGGGATTCATCCGGTAAATGAATTTTTCGGAAACTTTTTCGATGTGCCTCCCGACGCATGCCCCCCGTGTGTTCACGGGGGGCTAAATTGCATCGCTAATCGAACGGTTTCGACCTCAACCGTAACATCTCACCTCGAAGAGCGCGGCGGGAACTTTTTCGCCGGGAGCCGTCAATTCGATTTGCAGAAGGTCCGCTTCGACCGGCTCCGGCAGCTTTACCGTAACCCGCGTTTGATGGTTTTCCGCGCATTCGTGGAGCAACCGGCGGCGGCCGTCGAAGACGCGAAACCGCCGGACGCATTGCGGCGCGACGTTCTCCGCGCGGCCGAACAGCACGGAATAGAGTGGATCGTCCAAATTCGTGTCGAAAACCAATTCGACGCGGCCGATTTTTTGGGGAGTATCCCACCGCAGCGCGAGCGTCGGCGCGGCATCGACGAAATCGGCGACCCATGCATTCGGCGACGTCGTGGGCCGGACGATGCCGTTGACGAGTTGTTCGGGGCCGAAAACATCCAGCGCAGGTTCAAGCTGCAACGCCAGATTGCGGCCTTCCGGCAACGGCAAGGGACGCCAGAACTCGAACGCCTCCACGCCCGATCCCGCCGGCGGCGATTGGACCGCGCCGGCGGTTACTTCCTTGCGGCCCCGATGCACGAGCGAAGTTACGCCGGTTGCCATGTAGTTGCTCGTATAAACCGAAACCAGGGGATTCGCCATCAGGCACATAAAGACGTATTGCGGGCGATCGAGCGCGGCGGCGAAATCGACGCACACCGTCCGGTCGCCGGCCTCGGGTAGATCCACCGTTTTGCGGGCCAGCGCGACTTCCGGCGTGAAGCAGCCCGGTTCGACCGCCGCGCGAAGCTCGAACTCGAGTTGCGTCGGCGCTGACGTGCGAACATGAAACGCGATTGCGGGCGCCGGCCCGGCCGCCAAAGGCAACAGCATTGCCCGCGATTCCGCGAGCGGCACGGTCATTCCATCCGTCTGAAACTCCTTCAAACGCAGCCGGCTGGAGACGTTGATTTTCGCCTGCCTCGCCAGATCGTCGGGATCGTCGAACTTGTACCCCGGAATGTACTGGCCGGAGCGCGTCAAATCGCGTTGCAGCACTTCGATCCAGGGCGGCGCGGCCGCTTCGGCCGGCAGCAAACCGTGCCGGCGGCAGAGCGCCGCGGCCATGCCCACCGCCTGGGCGTTGTGCGCGCAGGTCGCCATCGTGCGCGTGGAGGCGAACGCGACGTGCGTGGCGCTGATGATGCGTCCCGCCAGGAACAAATTGCGGATATTGCGGCTGTAGAGCGCGCGGTAAGGCACCGAGTAGATGCCCTTGGCGTGCCATTGGTGGCAGGGATCGCGATCGCCGTAAATGCCGTCGGCGGGATGCAGATCGAGCGACCAGCCGCCATAGGAGACGGCGTCGGGAAATAGGCGGCGGGCGACGACATCGCGCTGGTTCAGCATGATATCGCCCTCGAATCGCCGGCTTTCCCGCTTGCCCGGCACCGTGCCGACCCATTCGAGCGTGAGGTTTTCGGCTTCGGGGAATTTGCCCGAATTTTTGAGGTAGTTCCAGATTCCGTACACGACGCGCCACAATTCCCATTTGATTTCTTCGCTGTCGCGGATGGTGTCGAACCTTCCGCCGTATTCGAGCCACCAATACTGGCAGCCCTGGTCGGTCGCGTTGATCCGCCGCCAGCTTTTGATCTTGGCGATGTCGGCGAGCGCGAAACGGGGGGCGACGAAGTGCACGGGCTTGCCCGCGTCCTTCGAGTAGAAGTAGATCGTGTGCCCGAGTAGTTCGCCGTAAGCCGCGTCCGGCGCCAAGGATTCGTCGAATTCCGCCTTCGATTCGGCTCCCATGCGGAATGCCGCGCCGGCCAGATAACCGAGAATGCCGTCGCCCGAGGCATCGCAAAACAGCGGCGAACGAACTTCGTAGATCGTCTGGTTCTGCGGGCAGAAGCCCCGCGCGGCGGCGAGGGTGTGCTCGTCCAGTTTTTCGGCTTCAAACACGGCGGTGTTCAACAGCAGCCGGATATTCGGCTCGCGATCGACCATTTCCAGCAAGAGCGCGTCGGAAATGAGCGGGTTGCCCTCGGGATTGCGGTAGGCGTTTTCGAGCAGGAACTCATCGACCGCGCCGCCTTCGCGGGCGAAACGGTTGTTGTTGCTCATTGAGGCCGTCGCGCCCAGGACGACCATGCGGACTTCGCTCGAAGCGTTTCCGCCCAGGACCGGCCGGTCCTGTAACAGCACGACGCGAATGCCCGCCCGCGCGGCGGTAATCGCGCAGCACGTTCCCGCAAGTCCTCCTCCCACAATGGCCAGATCGGCATCGAGGGATTCGACGTTCAGTTCGCGGCGGGATGCAGGGAGTGCGTTTAGCAAGATCGATATTCGTTCGAGGCGCGCGGCTTGTGCTTGGAGTATTTCGTCCCTATAATCGAACCATTCTATTCTTGAACCGCTCGAGAATGCAATCCCCACTTCGCGAGAATCGCCCCATGAATATTTCCTTCCTCGATTTGATCGTCCTCGTGGCCTATTTTTTCATTTTGCTGGGGATCGGCTACTATTTCATGGCGCGGCAGCGGAACACGACGGACTACTTTCTCGGCGGCCGCAAAACCCCCTGGTTCGCCGCCGCCATCAGCTTGTTTTGCTCGTTGTTTAGCGCAGTGAGTTTCATCGCCGCGCCGGGGTATGCCTACACCAGCGGCATGCCGCTCTATCTGAGCTATCCGCTGTTTCTGTTGGCCCTGCCGCCGGCGATAGTCCTCTTCGTTCGCTTCTATCGCCGGCTCGAACTCACTTCGGCCTACGAGTATCTCGAGCGCCGCTTCGACGTCTCGGTGAGAGCCATCGCCAGCTTTTTATTTTTGGTTTTGCGATGTTTTTATCTGGGGGTAGTCCTTTATGCCTCGGCGCTCGCATTGGCTCCCCTCACGGGTTTGAACATTTGGTCCGGCATCCTCATTATGGGCATCGTCGCCACGGCGACGGCCGGCATGGGGGGCATGAGTTCGGTGATTTGGGCCGACGTCTTCCAATTCATCGTCCTCCTCGGTGGCGTGCTGTTGGTGCTGGGGCTTTTAATGGCCGACGCCGGCGGGCTGGGCGAAATCTGGGCGTTTGCCGGCCGACACGACCGCACCTTCGGTATCTTGGGGAAATCCGAATTTTATTCCTTCAATCCTTTTGTCGAAGTCACCCTATTTCCCATCATTTTCTCCGCGCTCTTCACGAAACTCAGCTATTCCGGCGCCGATCAGGTCAATATCCAGCGCTATCTCAGCACGCGCGGCGAAAAAGAGGCCGTCCAAAGCCTGATTTGGGGAACCGTGGTGGGAATGCCCGTCCTGTTGCTCCTGTTTTTGTTGGGATTGGGTTTGTTCTACTTCTACCAAAAGCATCCGGAGTTGGCCAAGCCGGAAATGACGGGCGACCAAGTCCTGCCGCACTTTATTGCCCACCAAATGCCTCCCGGCACGGGCGGCCTGCTCATTGCGGCCATTCTTGCCGCCTCGCTGGGCGCATTGATTGCCGTGATCAACTCCCTGGCGACGTGTTCGATCACCGATTTTTACGTCCGCCTGCTGCGCCCCCTTGCTTCGGAATCGCAAAAACTCCGGTTGGCGAAGCGGCTGACTGTCTTTTGGGGAGTGATGGGCATGGTTAGCGCGGGAATCATCATCTGGCTGTTCGGCGCGAACGAAGGTCGAAATTCGTTGCTCAAAATCTCCCAAGTAACCATCGGTTTCTTCGGCGGAATCCTGCTGGGAGTCTTTCTCTTGGGGATCCTCACCCGCCGCACGACGACCCTCGGAGTTTGGGTCGGCGTGGGTTGCGGCCTTACGATCGCGCTGGCCGTAACCGCGCCTTATTATTTCTTCGATCGTCCAGAGGGAGAACCGCAGCTATCGTTCCTATGGATCAATATCATCGGTTGCATCGTCACCATCGTCGCGGGCTACGCCGCCAGTTTCTTCGGCCCTCCGCCAGATCGGAAAAAAATCGCCGGCATGACCTATTGGGACCAGCAATAACCTAGCGCGGCCCAGCCGCAACCAATGCGTTCCTTTTATGTAGCCCAGGCGTTCATGCCTGGGGATGCGGATCGCCCCTCCCTCTTTTACTTTTCCGCCCCTTCAGGGGCGAGCGCGAGTTCGCCTCATTCGCCCCTAAAGAGATCGTCCGCCTTTTGAAAGGAGCGAAATAGCGGCAATAAAAAATTGGCCTCCCCGCAAATGGGGATTTTGCGCAGACTAGTAAGGTTTGATAACGTCTGCACCCTTAATGCACGGAGGCCAC
>JADLEL010000158.1 GCA_020846145.1 Pirellulales bacterium | reverse complement strand
AAATGGGACTGTCCCCCTCGCGCCGCGGGAAGGGGACAGGTCCATGTTTTCGGCCTACCGTTTGTCCGCAAAATACGTTTTCCCGCCGAAAAATGGACCAGTCCCCGACCGGGGCGTGAACGCTTACGATAACCGATTGGCTCCCGGCGTTACGTGAGCGGGCAAGATCGGAGCGCATCGAGAATCGCGGAAACGCTGCGTTCGAGGTGTTCGCGGGGAATGTCCTCGGTAACGCCCAGCAGAAATCCCTTGCGATCGCCGGCCTGCCGCACGATCTCCAAGGTGGCCTGCCGGATCGTATCTTCCGACTGCAAATGGACGCTCGCGGGAAAATTGACCCACAGCCGTTTGTCCGGCCATGCCTTCCGCGCCTCGGCCACCGAGACGCTGCAGTCGGGCGGCGGCGTGAACGCCTCGACGAAATCGAGTTGGCTGTCGCGGACCGTATCGAGGATCAGGCGGTTGTCGGCGTCGAGGTGGACGCCGATTTTCTTTCCCCGGTCGTGGAGTCGTTCGGCAAACGCATCCCAGCAGCGGCAGACGTGGTCCCGCACCCGGTCCGGCCCCAGCATCTGCGGAACGACGTTGCCGCCGTAGAGCACGTAATCGGCGGGGCTTGCCGCAACCACGTCGTACATCCGCTGATGATTCTCGGCCAGCGCCGCGTGGAGTTCCATCAAGACGTCTTCGTTATCCGCCAGTTCGTAGCAGAATTGCTGCTGACCGACCCAGACGATTTGAATGTCCAGCAGCGGTTCGTAACAAGTATGGGCGATGGTTTTGCCGGCATCGCCGATTTTCGCCCGTTCCGCGAGGAAGGTCTCGTAGAGGGGCTCGTAGCGCGTGTCGGCGACGATGAACTCGGCGATCCGGTAGTCGTCGCGGCGCTTGATCGGGTGTTCGATGGGGGCCATGCCCAACGTGGCCGAGTGCGATAGGGAGGTCAGTTCGCCGATCGGCGTCTCGTACACGGTGCGGAGGCCGCCGTCCGGCCGCCGGATTTCCGAGACCTTGACGTGCGGCGTGACTTTGCGGAAGACGTCGCGGCGGGCGCAGACCGCCATGCCCTTTTTTTGCAGCGGCGAGGGATCGAAGCCCGGCGGATAGAGGAGATCGTAAAACGAAAACGGCACGAAATCCGGCGCTCCTCCGGCGAGCGCGGCCTCGATCTCTTCCCGATAATTGCGCGTCATGGGGACCTCGCGTGAATAATCGACAACCTGCTGAAAAAGTGATCGGGTGCCATGCTCACCCTTGCGCGAGCATGAGAATCCCGCGGAAAACATGCCCACGGCAAGCGTGGGCATGGCACCCAAAACCAAATAGCCGGCTTTTTCAACGGGCCGTTAACGGACTGCTGATTAGACAACTACGCGCCATTTTATCCGCCTCGATCGAGAATGCAATCATGCCTGGGGCCATCTTCGAGCCATCCCGCAAATCGCGGCGATCGTCTCGCGTCAACCACTTGCCTTGCCGCCGCGGCTCCGGTATCATCCGTGAACGATCCCTCATGGAGCAAGACGAATTATGACTCAAGATAATCTATTGGGCTTACTGATCGTGATCTTATCGGGCGTGGCCGTCGGCACCAGCCCCTGGCCGATCAAATGCATGCGGCGTTTCGAGTACGAACATTGGGGTTTCACTTCCATCCTCTTGGGATTTCTCCTGGCCCCGTGGCTGGTTACGTTCCTGGCGTGTCCCGATGCGCTGGGGGCCTACCGTGAAGTGGGATATTGGACCTTGCTCAAATCGAGCCTCTTTTCGTTGTGCTGGGGCATCGCCAATATCCTGTATATGCAGTGTTTCGCCCGCATCGGCGTGAGCCTTGCAAACGGCATCCTCATGGGATTGAGCATCTCGCTGGGCGTGGTCGTTCCTCTGTTGTTTAAAGGGAGCGGCGCATTTGAAAAAGCGACGGATATGCTCTCGCCGGCCGGGTTGACCATTTTGAGCGGAGTCGCCGTGATGCTGGGGGGCGTCGTGCTGATTTCGCTTGCGGGGCTGGAACGCGAACGCGCGAATAAATCGCGGAACGCCGCTTCGTCGGGATTCCGGCGAGGATTGGCCATGGCGTTCGCGGCCGGCGTGCTGTCCACCGGGCTGACTTTCTCGTTCGTTTACAGCCAAGGTCCGATTCTCGCCGCCATGAAGGCCCGCGGCGCGGGGGACATCCCCGCCAATGTCTCCCTTTGGGCGGCTGTGCTCTTTGCCGGCGTCGTGCTCAACGTGCTCTATCCGGCTTTCTTGATGACCAAACATCGGTCCTGGCCGGTATTGTTGCGGAATCCCGGCGAGAACGCGCTCGCCGCCATTTTCGGCCTGATGTTTTTCGTCGGCGTCGCCTTGTTGGGAAAGGGCATGTTGCTGCTGGGGGCGCTGGGCGCGTCGGTCGGCTTCGGCGTGCAGCAAACCGTGGTCATGCTGGGAAGCCAGTCCGTGGGATTCCTGGGCGGCGAGTGGAAGGGGATCGGCGGAAAACCGCGCGCCCTCATGTTCTGCGGCATCGCCGTGCTCATCGCCGCCGCGGCGATCATGGCTTGCGGCAACGCGCTCGCGGCAAAATAGGTCCGCGTTTTCTTTCCGGATGCAAGAGTAGCTTCGGCTCTTTTTGTCGTTAAAAATCTCTTGCGGCGCCCTGCCCGCGATTGCCCCCGGGGAAGGCGTTTTGCTCCCCGATCGTTCGTTGAACCGGATATCTCACCACGGAGACACGGAGGACACGGAGTTTTTGCTTTAGTGATTGGAAAATCGAATTATTCGAAGGTAAAAAAGAATTATTTAATTCACACCCTGCCAGTGTTTCCATTGCGAAAAAATCTCCACCAATCCTACTTCTCCGTGTCCTCGGTGTCTCCGTGGTGAGTTATTGTGAAAAATGCGGATTAACCCCAAGGCGAGCGCGGGCTTGAAGCCCGACATTCCGAAAGAGAAAAAAACGCCGTGAACGCCGTCGGCGGACGCTTCAATTCCGAATCTTGTTTCGATTGAAACTTTATGTTTCAAATGAAACAACTAAAACGGGTTATGAAGCCGAAAAAGGCCCTTTTTTACGGGATTTATGCTTGACAAAACGATCGCCGAATGCGTAGATTGAAGACGGCGGTCTTTCCCGGAGACCCACGCAACTTTTTATCTTTTTCCTTGGAGGTGCTTTATGGCTCATTCGTTTCGCAACAGTCGTTTTTACTTCTTGGGGCCGATTCTCGGTTCGATGGCAATGCTTTTCACGAGCGGCAGCGCCCGGGGCGCCGCGCTCTCCTGGGCCGGTCCGTCCGCGACGGACACCTGGGCAATCGCCACCCAATGGACCGAGGCAACCGCCCCGATTCTCACCGGCGCCGGCGCCGGCGCGGATACCATGACCTTCGGCGCTACCGGCAACACGAGCGTCTTGCTCACCGATGCCGATCAACAAGACCAGGTGAAATCGATCGTCTTCGCCGCGGGCGCCCAGGCTTATACTTTCTCCCGGCCCAATTATCCGACCAAGGATGTTTGGGTGACCAGTTCCGCCACGAACAACGGCGGCTCCGTGTCGAACAACAGCGCCTTTACGCAAACTTTCAACTCCGGTTTGCATCTGGGATATAGTTCTTCCACCACTAATGTCTCCCTCAATGCCACCACTGCCGATATTCAGATCAACGATCACCTTGCGTTGAGCGGGCGCAGCCAGACGTCATCGTCAACGAACGGTCTTAAAATCAACGGACCCTTCAAAGTCAACGTCACTGGCGACTTGACGGAAATTGGAAATGTCGTTGCATTCATAAACACGGAACTCAACGTATCAGGTTCTTGGATTAACGCCACAACTACTACTAGTAATTACTTAATGAAAGTGGGGACGGGCACATTGGTCCTCAATGGTCCTTCCACCACCGTGGCGTTATTGTATATCGGCACCGGTAATAGCAGTACCCGGTACTCCGGGACCGTTCGCATTAGAGACAGCGCGGCCTTGGGCCCCGTGGGTGGTACGGGTGAAGTTGGTGATTCAAACACCTTAATCTACGGTGGCTCGGGCAACGGGGGAAATGCCCGCTTGGAATTGGACAATGATATCACGTGTAGCGAAAGTATTGTTTTCTATGGACGTCCCGATTCGAATCAAGCCGCCGGAATCGCCAATTTCAACGGAAATAATACACTCAATGGAGCTCTTACTCTCGCGACCTCGGGCGGAGACCAGCACGGCTTCGAGTCCGTCGCGGCGGGGAAAAAATTGACGATTCAAAGCGCGCTTGGCTTTATCCTTGGCACTAACACGCAGACGCTGAATTTCCGCGGCGCCGGCGATTTCGATCTTGCGGGCGGAGTATCCGCGCCATCGGCCGGGCCCGCCGTGGTCATTAATAAATACGGCGCGGGAACGATGACCGTCTCGGTAAGCGTCGATTTGAATGCCCATGCGACCTACTATGGAGGAATCGTCGTGAACGAAGGCGTGATGAAGCCGGGCGACGGCGTTACTTTCACCAATACGAATTTCTTTGTCGCTTCCGGCGCAAGCATCGATGCATCCGCGGTGTCGGGCGGTTTATTCTTGAGCGGCCAGAAACTCGGCGGCGGCGGCACGGTCAACGGCGCCGTTTCCGCCATGAGCAGTACGCTCGCGCCCGGCAATACCGCGGTTTACAGTTCCACCGTGGGGAAAACCTTCACTCCCACCGCCGGCACGCTCAACCTTGTCGGCGATCTTGCCTTCGACGGCAGCGCGCTCGAAAGCGATCTGGCCAATGTCACCACCGTCGGCTCCGACGTCAACGACCTCGTCTCCGTCACCGGAAACATCGCCATGAGCGGCATCGGCACGATCAACGTGAATCGGCTCAACGGCGTCCTCGTTACCGGCGATTACGTCCTGATGCAATGCACCGGCACGCGCACCGGCTCCATCGCGGGTTGGACGATTAACGGACTGCCCGACACTTCCGGCAGCCGCCAGGTTTTTTCCTTGGGCGCGAACGCCACCCAACTCCTGCTTCAGGTTTCGGGTTCCGCCAAGAGTCTGACCTGGTCGGGCAACGGCACGACGAACGTCTGGGACGTCTATAATTCCATTTCCAATCCCGGGGCGGCCCTGAATTGGGATTCCAATACCGAAAAGTTCTATAACGGAGATCTGGTTACGTTTGGCGACACCGGCTCCCGAACTCCCCCCGTGGATATCGTGGGCGACGTGCTGCCCGCCTCCATTACGGTCGATAATAGCCTCGGCAACGATTACACCTTCGCCGGCTCCGGCGGCATCCTCGGCGGGCCTGCCCTGACCAAGAATGGCGCGGGCAAATTGACCATCGCGAACTCCGCCGTTTCCAACGCCATAGGCACCGTCACCGTCAACGGCGGCACGGTAGCCTTCGCCAACACCGCGACCAACTCCCTCGGCAATCTCGTCCTCAACGCCGGCACGCTGTCCTTCAATCTTCCCGTGGACGCCACCCTGACGAACGTCGTTACCGGAACCGCCGGCAACTTGCAACAAGACGGCTCGACGTTGCTCACCCTCAATCTGAGCGCGGCCGGCTACACCGGAACCATCACCGCGACGAACGGCACGCTCCGCACGGCCTCCCTCGCCAGTTCCGGCGTCACCGGCATCTACATCAACGGCACCGGCGCGCTGGACCTCAACCAAGTCAATCCCGGGGTGCCGATCTTCGTTGAGGGACCGGGCTTCGACCCCACCAAAGGCGCGCTGTATAATATCATTCCCACTGCGACCGGTGGGATAACCCTGGCAAGCGTCACCATGACCGGCGACACCGCGATGAGCGGCGTCGGCGTAAACGGCACGCGAACGATGATCGCGATCAGCTCGCTTCATGCAAATCACCACAAGTTGACGAAGCTCGGAAAGTCCATCGTCGATATTGGCAATTCCGGCGCCGATACCGAAACCGGTTTGGGTGAAATCGATATTCTCGAAGGCCGGCTGTATATCGGCGGCTCCGGCGCCACCCTCGGCGACACGGACAAAGCCGTCACGATTTACAACTACGCTTATCTCGGTCTGGATTCCTTGGTGCCCGTGACCCACAATAAGCCGATCATCATCGACAAGACCGGCGGCCGAATCCAGAGTTACGCCGCCGGCACTACGTCGTTTAACGGCGGCGTAAGCTTTAATGGCGCTTTGTCGGACGCAACGATGTTGTATGTCGATACCGAAGTCGCCGGCAGCAACGTCGTCTTTTTGGACCCGATCGTCGGTCATGGCGGTTTTTGGGCCTATGGAGATCCCGCCACCAAGGTCGTACTTAGCGACGCCAACACCTATGACGGCCCGACATTGGTCGGCAATATTAATTACGCTGCCGGTTTTACGCTGGAGTTGACCGAGTTCGGCCAGATATCCGCGGCTTCGCAGATCGAAATCGTTCCCGCCGGCAACTTCAACGTTACCGGGGCCGGCACCCATACTTTGGGAACGATTATCGGCTCCGCCGACAATGCTTTTACCACGTTCGGCCCCTACGGCGCGATGAACGTCTTCGATGCGTCCGTCGTCACGGCGACTTCGATCACGGTGAATTCGTTGTCGATCGGCGGCTCCTCCGCGGCCGCCGCCGCGGCGGTGCCCGAACCGGGTACGTGGCTGTTGCTGCTGGCCGGCGCGATCGGCCTGGGCGTTTATCGCAGAATCCGCAATCGATCGTAAGCAATCGATTGAACGATTAGACTTACAAGTGACATTCCACCGGATTTGGCGGGCAGGCGGCGTCACCTCCGACGCCTGCCTGCCGGACCGGTGGGAAATAAAAAACGGGGGCATATTAACAAAGAGTAACCGTTCACAGGGGACTGTCCCGATTTTCGCGGCGCAAAAGATGATGGTGCCGTAAAAGTGCTTAATCGCCGCGAAAATGGGACTGTCCCCCTCGCGCCGCGGGAAGGGGACAGGTCCATGTTTT
>JADLEL010000157.1 GCA_020846145.1 Pirellulales bacterium | reverse complement strand
TTCACAGGGGACTGTCCCGATTTTCGCGGCGCAAAAGATGATGGCGCCGTAATAATGCTTAATCGCCGCGAAAATGGGACTGTCCCCCTCGCGCCGCGGGAAGGGGACAGGTCCATGTTTTCGGCCTACCGTTTGCCCGCAAAATACGTCATTTCGCCGAAAAATGGACCAGTCCCCGACCGGGGCGTGAACGCTTACCAATAAAGGAACTTCGGTCATGAAGAATACGATCGCCGTTTTGTTTGCCGTTGGCGCATTCGCCTTCATCGCCCTGAATTCGCTCGTTCCGGCCTTTGCCGAGAATCCGCCGGCGGAGTACCGGCTGCTCTACGAGCAGCGTTGCGACAAACCGGAGGCCATGAGGGATTTCGTCTTTAGCGATCCGGCCGCGTGGCGCATCGGCAAGGACGAAAAAGGGAAGGCCGGCTTGGAGTTGTTCGCGCAAAGCAAATACGAGCCAAAGCATCGCTCCCCGTTGAACATCGCCCTGATCCGCGGCAAGCGTTTCGGCGATTTTCGACTCGACGCGGAAGTCATGTCGCTGGGCAAAGCGGTTCCGCATCAGGACATGTGCTTTTTCTTCGGCTTCCAGTCGCCGGAAAGATTTTATTACGCCCACGTCGCGCTGCGGCAGGACGCGGTGGCGCATCGGGTAACGCTGGTGAACGACGCGCCGCGGGCGGCGCTCGCCACGGAAGGGAGCCAAGGCGTCCATTGGGGCCGCGGCGCGTGGCACAAGGTGCGGCTCGAACGCAAGGCGAGCGACGGCGGCGTCAAGGTCTTTTTCGACGACATGACGAAACCGGTCGAGACGGCCAACGACAAGACCTTCGGCCTCGGTTACGTCGGTTTCGGCTCCTTCGACGACTCGGGCATGGTTCGGAACATCAAGATTTACGGCAAGTCGGCCGCAACGGGAAACGCCGAATTTTTCAAGCCGGCCGCCGAAAAGAAGAGCGAGAAATAACCATGCGGCGGGAGAAGCGAAGCTGGTGGTCCTGCAAATTATATTTGACGGGTGCCATGCCCACGCTTGCGTGGGCATGTTGCAGTGTTTTCCGGCGATTCTCATGCCCACGACAAGCGTGGGCATGGCACCCTAACCTGTCATTTAGTGATTGTCGAACCACTAGTTTTCTTCCGCGACGGCGATTCCATTCAAGCCGATGCGTTGCCGCGCTTCCCGCTTGCCGATTCCCCGCACGGCGGCGAGGGAGGCGAGTTGGGCCTTGCGGGGGCGGCTTTTGCCTTGTTCCCAGGCGTAGATCGTCAGCGGCGAAACGCCCACCAACTTGCCGTAGTCCAAGGCGGAGAATCCCAGCCGCGTTCGTTGGGCCTTGACCGAGCGGGCGGAAAAACGGGGCTTTTCGCCCGCTTCCTCCGCCGCCGGCGCGGCCGGGCACGCGAGATGTTTTTGCAAAGCGGCGATCGTCTTCGTCTGCACGACTAAACACCGTTTCAACTGGGCGATTTCGCGCCGGCACTGAAGAACGGCCCGCTTGGTCTTGCCGATTTCAACCTTGATCTCCCGCTTCGCCAAACGGCGAATTTCATCTTTCAGAATACTGGCGATGTTGGGCATGTTTACTGACGATTGGAATTACGATCGCATTATACTGCAAACGGTTGATAACGAGAAAAAGCCTCCTCCGGGTAAAACTTGTCGCACCATCGATCGCGCAGGGCATAAAAATCCTCGTTCCGGCTTTGGAAACAACGCAAAACAAGTTTTTTATCGCGTAAATCGACGGTTTAATGTAAATCCTCTAATACTTATAAGCCGCCGGCCCCCGATTCCTGACAGGAAAAAAGACGGATTTTGAAAAATATCTCCAGATGGGTGGGGAGCGAATGATTCGCAATGAGTATCGCCCATAGCGCCGGAAAAGCTACTTTTCGAGCGTTGCGCGAATCGCCCGCCGCTTGCCGTCGGGCGCGACGAAAGGCGGTGCGAGTTCTCCGTCGGCGGCCGTCCACTCCACGCCGCGTCGCACGGCTTTCGTATCGTCCGCGCTCTTTCCCGGTAGAATGATGACCACGCGCGGCGCGGCCGGCTCTCTCGGCCGAAAGACGATCGCGCCTTTCGCGGCGCCTTCGCGATTGTAATCCGCCGCCGCGCGATAGATGCAATGCCCATCGGGTAAGCACTTTTGCGGCGCCATCCTCTTTTGCGCCGCGAAAATCGGGACCGTCCCCCGTGAACGGTTACCGCTCGGGAAAGTCGCGCCGGCGTGCCGGAAGACGTTTTCCCCCCATCCCGAATTCCCTTCAAGAGCAGCACGCATCAGAGGTTGTGAAAAAATTGGGACAGGCACCTCACAATACCCGATATTCGAGTGATTATCAACAACTCGGTTCGGAGCCAGTCCCATTTTTTCACAACCTCTCAGCGGACGGGGGTTTGCGCGGCCTTTTCGAGCATGGATTCCCAAACCTGGCGCTGTTGAGACATCGCCGCGACGCGGTCGGGAACCTTCTCGGACCTCTCGAGGAGCGCCCAGCCGGTCCATTTCGCCTTGACGAGGAGATCGACCATGAGTTGGTAGGGATACGCCGGATCGCCCAAGTCGTGGAGGTGAACGATGCGCGAGAGGCGGTCCTTAACCAGGTTGAAGTTCTCCGCGAAGCCCTTGCCTTTCGCGTCTCGCGGATCGCAATTCAGGCGGACGCGCACGTTTCGCCGGGTGGTTTGGTCCATGATCGCCCGCATCGTGGGCAGTTCGCCGGCCGTGCCGTGGGCCTCGAGCGACACTTCCTGGCCCAAGCCGTCGGCGAAAGCTCCCAATTCGTCGAGCGCGCGCGCGATTTGCGCGATCGTTTTCTCGCGGGGAACGTTGGGGTGGAAAGCATTGGGGAATACCCGCAGGACATCGCAACCCACGTCGCGGCTGAGTTCGAGGTGGGCCTTCGCCGCCGCGACGGCCGCCTGCAATTCCGGGGATTTCGGCGAGTCGAACGCTTCGCTGCAGGCGATGCTCACGATACGGACGGGGCTATCGGCGAAGCGTTTTTTGACTTCCGCGCGCTGCTTGGCGCCGAGCGTCGTTTCGACGCCGTGCGGATATTTCGAGCTGGTGCGCAGTTCCACGCCGAAAAGGCCGGCTTTTTGGCAGTTGGCGATGATCGCGGGGATGTCCCAATCGGCGCCCCACTTGAAGGTCGCCAAGCCGATGCGCATCTTCGACTTGAGGGAGGCGGCGTCATCGGCCGCGAACAGGGGCGAGCGGCCCAGCGCCGCCAGCGCGCCGACGCCCCAGGCGGCGCCCACGCCGTAGCTCAAGAATTCCCTGCGCGATGAGGTCTGGTTCCCGCAAAAGTTGTTAAATTTCATGGCTGGATCCTTTGCATGAGTGGAGTTAGCGGCCCGTTGAAAAAGTGGTATTTCATCCCAAGTTGGGATGGCAGTTGTACTGCCATCCCTAGTTTTGCGGCATTTTCGGGGGGTGGCAGTGCAACTGCCACCCCAACATCGGACTTTTTCAACGGTCTGATAGCGGCCGTCCAAGAATAACTTTTAGAGTTCGTTTCATACAAAAAGCGCTCACCCCCGCCCCCTCTCCCAAAGCGAGAGGGGAGTAATGCGTAAATAATCACCTACACGATTTCCGGCACCACGAACGGGGGACGGTATTTTCGAGTGAGGAACGGATTCGCCTCTTGGCTGAAATCGCCGACGAATCGTTCGGCGCCGGCGTCGAATGTGAGCATCGGCCCCAGCGTGACGGGCGTTTTGTCGAAATCCACGCCGTTGGCGAGCAAATGGTCTTTAAGCCGCCGGTAGGCGGCGGCCAGTTCTTTGTCGCCTTCGATGCGATCGCAGATTTCGCCGTCCGGCGACGTCTTGCCGACGCGGTGGGAGATGTTGCCGAGATGTACGAGCGCGGCCGAGAGGTGGCCTTCTTCGATATCGGCCGACAGATCGCCCGCCCGGCGGCTGCGCACGACATCGATGAAATTCCGGTCCAGATCGGGCGCGGACGATTTGAATTCCTGGATTTTCTTCCCGTCGTTGTCGAAGGCCGCATGGCTCTTCACGGTGCCGACTACGTACCCGTTCTCGCAGTGAATCACCTTGCCGGATGCGATTCCGCGGTAGCTTTCCATGGAATTTTTTCCCCAATCGTCCTTGCCCGGAACGGCGTTCTTCAGGAAGGACTTGTTCTTGGGCAGATTGTGGATTTCGACGATGAGCGGCGCGGGCCGGTAGTCGAAATAGACCAGGTGCGCGTTGGGCGTCTGGCCGTCGTCGTCGTAGCCGAACCGCCCGCCGATGCTGATCGCGTGCCGGGGCAGTCCGCCGCCGAGAAACAGGCGGCAGCCGTCGAGGTGATGGATGCCCCAATTGCCCATCTCGCCGGTGCCGCAAAGCCACTGCCAGTGCCAATCGTAATGCAGATTTTGCCGCATGAGCGGCTCGACCGCCGCCGGCCCGGACCAGAGATCGTAATCGAGCGTGGCGGGGATCGGCTGCGGGCCGCCCACCTTGCCGATGCTCGTGCGCGGGCTGAAATGCACCAGGCGCACCGCGAGAATTTTTCCCAACTCCCCTCGGCGGACGAAATCGACGGCTTCGGCGTAGCCGTTCAGTCCCCGCGAACCGTTGGGGCATTGCACGATGCGTTTGTACTTGCGGGCGGCCTCGACCATCTTTCGGCCTTCGCGGATATTGTGGGAGGCCGGCTTCTGCACGTACACGTCCTTGCCGGCCTGGCAGGCCCAGATGGTCGCCAGGGCGTGCCAGTGGTCGGGCGTGGTAACGATGACGGCGTCGATCTCCTTGTTATCGAGGAGTTTGCGCATGTCGCGGTAGGCCGCGACCTTTTCGTTCCGTTTGGCGAACGCTTCCACCTCGGGATCGAGATTGGCGCTATCGACGTCGCAGAGGGCGACGACGCGCACGCCGGAAAGCTTGCGAAAATCGCGGATTTCGCCGCGGCCCTTGCCGCCGATCTTCACCCGCGAGCCGATGCCGACGACGCCCAGGCGGACGTCGTCGTTGGCGCCCGCCGCCCGCAGCCAAGGAGCGGGAAAGACGCTCGCTCCAGCCAAAGCGGCCGCGGCGGCGGCCGAGCGCTTGAGGAAACTGCGCCGCGATGTTCCCAGACCCCGCGTCGAATCGGTTCTAATCATTGTATTTTCCTTATTTCACGATAGTGTCAGTGGCGATATCCGATTGAGCGGCAAAGTTCACTCCCCTGCCGTATCGAACGCGAAAGCAAAGATCGTTATCGCTTTATTATGCAGAAAAGACGACCGCAAGTCAACTTTCAAACGACCGATCGACGGTTTAGACCGCATTATTCAAAAAAGCGATTTGTAGAAGCGGCATCTTGCCGCTTTTGCCTAAAATGCGGCAGGATGCCGCATCTACGATGTTTATGCCATTAGTTTTCAGGATTGAGGGTAATTCCTCAAAGTTTATCGTTTAGCCC
>JADLEL010000156.1 GCA_020846145.1 Pirellulales bacterium | reverse complement strand
TTCACAGGGGACTGTCCCGATTTTCGCGGCGCAAAAGATGATGGCGCCGTAATAATGCTTAATCGCCGCGAAAATGGGACTGTCCCCCTCGCGCCGCGGGAAGGGGACAGGTCCATGTTTTCGGCCTGCCGTTTGCCCGCAAAATACGTCATTTCGCCGAAAAATGGACCAGTCCCCGACCGGGGCGTGAACGCTTACAAAAGCATAAAGGGAAGGGAGAGGTTCAAAGAGGGATGAATTGTACTCGATTCGACATTTCCTCGGCCTCCATTACCTGGGCAATCAAATCTAAATCCTCGATGATCTTGCCGATGCCCGACCTCTGCTGTTGGGCGAACACGATCCCCGCAAAAGGTTGCCCCGCTTGATTCCATCGATGTGCGATGCCGAGAAAGTCCTCGTCGTTCGTATAAACGATGCGTCCTAATTCGGCGGCGCGAAGCAGTATGGACTCATCGGAGGCGCGTTCGCGCGAATCTTCCAAAGCGGTTAAAAGGTCGATGCCTCGTTGTCTCAAGGAAATGGAAATCGCCCGCGGAACGTGATGATCCATGTAGAATCTTAAACTCACGTCAATCTCCCCGTCGCCTTGAGCTTATCCGCTGCGGGCCCCGGACCCAATTGCGCCTTTATTTCCTCTGCAATTTCTGCGCGTCGTTTAAGTTCGGCGTCCATTTCGGCTTGATGATCGTAATAATAGCTCAAAGCGCTGTGAATTTGGCCGAGATTCAAATCGGGATGCTGTCGGTGGATTTGCTCGGCATCCCACCCCCAATAGACATGATCGCCCACGATCTGAATGACTTTGGTTCCCGTGCCGGTTACGATCGGCGCGCCGAATTCATCCTGGGAAAGATGCGCGTATTCGACGGTGGACATAATTTTACCTTTCCGATTCTCTTAGACGGGATTATTCATAAACATCGTAGATGCGGCATCCTGCCGCATTTTAGGCAAAAGCGGCAAGATGCCGCTTCTACAAATCGCTTTTATGAATAATGCGGGTTAGCGGATGAATACCATTCTATCACGGACGGAAAATAATTCAAATCGGATCGTAATCGCATCGACGGCGGATTTATTAGCAGGAGCGGACGGGCGATACATAAGACCTCGGTTCACGGAAAGAGCGGCCATCATCAACTCTTCGCCAGTTTCCGCAACACCGTCTGCAATATGCCCCCGCCGCGATAGTAATCGAGTTCGACGGGCGTATCGATGCGCGCCGCGACTTGAAATTCCTTGATGGTTTCGCCGGGACCCCGCGCGCGAACGAGCAATTCGGCTCCCGGTTGCAGCGCGTCGTCGAGGTTGGGAATCTCGAAGATTTCTTCGCCCGTCAGGCCGAGGGTTTCCCACGATTGGCCGGTCGGCAATTGCAGCGGCAGCACGCCCATGCCCACGAGGTTGCTGCGGTGGATTCGCTCGTAACTCGAGGCGATGACCGCCCGCACGCCGAGCAGAAACGTTCCCTTGGCGGCCCAATCGCGGCTGCTGCCGGTGCCGTATTCCGCGCCGGCGAGGATGATGAGCGGCACGCCTTCGACTCTGTACTTCATCGCGGCGTCGAAAATCGGCAGGATTTCTCCGTCGGGCAGATGCCGGGTTACGCCGCCTTCGGTGCCGGGCGCGAGAAAATTGCGGATGCGGATATTGGCGAACGTCCCCCGCGTCATCACCCGATCGTTGCCGCGGCGCGAACCGTAGCTGTTGAACTCGATCTGGGGAACTCCCCGTTCCAAAAGATACTTGCCGGCGGGACTCTTCGCGGCGATCGAGCCGGCGGGCGAAATGTGATCGGTCGTAACCGAATCGCCCAGCATGGCCAGAACCCGGGCGTTTTTCAGCGGTTGGATCGATCCCGACTCGGCGGCTAGATCGTCGAAAAACGGCGGCTCTTGGATGTACGTGCTCGATTCCTTCCAATCGAACAATTCGCTCTCCGCGATGGGCAGCGAGTTCCAAAGTTCATTTCCTTGGAACACGTTTGCGTACTGCCGGACGAACATCCCCGGCCGAACGCCCTCGGCGACCACTCGCTCGATTTCTTCTTTCGACGGCCAAATTTCCCGCAAATACACCGGCTTGCCGTCGCGCCCGGTTCCCAGCGGTTCGACGGTCAAGTCCAGATCGGTTCTGCCCGCCAGGGCGTAAGCCACGACCAGCGGCGGGCTGGCGAGATAGTTCGCCTTCACCAGGGGATTGATGCGGCCCTCGAAATTGCGGTTCCCGCTGAGCACCGCCGCGGCGACCAGATTTCCCTCGTTGACGGCGGCGGCGACGTGCGGCGGCAACGGCCCGCTATTGCCGATGCACGTCATGCAGCCGTAGCCCGTAATGCCGAAACCGAGCCGGTCGAGCGCCTTTTGCAGTCCGGTTTTTTGCAGATAATCGGTAACCACCCGGCTGCCCGGCGAAAGGCTGGTTTTGACGTGCGGCGGCACGGAAAGACCCCGCTCGACGGCCTTTTTCGCCAGCAATCCGGCGGCGATCATCACCTGCGGATTGCTGGTGTTGGTGCAACTGGTGATGGCCGCGATCACCACCGCGCCGTGGCCGATTTCGCCGTCGCCGTCGATCTGCGCCTTGCGGTGGATTTGTTCTTCCTCCAAGGCGAATCCGCGTTCCCTGACGGGCGCTTCCAAGGCGTGCAAAAAGGTCGATTTTACCGCTCCCAGCGGCACGCGGTCTTGTGGGCGCTTGGGGCCGGCCAGACACGGCTCGACGGTGCTCAAATCGAGCCGCAAAACCTTGGTGTAATGCGGCGGAGGGCCGGCGTGATGGCAGTATAAATGCTGCTCCTTGGTGTAGCGTTCGACCAGATCGACCTCTTCTTCCGTCCGCCCGGTATCCCGCAGAAAAGCCAGCGTCTGGCTGTCGATCGGGAAGAAACCCATCGTCGCGCCGTATTCGGGCGACATGTTCGCGATCAACGCCCGGTCCGCCACCTTCATATTTCGAACGGCCGGTCCGAAATACTCGACGAATTTCTCGACCACGCCTTCGGCGCGGAGAATTTGAGTGATGGTGAGCACCAAATCGGTGGCCGTCGCGCCGGGAGGCAACTCGCCGCGAAGTTCGAAGCCGATCACCTCGGGGGCCAAGAGATAGAGCGGCTGGCCGAGCATCACGGCTTCGGCCTCGATTCCGCCCACGCCCCAGCCCACCACGCCCAGGCCGTTGATCATCGTCGTGTGGCTGTCGGTGCCGACCAGCGTGTCGGGGAAGGCGACCGGGCCGGCCTCGTCCTCGCGCACGAAAACGCACTTCGCCAGATACTCCAAATTCACCTGATGGATGATGCCCACCGAAGGCGGCACCACGCGGAAATTACGAAACGCCTTTTGCCCCCAGCGCAAGAATTCGTACCGTTCCTGGTTCCGCTCGAATTCGATGCGCACGTTATCGGCAAGCGCGTCGGGCGAGGCAAAGCGATCGACCTGCACCGAATGATCGATGACGAGATCGACGGGAATCAGCGGATTGATTTTCTTCGGATCGCCGCCCAGACGGCGCATCGCGCTGCGCATGGCCGCCAGATCGACCACCGCCGGCACGCCGGTGAAATCCTGCAGGATTACCCGGGCGGGCTTGAAGGGCACTTCGGTCTTGATGACCCGCGAATGTCCCCACGCCGCGAGATCGACCACGTCCTTTTCCCGCACCGCGTAGCCGTTGCAATTCCGCAGCACGGCTTCCAGCAGCACGCGGATCGAAAAGGGGAGCGTATGCAATCGCATCAATCCGGCGTCTTCCAAGCGGCTCAAGCGATAGATGCCTATCCGCCCCGCCTTCGCGTCAAACGTGTCCCGGGCCTGAAAAGGATCGTGCATGAAGGTTATCCTCTGGTATGGTTTTTTCTTTCCAGCCGCTTGCGGCTTCGCAATGTATGCTCAATAGACTTGCTATCTTCGCAATCCCCTCGCATACGGCGAATTCGGATTATGCCCCGGGTGCAACGGCCGGCCGTCGTATTTTATCACGAAGGGCCATTGTTGCTTTGGCAACCGCCACTTGATGGGATTTTCTTCGATATAACGGATTGTGCGGCGGATTTCAAGGGGATGATACAAAAAGACTTTATATCCGCCGGCCGTCCATACGGGATGCTCCGAAGATCGAATCCCCACATGGTGCAGATGCATCCGACTTGTTTCTTGGAAATGAGCGATCATTTCCTCGGCTTGATGTTTGTGTTTTCGTATCAATAGAAGTATGTGGTCGGGCATAATGGCGCAAGCATAGCACGTGTAATTGTGCTCGTGAACGGTTATCGCTATTCCCTCGCCAACCCCCTTGAATTCATTGGGTGCAAAGGACAGCAATGGATATTTTAATACTTCGGAAGCTTTGGATTTAAACGAACGGATAACCGCGCCCGTCGGCTGAACGTCTCGCCTTCCAGGATGCATTTCACCCAATTCGGCTAGCGCTTTACTGGCAACGGTTTTTGAAGTGCTGCCTCGCGGATCATTGGGCAACCAATGGCCGTAAGCCGTCCACATCAGATGATAGGCGATCAGCAAGGGCTTCTGCATAATTTCGTTCTCGATAAAACGCGTTTGTTTATCGCTTCCACAACTGCTAATCCGCAAGCGGATGGAATGATTTTTTATATGCTCAGATATTTTTTCCATTGCTCCCCCACCGGGGCCGTTACCGCGATGATTTCTTTCGTGCCGGGATGTCGAAACTCCAGCGTCCGGGCGTGCAGGGCGATGGCCCGCAGCCGTTCGTCTTCATGTTGCGGACCGAAGGGCACGGTCGAACCGTAGAGGGCATCGCCGAGCAGGGGATATCCCCGCGCGGCGGCTTGCACCCGCACTTGATGCGTGCGGCCGGTCTCCAATTGGATTTCCAGCCAGGTTCCCCAATTTGCGACGGCTAAAGTGCGATAGTGCAAAACGGCCGCTCGGCCTTCCGGGTGCTCTGGGGAAATGATCTCCGCGCGGGCTTCGCCGGGGATTTTGCGGAGATAATCTTCCCAAGTGCCCGCGTCGGGAAGCACGCGGCCCGACGCCAAGGCCCAGTACACTTTTTTTACCGAACGGTTCTCGAACTGTTCGGCCAATTTCCGGGTCGCCCGATATTTCGTGCAAAACACCATTGCCCCCGAAGCCGGCCGATCCAGCCGATGCGGCACGCCAAGGTAGATCTCCTCCGCCTCGCGCCCCTCCCGCCTCTGAAGGAATGCTCGAATCCGTGCTTCCATGCTGTCGATGCCGGGTGGCGCTTGCGTCAATAAGCCAGCCGGTTTCAAAACTACCAGGCAAGCCCCGTCCTCGCGCAGTATTTGCAGATCATCAACTCCCATGCACCCGATTATAATGGTTTTTCAAAGCGCGTTGAGAGGTGGATGAGAACTTTGACGAAATCCCACCGGGCATTTCGTAATTCAGGACTCTACCGTCAAGGTTCGAACTTCTATCTCCAAATCCAACCCAACAGCCAAATCATCAGCAGCGGCACGAGGACGGACATCAGGGCGAGCAGGGGACGGTCGGGGCTGAGGAAATAGAGGACGGCGCCGAGGAAAACTGCAGCGGAAAGAATGGCGGGCCAATATCGTTTGATAGTTTCTGGAGGCGGTGCTTCGAGATCGATGTTCCGCTCCAGGAGCATCGCGGCCAATTTGCGGCGTTTGGCTTCTTCGCGCAGGGAGTCGGCCAAATCCTCCGCGCCGGTATGTTCGGCAAGCGCGCCGGCCAGTTCCTGGGCGCGTTCGCCTTGGCCTTGCTCGTTTAAGAGCGCGACCATTGCCGATTGGGCGTAAATATCCTCGGGATTGAGCGCCAGCGCGCGGCGGAGGCTGGTTTCGGCCTCCGCTTGGCGGTGCATGCGGAATTGCGCCAAACCGAGCGCGGCCCAAGCGGTGGACGACGACTCGTTCGCCTCAAGGGCGTTTCGAGCGGCGTTTTCGGCCGCCTTCGGAGTGCGCCGGTTGGCCAGAAACCAAGCGTACTCGGCCAGGAAGAACGGTTCGCGGTCGGAAAACCGCACCGCCGCCTCGAACGCCGATTGAGCCAGCGTCGGCCGCTCGCAACGCCAGGCGGCATAAGCCAACAAAATTTGGGAGTGGGCGTTGATCGGATCGAGATCCACCGCCTTGCGCGCTTCGTCCAAGGCGGATTCGGGATTATCGCCGTAGAGCAAGCCCTGGGCGCGAATCGACCGAACCAGCGGATTTTCCGGCAGATCGACCGCGAGTTGATCGGCAATCGCCACCGCCCGGGCGTATTCCTCGTTGCGCAGCGCCGCCAAGGCTTGTTCGATCAAGTTGGGGATGCGCTGGTGCATGATGAAGGACAGGTTTCCAATCCGTCGGCAATGCTTTCGACAGGTTGGAAACCCATCCTACCCTGGAATGGTTATAAGCAAACGGCATATCGGCTTTCGCCGATCATTACTACTGCTTAACCCGCTCGAATTCCATCGATTTGGCATTCGCATCGGGCGGGCTGAATTGAAGATGATCGTTGTCGGTAAAGGTGATTTGAACTTTGCTGGTTTTATTTTCCTTGGGATTGGTGATTTCGATGGTCAGTTTGTCGCCTTGCGCCTCGGTAACTTTCCAGGAAACCACGCCGGAGAAGGGGGAGGGCAAGCCGGTGGTGGTTACGTTGGCCGTTTTATCGGCTTTGAATTCGATGACCATTTCCATTTTCATGCCCATCGCTTGCATCATTCCCAGCGCCGCGGCCGCTTTGCCGTCTTTGTCTTCTCCGATCAATTTACCGGCGGCCTTTGCCGCATCGAATTTCCATTTGCCGATCAGGCGTTGCGAAGTCGAATTGCCGCAACCGGCCATGCTGAACGAGAAGAGAACCATCAGAATCAAACAGGTTTTTCGCATCATTTTGCTCCTTAGTGGACGATTTGTGGAAGCGGCTTTTTTGCCGCTTTTTCCCAAAATGCGGCAGGATGCCGCATCTACGATGTTTATGAATAATCCAGGTCATGCCCTTAAAAGAGGCGAGAACGCGACAACGGTCAAGGCCATTACGATCACGGCGGCCAAAAATGCGATGAGGATTTCCGGATTCTCCATATCCAGCCAAGCCATTTTTAAGCTGAAAAAATAGGCCAAACCGCTTAAAATGACACAAGATCGGGTGGGGAAATACTCGAATCGGCATAAGACCAAGATCGCGCCGGGGAGGATGGTTATTCCGGCGATAATGAAACACTTGGCGACATCCCAGCGCAGATCCTCGAACGCGAAACCCAAGTCCCAGTAATTGCATAAGAGCAATCCCAGAAAAGTGCCGCCGGCAAGGGAGATCACCAGCAGAATCGGCAGCAATCCCAACCAGGAAATGAAGCCGCAAAGGACCGCCAGACCCGTCATGATGTAGAGCAACGTGGAGATGCCGAACTGGAACCGAAAGCCGGTCGGTTCCGGCGCGTCGTCCTCCGCGTGCCGATCGTCGTCCTGCTCTGAAAATTGCATGGTTCGATTCTAGCGGAAAGGGAGTCTTTCGGAAATGGGTCGTTTTTCGCGAAGCGCAAAAGCGGCATCGCTTGGAAGTCGTAACCGTTCACGGGGGACTGTCCCGATTTTCGCGGCGCAAAAGATCATGGTGCTCTAAGTCGCCGCGAAAATGGGACTGTCCCCCTCGCGCCGCGGGAAGGGGACAGGTCCATGTTTTCGGCCTGCCGTTTATCCACAAAATACGTTTTCACGCCGAAAAATGGACCAGTCCCCGACCGGGGCGTGAACGCTTACTGGAAGTCTAACTTCCCGCGGGCAGAATGGATTCCCCCTAACATTGCTATTTTTCGGATTCCGGGCAAGATCGGTTTCTCGACGCTAGGCAATGCGATTCGAAAGAATTATAAAGGGGTTTTTATCCGGATCGGCTGTGCTTCTATCAAACCAAAGGCGAGCCGGGCCGTCCTCGGCCCCGCCTGTTCGTTGGCTCCATCAAAGGTTAAATATCATGGCGATTTTCGGGCTGGGAAAAAAACAAACGGCGATGAAAACCACGCTACCCCCGGTCATGCCGCCGTCGTCGGAGGTGGAACGCCGGGCGATCGAGATCGGCAAGGAGTTGCTGGCGCCCGCCCGGGCGCATCGCGGGAGCATTTTCTCCACCCGCTTTTGGTCCGATCAACTCATGAACTGGTCGATGAAAGACCCGGCCTTCAAGGTGCAGTTGTTCCGCTTCATCGATGTCTTCCCCATGCTCGGCACGCCCGATTTGGTACACGATTATCTGGTCGATTACCTCACGCAGCCGGGCGTTACGCTGCCGCCGGGAATGGATTTGGGACTGAAAGCCGGCGGCTTGGCCAAGGGGATAATGACCAAGACCATTTCGAAGAGCATCACGACGATGGCGGGCAATTTCATCGCCGGGGTGGATGCGTCGTCCGCCCTGCCCACCTTGAAAAAACTGTGGAGCGAGGGCGTGGCCTTTAGCGTCGATCTGCTGGGCGAAGCCTGCGTGAGCAACGAGGAGGCCGCGGCCTATCAAAAAAGGTATCTCGATCTGATCGAAACCCTGCCCGGCGAGGCGGCCGGCTGGCCCGCGAATGCGGTTCTGGAAAGCGATTATCTGGGGCCGATCCCGCGGACCAACGTTTCGATCAAGATCAGTTCGCTCTGCGCGCGGACCGATGCGATCGATTTCGAGGGTTCGCTCGATGCACTCGCGGACGCCTTGCGGCCGATCCTGCAAGCGGCGGCGAAAAACAACGTACTCATCAATTTCGACATCGAGCAATTCGCCCTCAAGGACCTCACGCTCGCGCTCTTCGAACGCTGCTGCGAGGAGATCGATTTTCCCGCCGGACTGGCCATGCAGTCGTATTTGAAGAGCGGCGACGAGGACGCCGCGCGGATCATCGCCTGGGCGCGGAAGAGCGGGCGGCAGGTAACGGTGCGGCTCATCAAGGGCGCGTATTGGGATTACGAGGTGATCAACGCCGAGCGGATGGGCTGGCCCGCGCCGGTCTGGCCCGCGAAACGCGAAACCGACGCCTGCTTCGAGCGGATGGCCGAGCGGTTCGTCTCGGCGATGCCGCGGGCGGCCGGTCAGGGCGGCGTGAAACTCGCGCTCGGCTCGCACAACATCCGTTCCATCGCCTATACGCTCGCCTTGCTGGAAAAACACGGCTTGCCGGAATCCGCGCTCGAAACGCAAAAGCTGTCGGGCATGGGCGATCAGCTTCGCGCCGCGCTGGCCCATCGCGGTCTGCGGATTCGCGAGTACGTGCCCGTCGGACAGATGATCCCCGGCATGGCGTATTACGTGCGGCGGTTGCTGGAGAATACGTCGAATCAATCGTGGCTGCGGGCGAGTTTTTCCGACGAAGATCCCGACGAAGCGCTGCTGGCCTCGCCCCACGGCGGAGTCGAGCCACATCCAAAGAGCGAGCCGGCGGGTTTATCCCGCCGCATCGATTCGCAATCTGATTCCGCCATGCGCCGGGATGAACCCGGCGGCTCGCTTGCTCCCGCCCTCCATCACGCGCTCACGTCCGCCGTCGAGGGCTTCGGCGACGGACTGCCGATGATCAACGAGCCATTTCGCGATTTTTCGCAGGCCGACCAGCGGGAAGCTTATGCGCGGTCAGTCGCCTCGACAAAAGTGCCCGTCATCTCCCAGGCCGCCACGGCGATCCAAGCCCGGGACGCCATCGACAAGGCTCATCAGGCATTTCCCGCCTGGCGCGATCTGGATCCGCTCAAGCGGTCGGCCGTCATTCTCAAGGCGGCGACGTTGATGCGCGACCGCCGCGACGGGCTTTCGGCGATCATGATCCGCGAGGCGGGCAAACCGTGGCGCGAGGCCGATGCCGACACCTGCGAAGCCATCGACTTCTGCGAATATTACGCCCGCGAGGCGGTGCGGTTGTTCCTGCCGCAGCGGCTGGGAAAATACGTGGGCGAGTTGAATTTGCAGTGGTATCAGCCCAAGGGCGTGGTCTCGGTCATCAGTCCTTGGAATTTCCCGCTGGCGATTTGCTGCGGCATGACCGTGGCGGCGCTGGCGGTGGGCAACACGGCGGTCGTCAAGCCTTCCACGCAAACCCGCGGCGTGGCGCAGGCCTTATGCGACGCGCTCTGGGCGGCGGGCGTGCCCCGCGATGTGCTGCATTTCGTCCCCGGCGAGGGACGCGCGGTCGGCGACGTGCTCGTCCGCGATCCGCGGGTAACGATGATCGCCTTCACCGGCTCGAAGGAAGTGGGATTGAGCATTCTTCGCGCCGCCGCCGAAACGCCCGATGGACAAAACTTCGTCAAGAAGGTCGTTTGCGAGATGGGCGGAAAAAACGCCGTCATCGTCGATGAATCGGCCGATCTCGATGAGGCCGTCCTCGGCGTCCGGCAATCGGCCTTCGGCTATTGCGGGCAGAAATGCTCGGCGTGCAGCCGGGCCATCGTCTTGGAAAGCGTTCACGACCAATTTCTCAAACGCCTCGTCGAATCGACGCGAACGCTCGCGATCGGCGATCCGGCCGAACCGGGCACCGATTTCGGTCCCGTGATTGACGAGAAAGCGGCCGCCAAAATCCGCGAATACATCGAAATCGGCAAGAGCGAAGGCCGCCTCGAACTCGCCTGCGAAGTGCCCGCCGGTTTGGCCGAAAAAGTCGGCAAGCCGTACGTCGGGCCGCACATTATCTCCGCCATTCTGCCCCATCACCGCTTGGCGAACGAGGAGATTTTCGGGCCGGTGCTTTCGGTCATGCGGGTGAAGTCGTTCGTGGAGGCGCTCGATTTGGCCAACGCCACGGCCTACAAGCTGACCGGCGGCGTCTTCAGCCGGAAACCCTCGCATTTGGAGGCCGCCCTGAAGGAATTCCGCGTCGGAAATTTGTATCTCAACCGCGGTTGCACCGGCGCGCTGGTCGGCCGGCAGCCGTTCGGCGGCTTTGGGCTTTCCGGCGGCGGAACCAAGGCCGGCGGGGCCGATTACCTGCTCCATTTCGTCGATCCCCGCTGTTCCGCCGAAAACACCATGCGCCGCGGCTTCGCCCCGGGCTTGGAAGAATAACTTACTCAAACCGTAAACGTCGCCATCGGCCTTGTGCGATCACTCGTTCTCAGGCTCCCGCCTGGGAACGCACTGTCCGCGAGGCTCCGCCTCGCCAAAAGGAGTTTCTGCCATGATTCGCGATACTTTTGGATATGCCTCGCTTGTTTTCATTTTCATGCTCTGCTCTCTGGTCGTATCGAAAGCCGTATCGGCCGAACCGCCCGCGGCCGAGAAGAACCTGACCGATTTCAGCGAAGCGGCGAAGAGCCTGCCGAAACCCCGCGAGATTTGGCCGATTCTGGAAAAGGAGCACGTGGTCCCGCGCGAATTCAAAATCGAGTCGGACGAAATCGTCGCCGGCGATACCGATCCGGACCTGAAACTCCGCAAGGTAAAAGCTCATTTCTTTAGCCAAAAGATCGGCGGCAAGAAATGGAGGCATCCCTGCGTCATACTCATGCCCGCCGACAACTCGCGAAACGCGACGCCCCCGCGCAAGAGCAAGGTGGTCATTTTCGGCGGCGGCACCGGCGCGGTCCAAGAGCACGAGGTTGCCAACTACGGCGAACCGATCGCCGCCCGCACCGGCTATCCCACCATGGTCCTCGGCAATCCCGGCGAATACGAGGATGGCACGGGCCTCGAAGGCGAAATCGGCATCCTGGGGCAACTTCGCAAGGAGACCGGCAAAGGATACTACAACATGAACTGCCAATTGGCGGTCGTTTACATCCAGGCCATGAACGCCTTTCAGGAGTTCCTCGGTCTCGATGCCGTCAAGGCGGTCTTGGGAGGACACTCGAAGCGCGGACGCAGCGCGCCGGTCGCCGCGGCGATGGATGACCGCGTCGCCTCGGCCGTCATCATGGGCAATGAAGGCGTTTACACCCCCGACCAGATCAATCCGAACCTCTCGTTTTACTATCCGTTCTTTCAGGAGCAGGTCCATGTGCCCGTCTTCTATCTTGGCGTAACCAACGAAGGCGGTTACAAGATGTTCAACGTGGCCTTGATGGAGAGGCAATTGCGGCGCCCGCTCACGGTCGAGATGATCCCAAATTACGTGCATGGCTCCTACCATCCGGTTCAGTACATGGATTTTCTCATGTGGGTCGCCCACACCTTCGATGGCCGTCCGCTCAGCAAAATCACCGACGTAACCACGGAACGAAAAGACAATCGCACGCTCTTTCGCGCGAAGGTTTCGGGTGGAGCCAAAGTCAAGGTCGTCAACCTGTGGATCGGCTACAGCGATAATCCGAAGTGGCGCGACGTAATGTGGTACAATTACCTCATGGGGAACCGGGGCGACTATTACGAGACCAGCATCCACGGAAAAATCCCCGACGGCTTCTTGATCGAGGTCTCCGATATCGCGCAGGGAATTTCCGGCTACGTATCGACCGTAACCCGGAAACTGACCGACGCGCCGGTTGAAGAGCGCGATCCGAAATACGGCTACCTGCCCCGCTTCTGGGAACCGACCGAGTAGCAGGCCGTTTTGATTTCCTTTCGCTTCGGGCATCTTGGAAACCTTTCCCTTACGATTCCGGAAGATACTTTCGCGGCAGACGGCTCGGACCCTGCTATCGGGTGGCTTTTCTTCAAGACGGACGCTGCCGTACTCGTTATCTCGGCAGCGATCCCCATCTCGCTGGTCAGTTGGGCCGGCTGTTGGAAAATTGGCAGCGCGGTCGTCGCGAAAACCTATACTTGCGCAGGCTCCGTAATAAGCTCCGCGCCTCCCTGCGCCGGGCAAAAGCCGACTTGCGGAAGCTCCTGGCCCCCTTGGGCTTCCGCATGAAAGGCTATGCCATCCACCGCGTCAAATCTCCGGAACCAAATTCACCATGAAACGCCTTCCCCACCTCCTTTCCGCGATTTGGAATTTGCGGATTGAATTCCTGCTTTTTTGTTTTTGCGGCGCGCCCGCCATCGCCGGCGAGGCCCTTCCCGCGATGGGCATGATCGAGCTGACGCTCTCCGGCCGCAAGTTGGAAGGCGCGCCGCTCTCGTGGAACGAGAACGCGGTGCATCTGCTCGCCCGCGACGGCCGGCTTTGGGAATTCAAGCCTGAGGCGGCGGCGAATTTCCGGCAGACTTCGGACCAATTTCGCAGCTATTCGACTTCCGAGTTGCGCGCGGAACTGCTGCGCGAGTTGGGCGGCGATTTCGAAGTCAGCGGGACCGGCCATTATTTAATCGCGCATCCCCGCGGACAGCGCGACAAGTGGGCCGAACGCTTCGAGGAGCTTTACCGCTCTTTCACGCGGTATTTCGCGGTCCGCGGATTTCAGCCGCTGCCGCCGCCGTTCCCGCTGGTCGGCATCGTTTGCAAAAATCAGCGCGATTTCCAGCGTTTTTCCGCCTCCCAAGGCGCTCCCGTCCCCAACGGCGTACTGGGATATTATTCGCAGGAAACGAACCGCATCGCCATTTACGACATGGGCGGAGACGCCAGACGGTGGCAGGAAAACGCCGCGGTCGTCATTCACGAAGCCACGCATCAAACGGCGTTCAACACCGGGGTGCATTCGCGCTACGCGCGGCCGCCGGTGTGGGTCGCCGAAGGGCTGGCCACCTTGTTCGAGGCCCGCGGGGTTTATGATTCCGGAACTTATGCGAACGCGGCCGATCGGGTGAATCGCGGCCGGCTCGGCGAATTCAACGCCCTGCTGAAAAAGAATCATCGCCCCGAGGTGCTGCAAGCGCTCGTCGCCTCGGATCGATTTTTCCAAATGAATCCATCGGCGGGCTATGCCGAAGCGTGGGCGCTGACGTTTTTCCTGATCGAAACCGAGCCGCGAAAATATGCCCGGTATCTTGCTTTGACCGCGGGCAAGACGCCCTTCGAGGAATGCGATTCGCCCGCGCGGCTCGCCGATTTCACGGCGGTTTTCGGCAAGGATTGGCGGATGCTCGAAGCCCGATTTTTGCGATTCATGGCGGAGGTGAGATGAAGGCAATCGCTCAAGTGATTCGGCGCTGCGGGAGCGGCGCGGAATTGCTTTCCCACGCGGAGCATGGGAACGAGTTCATCGCAAGCGCGGATCGGCGGTATTCGCACAATCGTTATCTTCGGCATGACTGGAAAGGCCGTTTGCACGTCCTTGCGGCATGACGTATAGATATTGTATTGGGGAACGCGCGAAAATAATCCCCTCCACGCGGCGGCATGAGATTGCGGAAATCGTTCCGCGCTTCGCGGGTTGCGGAATCCGGTCGATGCGGCGCCCGCGGTCGCTATTCGCGCGGCGCGCGATCGGTTTCGCCTCAAGGTGTTCGAGCAGGTTTACGACGAGGAATCGAGTCATCCGTCATGGAAGCAACATCCCTCCCCAACCCAGGCGCGGAAGGCCGTTCGGAGCAATTCGCCGACGCGATTTCCGAGAGGCGCGAAAAGGCGCGGGAGTATCTTGCCGCCCAGCAGGAGCGGTTGTGCCGCGCGGAAGCGGCGCTCTCGGCGCAATTGCAATCGATTGCCGAGGAGGTGGCGTCTCGACGCACCGCGGCGGATCGCGATCGATCGGACCTCGACGCGCAAGCCGCGGGACTCGCGGCGCAAACCGCCCATCTGGAAAAGCTCAAAGCCGAAATTGCCGCCCAACAAGCGGAATTGGAGTCGCTGCATCGGCGGTATCTCGAAGAGCAGCGCGCATTGGCTCGCGAGCTCGAGGCCCGCGAGGCGGAGATCGCCCGCCGCCGGAGCGAATTGCGCGACGAGCAAAACGCCGCCGAGGCGAACCTGGCCGCTCTCTTGCGCGAAAAAAACGCCCTCGAAACGGCGCGCGCCGAATTGGAAAAAGACCGCGGCGCATTGTCGGCGACCGGCGAGCGGCTGAATGCCTTGAAGGCGGAACTCGACCGTCGGCAGGAAGCGTTGGACTCGCGGGCCGCCGAGACCGAAAGCGTCCGCCGCCGCCTCGCCCGCGAGTTCAAGGCCATGAAGTCCGCGCACCTCAAGGAACTCGAGCTTCGCCGCAACGAACTCGAAAATATCGGCGCGGCCGATCAATCGGAATGGCAGCGCCGCTGCGGCGAACTGCAAAAACGCGAGGCCGAACGCGAATCCGAAGCGAAAGCGCTGCGCAATCGGGCTTCCGAGTTGAGCGCCGAGATCCAATCCTTCATGGAGCGCGAATCGGCTTTGGTCGCGGAGATAAAAACGCTGCGGCAGCGCGAAACGGAACTCTCGGCGGAAATCCAGAGCCAACGGCAGCACGATACGCAACGATCGCTCGAAATCTCCAATTTACGCAAACGCGAAGCGGAACTCTCGGCGGATATTCAAAGACTGCGGCGGCAGGATGCGGAACTGTCGGCCGAAATCAAAAGACTGCAGCAATGCGAATCGGAGCTGACCTCGGACGTGCAAGGTTTGCGGGAACATGAGACCGGTTTGGCCGCGGAGGCGAAAATGCTGCGGCGCCGCGAAACCGAACTTGCCGCCGAAGTGCAAGACCTGCGGAAGCGCGAAACGGAGTTGATCGCGGAAGCGAAAAAACTGCGCCGGCAACAGGCCGACCTGTCCACCGAACGGGAATCCGCGCAGGACCACCAGAGCGAACTTCTCCAGCGACTCGAAGCGGGCATGAATCAACAGGTGGAATCGTCGGCCGAGTTGCAGTCGATTCGCGACGGCTGCCGCGAATTGGAGGATCGGCTCGCGCAAGCCGCCTCGGAAGCGGACGCCGCGGTCAAGGAGTGCGCGGATCTGCGGGCCGAGCGGAAGGACCTCCAAACGCGGATCGCCGGATTGGAATCGCAGCTCGCCGCGTCGCAAGAGCAGCTTGCCCGCGCCGAAGAGCGGACCGCGAACGAATCGGAGGAGGACCGCGACGACCTCGAACGACGCTACGAAATGGCGATGGACGACCTGCGGGAGTCGAAGGCGAAGAACGCCGAACTCCAGCAGCAGATCGCCAAGAGGGCAAGCGCCGTCGTTCCCGCGAAGGGGAATAAGAGCGGCGGTTTATTGGATTGGGAAGCGGAGAAGCAGCGCATTCTCGCGGCATTGGAATCGGATTCCGACGACGAGAGTTCGCGGCCGGAACGGCTGGAGATCGAAAGCATCGTCCGCAAGACCGACGCCATTATTGCCGAGAAGAATCGCGAAATCGACGAGTTGAAAATGCTGCTCGAAAATCAGAGCAACAATCTGGGCAACGTGGCGGTGGGAGCGGCCGCGCTCGGACAAATGTTCGATCAGGACGCCGTTATCCGCGAGGAGCGGGAGAACCTGAAGCACATTCAGGAGGAATGGCGGGAGAAACTCCGCCTGGCCGAGGTCGAGATCTCCGTCGAGCGCGCGAAAATCGCCCGCGAAAAGTCGCAAATCGAAGAGCGGCAACGCCAAATGGAACAGATCGGGATTTCCCCCTCCGCCGTGCCGCAGGAAAACAAGACGCCGACCAAGCCCTCCCGCGGCCGGTGGCTGGAGAAACTGGGATTGAAGGAGGGGGATAAGGATAAGTAGGAAGTAAGAAGGATGAAGGATGAAACCCGCGCCTCATCCTTCATCTTCGTCCTTCATTCTCAATTCCGGCTCCAGTCGCGCTTCAGGCGATCGGCAGCACTTCGATGCCCGCGAGCCGGCCGTAAGCCTTGAACAGCAGGTCGTGCTTGCCGAGGATGAAGAGTTGGTGGAAGCCCTTGCAGTCGCGCGTGTCGGCGACGTTATCCAACGCAAGCTCCACCGAGGTGCGGCAGCCGCCGGCCGGCGGCGTGTCGATGTTGGCCACGACTTTCCCGGTGCCCACGACCATCTTCGTCGGATCGAGGAATTGCATCACCGTTACGGCTTCGTCCTTCGGCCAAAGCACCTGCGGCGAAACGCCGATCTCCGATTCGCTGTGGCTGCGGAGAATCTGCGGCACGGCGGGTTGGTCGAATCCGCGAAGTTTGGTGGGCGAACTGCAATGCGCGCCCATGAAGGTGTTGCTGACGGTGTTCGGGGCGGGGTCTTGCATGAAACCCGGCCGGCCCGTCAATAAACTGCACAGCCGCAGGGAAATGGCCGCGGTGATATCGCACTCGCAGCAACCCACCAGACCTTCGTCGTTCAAGCGCTGCCACGCCATGCAGGGCGGGCAGGGTATCCGCCGGCTCTGCACCAGCCCCAGACAGTTGAGCGAAATCCCTTGGCAGTTTTCGGCCGCCATGATCCGCTTGGCGACGACGTAGTTTTTCGTGGCGTTGATAATGTCATCCGGCTTCGGCTCGACCACCTTTTGAGCATTTTTCTTCAGCGAATCGGCGACCGTGCGGACTTCCGCGGTAACTTCGGTCTTGCCGAATTCTTCGACCCAGCGGTCCAGCGGAATATAGTGCAGCGTGGTCCCCAAGCCGTCCAGTACGCGGTCTTCGGTTTTTTTGCCGTTGATGACGCAGATGCGGGTGTTTTTCATCTCCCACATTGCGCGAAACATCCTCATGCCGGTGGCCAGCCAGGAGAGGTCCTGCGTGGCGGCCACGAGGGTCTTCTTCGCGGCGCGCGTCTCCTGCAGATGGCCCGTGAACGACGTGCCCATCGGACTGAAGACGATCGCCGGCAATTCGCCTTTCTCGGCGGCGAATCGGTTGGCCTGCGGCCAGTAATTGGGATGCAAACTGCCCACGGTAATGACGATGCCGTCCGGCGGCGATTGCTTGCACTGTTCCAGAAGCGCGTTGACGCCGGGCAGATCGACCACCGGTTCGGCATCGACGTCGAGTTGGAGGTTCAACTCCTTGGCCGCGTCGGACATGATTTTCACGTAATCGGCCTCGCGGGCCTTGATGTCGTAGCACGCGCCTGGCCAGCCCATCCAGTAGCTGTCAACCTTGGGACGAAAAAACACCACGCGAATTCGCGGCTTCGCGGCCGGCTTCGTTTCCTCGGTTGCCGCGGAAGTGAAGCTCAGCAGGCTGGAATTGACCGCCAGGGCGGACATTCCCATTGCCGACATGAAATCGCGGCGATGCAGCGACGAACAGCAGCCCCCGGCGTGTCCCTTGCACATGATGATTCCTCCCGTGCTAGAAAGTGGAATGGAGAACGGTGAAACCCGGAATATAAAACATGCAAAAAGAGGTTGTCAAGCAAATAAGCCATTAGAAGGGGGGATTAAACTACAAATCGCCTAAAATCATGAAAGAATGCAAAAGGCAGGCGATATCGGCAATCTTTTTTCCGATTTTCAAGATGCACTACGGGGTAATTGGCATCAACTACAGCCTCCAATACAATCGGTATTATGTGGAGTTTCCGCTAAAACGGCTGACTGATACCTTTACCCATAGTTCCTTCTTGACTTTCCCAAGGAAAATGCCATGTTGCTGCGAACGATCCCGATAACGGTAATTTTTTGCTTTTATGCGTGTTTTTCGATCGCGGAAACGCGCGACTATCCGATAACGCCGATACCTTTCACCGACGTGCATTTGACCGACGGCTTCTGGAAGCCGCGATTGGAAACCAACCGTGTTTCCACGATTCCCTACTGTTTTCAAAAGTGCGAGGAGACCGGTCGCATCGAGAATTTCAAGGTGGCGGGCAAACTTTCGGAGAAGCCCTGGCAGGGCGCGGCGGGCTTCAACGACAGCGATGTCTCGAAAATCATCGAAGGGGCGGCGTATTCCTTGGCCGTTCGGCCCGATCCGAAATTGGAGAAATATCTCGACGATCTCGTAAGCTTCTACGCCGCCGCGCAGGAGAAAGACGGCTTTCTCTACACCTATTGGACGGCGCGGGAAACGGTCAAGGATCCAAGCAAGGTCGTTTGCCGGCCCGACAAGGACCGCTGGGACAACATCCGTTCGGCCCACCAAATGTATAACGCCGGCCATACATACGAAGCGGCCGCGGCCCACTTTTCCGCCACCGGCAAGCGAGGTTTTCTGGAAGTGGCCTTGAAGAATGCCGATCACATTTGCGCCACCTTCAACGAGAACGCCCGGCACGATCCGCCGGGACATCAGGAAATCGAAATCGGCCTGGTCAAATTGTACCGCGCCACGGGCGAGCGGAAATATCTCGATCAAGCTAAGTTCTTCCTCGATGAGCGCGGCCGCGAAAACGGCCGCAAACTCTACGGCGAATACGCCCAGGATCACAAGCCCGTCGTCGAGCAGGAAGAAGCCGTGGGCCATGCGGTGCGGGCAAACTACATGTACTCCGCCATGGCCGACGTGGCCGCCTTGACCGGCGACGAGCGTTTCGTCCGGGCGATCGATAAGCTCTGGAACAACGTCGTCTCGAAGAAGCTCTATATCACCGGTGGAGTTGGGGCAACGGGCGAAGGGGAAGCCTACGGGCAAAATTACGAACTGCCGAACGCCGCGGCCTATTGCGAAACCTGCGCGAACATCGCCAACTGCTTCTGGAACCAGCGGATGTTTCTCTTGCACGGCGAAGCGAAATACATCGACGTGTTGGAGCGTTCCTTGTACAATGGCGTGATCTCGGGCGTATCGCTCGACGGCAAGTCCTTTTTCTACGTCAATCCGCTGGAATCCTCCGGCGGCGCGGACCGCAGCCCCTGGTTCGGCTGCGCCTGCTGTCCGCCGAACGTCTGCCGATTCATGGCATCTCTACCCGGCTACGTTTACGCGGCGCGGGGCGACGCGCTTTACGTCAATCTCTACGTGGGCGGAAAGGGCACGGTGAAGCTCGGCGATGCGACGGTGAAGATCGTTCAAGAAACGCGGTATCCTTGGGATGGAAAAATAAAAATCACCCTCACCCCCGAGCAAGACAGCCGCCGCTTTACCTTGAATCTCCGCATCCCCGGCTGGGCTAAAGAAATGCCTGTTCCCAGTGATCTATACGGTTTTTTGGAGAAATCCTCCGCACTCCCGACTCTCAAGGTCAACGATGCCGTCGAAGAGATCAAAATGGTGAACGGTTACGCGGTGCTGGATCGCGCGTGGAAGGCGGGCGACGCGGTGGAATTGACGCTGCCCATGCCCGTGCGGCGGGTAATCTGCAACGAGAAGGTGGCGGAAAATCGGGGCAAAACGGCCTTGCAGCGCGGCCCGCTGGTCTATTGCATCGAACATCCCGACGTGCCGGATGGCAAGGTATTGAATCTGCTGCTGCCGGACGATTCGCCGCTTGCAACCTCGTTCCGCGCCGATCTACTTGGCGGCGTCGAAGTCATCGCCGGCAAGGCAATGAGCCTGAAATATGCGATGAAAGACGGTGAAAAGATCGTCGAGCGATCGCCCGTCGATTTCGCGGCGATCCCGTATTACGCCTGGGTGCATCGCGGACCCGGCGAAATGGCGGTCTGGCTGCCGAGAATCCCCGCCGCTGCCCGCCTCACGCCGCTGCCGAAAGAGTAACGGTTTCACGGTTCATGCGGAAAGATCGCATTTGAGAAGTTGAGGCTTCACGTTGATGAGAATGGAATCGGATAATGGATTCTCCCGGAACGGATGTCCTTGATTCGGGCCGAAGGCCCAGCAGTTCACCCAGCCCGGGGCAGCGCCCTGGGGAACGTAGCCCTCCTATTGCATTCAGAGGCCCAACGGGCCGGCAGTTCGCCGGCTCGAGGAGAACGGTTGGCCCGGTGGGCCGAGAAACATGCGTTCGTCGCGATGCCGCAAACCCCAGGCGATGCCTGGGGCTGGGCGAATTGCCGGCCCTTCAGGCCGCGACGACTTCTCCTTGCGATATCCATTAACCAAGTACGCCCTAACCGGATGAACCGGATTTATTCCTGCCCGAAAAGCTCCATCGCTAATTCTTTCACTCCCTTGAGGTCGAGCTTGCCCGTGCCGAGGAGGGGAATTTTGGCCACTTGGCGGAAACTGTCGGGCGCGGGAATCCACAGGAGCGGCAGGCCGGCCTCAGCCAGTCGGCGGCAGATATCTTCCGGCGAAAGCGATAAACCGGTGTGCAGAACGACGAGTTTTTCGCCCTTTTTCGCATCGGGCACTGCGCTCACTGCCAGTTTGATTTCCTCCGCGTCTTCGAGATGCAGCGCGCGGACGAGCGTCTCCTCGATGAGCAGATGCGGCACCATCTCGCCGGCGAGTTTCGAGAAGCGGCTGATCCGTCCCGTGATTTTAATGAAGCCTTCCTCGTCGATTTCGGCCACGTCGCCGGTGACGTACCAGCCGTCGCGGAGGACTTCCTTCGTCAAGTCCGGCCGGTTCAAATAACCTTTCATCACGTTGGGGCCGGTGAACAGCAGCATCCCCGGGCGGTTCGGGCCGAGGTCCGTGCCGCTGTCCAGATCGACGACTTTGGCCGCGATTCCCGGCAGCGGGCGGCCGATGGTCCCTTCTTTCACGCCTTCGAATTGGCCTTCATTTCCCCGGCCCGGCGGAATGTTCGCGGAGGCGATCGGCGAAAGCTCCGTGCAGCCGTAGCCTTCGATCGGGCGGATGCCGAATTTCCGCTCGAACGCTTCGGCCAATTCGCCGGGCAGTTTTTCCGCGCCCGTGAAAAGCACCTGCACCGTGCGGAAATCTTCCGGGTCGCAGCGGCGCAAATACGAACGCAAAAAAGTAGGCGTGGAAAGCACGATCGTTACGCCGTGCTTGCGGCAGAGTTTCCCCACCTCGCGGGCTTCCAGCGGAGAATAATGGTAAACTCCCTTGGGATCGAGCGCGAGCACCGTCCAGAGCGTTACCGTATAGCCGAAAGAATGAAAAAACGGCAAGATCCCCAGCAATACATCGTCTTTGGTCAGGCGGATGATCTCATCGACCGCCTCGACGTTCGAGCCGACGTTCTCGTGCGTGAGCATGACGCCCTTGGGCAAACCCGTCGAGCCGGACGTGAAGATCACCGTGAGCAGGTCGTCGGGCCGGGCCTCCGTCAGGCCGAGGCTTCGTTCCAAAAGAGGAATCGGCAGCAACCGCGCGGCGGCGAACGAGAGCAGCTTGTCGGCGACCGTGATTTTTTCCTTGAAATCTTCTAGGAACACGAATTCCGCGTCGAGTTGGAAGTCGAGCTTTTCCATCACGCGGCGGCTGGTAAGCACGTGCTTGATGCCGCACTGCCCGATGCAGTCGTTCATCACCTCGGAGGTAACCGTGTAGTTCAGGTTCACGCTCACGCGGCCGTCCAGCCCGAGGGCCGCATTCGTAACGACGCCGCCGGACGAGGGCGGCAGCAACACGCCCACATACCGTTCATCCCGACTCAAGATTTTCCGCAATACCCGGCGCAGCGCCAGCGTGCGGATGAGCAGTTCGCCGCCGGAAAGCTCCGCGCCGGTCGAATCGGCGATCTTCGGCTTGCGCCAATTTCGGCGGCACATCCGCAGGAATTTCCGCGGCAAAGTCAAATTGTTTGGCGGTGGAGCGGGCATGGGGAGAATATCCAATGATGGTCTCTATTTAGGCGGAATGAAGTAAGTGTAAGGGGCGGGAGAAGAAGAAAAATGAAAAAGGATTAAGAGCCTATCCTAAAACCTCGAAACGTTGGGGTGGCAGTTGTACTGCCACCCCAACAGAGATGGATTGAAGGATAAGCACTAAGTAGTTTTGTTGCGGAAAACATTTTCGTTGAAAAGTGAAATATGGCTTCAGGCGTTACAAATACCCGCGATAGGATTCGAACCTACGACCTATGGTTTAGGAAACCATTGCTCTATCCCCTGAGCTACGCGGGCTAAGAACCAGTCCAGTATCAAGACCGCGTTTTGTTCAATGCGGGCAGGTTTGGTTGGCGATTCTGCGAGGCGGGAGCCTCGCGGACATTGCGTTCCCAGGCGGGAGCCTGGGAACGAGAAAATCGCGGAGTTGATGTTGGACAGGTACTAACCACTTTGACCTGGAGGCGGCGCCATGCACAATTCTAAACCAAAACGGCGTTCGCGTAAATCCGCGCTCGCCAATGGATTTGAAAACCGGCTGGATTGACTACCCTAGACCGAAAACCGGCATCGCGCGGCGATGCCCCTTTTGGCTGGAAGCCTAGGCGGCGCTGAAGGCTGCCCGATTGGAAAGGCCGGCGCCGAAAGAGACCGCCGACGCTGACCTAGTATTTATTACGAAGTTCGGCCACCGATGGGTGCGCGAGCAGAGGCCAAGCAAACGCCCATTGACTCGGCCCTGGAATTCAGGAAGCGGTTATTCGCCATGCCGTTTCCAAAAATAAATATTCGAATCATCAACCGGCTTTGTACCGCAGCTTCACGGTTTCCTCTTGGTTCTCTTCTTCTTGTTCCCGCGACTTGATCTTGAGGGTGGCGTTGGGTGGGACGCGGCGTTCGGAGACGATGCCGCGCTTGGTGGCGGAGAGGAATTCGAAGAATAGCGCGGCGGGGCCATAGGCGAATTCGGTGCGCAGCGTTTCCAAAATCTCTTTCCACATGAGTCCGCTGCGGTAGATCAGGCGGTAGGCCGCCTTGAGTTGTTGGATTTTCGCCTGATCGTAGCCCGCGCGGCGGAGTCCGACCAGATTCAGCCCGACGACCAGACTGCTCAAGCCGTCCACCGTTACATAGGGGGGCACGTCCTGGACCAGATGGGCTTGTCCGCCAACCATCGCCAAGGTACCGATATTGCAGAATTGGTGAATGCCCGAAGCGCCGGACATAAAGACGCGGTCGCCGACGTTCACATGCCCGGCGATCATCACGTTATTCGTCAGAATCACGTTATTGCCGACGTGGCAATCGTGGGCGACGTGGCTATTGACCATCAGCAGGCAGTTATCGCCGAGGGAGGTCGCGTGTTGTTCGTCGAGCGCCCGATGCACGGTAACGTTCTCACGAAAGACGTTGTCGGCTCCGATAACCACCCTGCCGGGACGTTGGGGAAGGTGAACGTGCTGTGGTAAGCCGCCCAATACGGCCCCTTCGAAAAGATGATTTCGCGGGCCGAGAGTCGTGCCGCTTTTGAGGACCGCCCGACTTTCCAAGATGCAATCGGCTCCCATGCGAACATCGTCCTCGACAACGCAAAAGGGGCCGATTTTCGCGCCGGGGCCAATTTCAGCCGAGGGACTCACGATTGCAAGCGGATGAATGCTCATGGCGTGCCTCAAATTGGGTAGGATGATGGGTGTTAGGCAGGTTGCTGCCTTTCCTCGGAACGAGGGTCGCGATCTTACCCCCTCTCCCGTCGGGAGATGGCTTACGTCGCTGTAAACTTTATCGGATATTCCATCCTTACCCATTGATCCAGTTTTATTGGCCGTGCGGGTTTTACTATCTTTACCAATTAAACACCAGATCGATTATTCGCATATTTCATCGATTGAGACTACAATAATGATTCTAATTGCCGGATTGCCCTAACCAAGGCAATTTTTCTTCCTGAGTTTGATCGAGGACTTTAACCATGCCCGGCCCCGTTCCCTCCCATACGATCATCCTTGCGGCGGGCAAGGGCACGCGAATGCAGTCGGCGACGCTGCCGAAGGCCTGTTTTCCGGTCAATGGCGTTCCGGCCATCAATCGCGCTCTCGACATCTACAATCGGTGCGGCATCCGCCATCACACCTTGGTGGTGGGAACGCTGGCGGGAGTAGTGGTCGAGACCGTGGGCAAGGCTTTCGACAACGTCAGTTTCGTTTATCAGAAAAACGCAGCGGGCACCGCCGATGCGGCTCGAACCGGACTCGCCCCGTTCGACGCCCGCGACGACGATGCCGACGTGTTGATCCTGGCGGGCGACCGGATTATCGATCCGCCGGTGCTGGAGCGGCTTTTCGACCAGTATTACTCGCGCAATCTGGCGTTGGCCCTGCTGGCCACGCCCACCCGGCCGGGATCGTCGCAGGGGAGATTGGTTCTCGACGGCCGGGGCAAACTGCTGGCCGTGGTCGAACACCCCGATATCCGCCAGCGCCGCACGCTCGGACGGCTTCGAAACCTGGCCCTGCAAGCAGGCTCCCTCTCGCGCCCGGAATTGCTCTCGCTGCTTAAACAGGGCTTCTCGCACAAGGGCGTTCATGCGAGCGACGACAAACTAAAACGCGCGTTTGGGCCGATTTACGAATTGTTGACGGGCGAGGAACCGGCGGTGAACGCGAACGCGCTCTTGGAACTTATCCCGGAGTCCGCCACGCACTTTGCCTTCGCGCCTGCCGGCGAAAGTCCATTCATCCTGACGCCCGACGAGATCGAAGCCTCGGCGTGGTCCAACAACTCGGTTTATCTGACGCGCATCTCTCATCTTAAACACGCCCTCTCGAAGCTTACCCGCGACAATGCGCAACGGGAAGAATACCTTTCGGACGTGGTGGGCCTGCTCGCCGCCCAAACGGAAGGCGCGAACCGATGCGAGCCGTTGAATGTGGATGATCCGAGCCGCATTCTCGGTTTCAACGATCCCGCCGAACTGCTCGAGGTCGAACGTAGATTGCGCGAAAAAACCGCGGGGAAAACAATCGGCGGGCCGCCTCTGTGCGCGTGGTGCAAGCCGGTTGCCGATTGGCTCGACGAGTTCGACGAGCCAGACGAAATCCTGCAGAATGCGCTGGCCGGCATTTACGGCGGCGATGCCGCGGTCGTGAGCGAACGGATCGCGGCCTGGCGCAGTCTCTTGGAACGGACCGCCTCGATTCTGGGCACAAACGCGCCGGTGCTGCTGGCCCGCTCGCCGGGCCGCGTCAATGCGATGGGCCGCCACATCGACCACCAGGGCGGGAACTGCAACCTCATGACCATCGGCTTCGAAACGCTGCTGGCGGCGCACGTCCGCGCGGACGATCGCGTGGCCCTGCACCACCTCGATCCCGAACGCTTCCCCGGCAGTAGCTTTTCGATGAGCGAACTGTTGAGCGATCTGCCCTGGGACGACTGGCTCTCGTTGGTCAACAGCGAGAAGGTGTCCGCGTTGGGCCGCACTTACGGCGGCGACTGGTCGCAGTATATCCGCGCGCCGCTGTTGCGGCTCCAGAAAAAGTTCCGCGACCGCCCGCTCTCGGGCATGGACCTCGTGGTTTCGGGCAATATCCCCATGGCCGCGGGATTGTCGTCCTCGTCGAGCCTCGTGGTAACGACCGCCGAGGCGGCCGTGGCGGCCAGCGGCCTCGATACCTTTCCCTCGCAACTGATCGACCTCTGCGGCGAGGGGGAGTGGTTCGTGGGCACGCGCGGCGGCAGCGCTGACCACGCGGCGGTCAAGTCGGGCGAGCGCGGCAAAGTCATCCGCGTGGCGTTCTTCGATTTCGCGGTCGAGGAGACCGTGCCCTTTCCCGACACTCATGCGCTCGTCGTCTGCGATTCGGGCATCAGCGCAAAAAAGACGGTCGATGCCAAGGACCAGTTCAACCATCGCATTGCCTGCTATCATCTGGGATTCAAGCTGATCCAGCGGTTATTTCCGCAGTATGCGCCGTTGCTGAAACGGCTCCGCGACGTCAACATGCGCAACCTGCGCGTGCCGCTCTCGGCCATCTACCGCATCCTGCTCCACCTGCCCGAACAGGCCACGCGCGGCGAACTGGCCGAACTGTTTAACGGCGAGGACATATCGGCCCTATTCGCCGCGCACAAACCGCCGGAACAGGGGCTGTATCCCGTTCGCGGAGTGGTGCTCTTCGGCCTGGCCGAATGCGAGCGGGCGCGGCGGTATTCGACATTGCTCAAGGCGGGCGACATGCAGGCCATCGGCGCGCTGATGAACGTCTCGCACGACGGCGACCGCGTTTCCCGCGACGGCAAATCCTGGCAATCGCCCGCGAATAACGCTTATCTGCTCTCGCTCATGGACGACCTCGACAGCGGCGATCCCGACCGCGTGCTGCGCGCGCAGCTCGAACGCCAGCCGGGCGCGTACGGTTGCTCGCTGCCCGATATCGACCGCATGGTGGACATTTCCCTTTCTGTGCCGGGCGTGCTGGGCGCACAACTCGCCGGCGCGGGCCTGGGCGGCTGCATGATGGTGCTCTGCGAAAGCGCCGCGACCGGCACTCTGCGAAAGACGCTTACCGAACGCTATTACGCCCCGGCGGCCAAACCGCCCAGCATTTTCACCTGCCGGCCAATCGGCGGCGCGGGCGTGCTCTTGAAGGAATGTAAGCGTTCACAGGGGACTGTCCCGATTTTCGCGGCGCAAAAGATGATGGTGCCGTAAATGTTCTGAATCGCCGCGAAAATGGGACTGTCCCCCTCGCGCCGCGGGAAGGGGGACAGCTGGGTAGCACCGGTTCTTGAACCGGTGGGCCGTAGGCCGAAGAGATTGCAGAATCGCTGGGTGGCGCCGGTTCTTGAACCGGTGGGCCGTAGGCCGAAGAGATTGCGGAATCGAGTTCGCGATGATCGGTTCCAGACATCTCTAACGGGTGATGCCCAAATTGAGCGGGTGAATGGATCCATCTCGCCTCTTGTGGCCGTGCCACACCGGTTCAAGAACCGGTGCTACCCGCTGAAGCCCGTCGGAGAGCCGGATGCGGGGAATCCGCCCGTCCGGTTCGATGAGCGGGAGGTGGAAACGGAGCACGGCATGCGGCTATTGAGACACAGACGGGGAAACCCCGAAACTGATTATGTCGAAGCCTAACCCACCGCGTCACCTCTCGACTCTACCCTTTTCCTCCGTCCACCCTGCGGCTTGGTTCATCTGTCTCCGCGAGTAAGTCGGAGATCCTCTTGCAGAAGAGCTTTTCGCCCTGGGCACCCTGCCAGTTCAACTCGCCGTACCACCAATACCGGACATACCCCTGCTTGTCGATGAGATACACCGCTGGCCACATGTTATTCGCCCAGGTGGTCCAATTCTCCTTCCGATTATCGATGGCCACGGGGTACTTGATCTCCTGTTGTTGAAGAGCTTTGCGGATGTTGTCCACGATTCGGTCGCCGTCTCCCTCCGGTGTTTGAATGCCGAGCACCACAACGTCCTGGCCAGAGAAACGCCCGTACCAATCTTTGTACGCTGGCTGATTATGAACGCAGTTAATACAACTGAAGGTGAAGAAGTGCAATGCCACGACCTTGCCGCGCAGTTCGGCCAGGCTCAGCGGGGCCGAGTTGATCCAATCTTCGACGCCACGAATTTCAGGCGCCCGCGCGAAGCGACGCGGCAAACGCCCGAAGTCGTACGAGTCGCCCGCCAGATTCTGGAATTGCCGCTTCTGCGCGTCGGTAAGCAGGGCAACAATCTTCTTCCGCTGAGAGGTCAGCAACTTTTCGGCCTTGCCGGCTGACTCCTTCTGAAGCCGTTGCGTTTCCTTTCGAGTTTCTTCAAAGACCCCGGCAATTTGCCGCACTTGATCCGTCGAGAGGTTAAGGCCCTTGATCACCTCGGTGGTCAGCAATGCATCGAATCCCCGGGCCTGTATCAAAAGCTGTCGAAACCGAGCCTGCTGATCCCGCTCCAGGATTCCCCCAAGTTTCAAATCGACTTGGTCGATGAGCTGCCATGCCTTCTTGGAGTTCTCAGCGTTGAGAAACTGGACATCCCGCAGACGCCAGAGCGGTTCGTCTACCTCGCCGATCACTTTCTCAATGGACTCGATCTGCCCTTGCTGGAGGCCGAGTTCCCGATGAATGACGGGTGCCCGCAAGAGCAATAAGAGTGGGTCGGATGTGGCATCCCGTTTGGGAAACGCAGCCGTGGCCGGCTCGTCGTGCTTCCCATTCCGCAAATCATCTGCCGCCCGAATGTCGGTGGAGAGGAGCAGTAACCCAGCCAACGCCACTCCAACAAAAGAATGCCATCGCCTAATATTCTTTACCTCCTGTGTACCAAAAAGGGGATAAGTCCAATTATTTATGTTTCCTTGGTCTTCTGAAAAAAGGGGATAAGTCCAATTAGGACCTGTCCAACATCAACGCCGCGATTTTCTCGTTCCCAGGCTCCCGCCTGGGAACGCAATGTCCGCGAGGCTCCCACCTCGCAGAATCGCCAACCAAACCGTGCCCGCTTTGAACAAAACGCGGTCTTGATACTGGACTGGTTCTTATGATGCAATCGCCTAAATTGCCATCTTACACGCTTTTCTCGAAGAAGTCCACCCGGTTTTCGGCCGGGACGCTTTTCCGAAGAAGTCCACCCGGTTTTCGGCCGGGACGGGAAAAAGGGGATAAGTCCAATTATTTGGATTTCCTTGGTCTTCCGCGAGGTTGAAAGGTGGATTCGAGACCGAGTTTCTCGGCGGTCAGGGCTTGCCAGATCGCGCTGCCGAAGGGGCGACCGCGTTGGATCGACGTTTGCACCGCTTCCAGTTCCGCCTGGGGTTGCGGCCGGTTCACTTGAAGCAGCCATTGCCTGGGCCGCTCGACAGGCCACGGTGCAAGCGGCGGCATGTCCTCGGTTACTTCCGCATGTTGCCAACGCCACAGGCTCGACCAGCGCCAATCTTCGGCGCGCTCGACGAGCCCCGCGCGCAGGGCGTTTCGCTCCACGTAACCCAGAACCGTCAGCAAGTGCTCGTCCGTCTCGATCGGAAAGGATTTATAGGTTCCTTGGTAGAGGTGCCCGCAACCGACCGTTTTGCGATGCAGATGCCAGCGCCTTACGTGCGTCGTAGTAAGCCGCTGCATGAACGCGCTCAATTCGCCGTCGTTTTCCGGCCACAGCACGAGGTGCCAATGGTTGGGCATAATAAGGTAGCCCAAAATCCGCATCGGCATTCTGGAGAGCGTCTCTTTCATCACCTGCTCGAAGGCCGCATAGTCGGCTTCCTTGGCGAATATCCGCGCCCGAGCATTCGCGCGGTTGAGCACGTGAAAAACCATTCCCCCAGGAGCGATGCGGGCTGTTCGCGGCATGTCGGAAATCTACCAAAACTGCTCTTTCGTGTCAATAATTGGACTTATCCCCTTTTTTTGTTTTTTGACGTAAATATATATCTGTCAGGTAGATACGACGATTCTTTTGTGCCTTGGAAATGATATTCCAACTTTAATTCTTGACTAATTCCAACATTCTTTTAATAATTTCAGGATAGATTGTCATAATTGACTTTTCAAAACATCATTTCCCCCTACCCGATGAGGCAGCGACCGCGCTCGAACGAAGAAGTCCCACTTGAGTGGATCGTCTTCCATTGAGCGCCAGCTTTTTTCGTCGAATTCAATGCAAGCAGTAGGGTGGGTCAAGCGCAGCGCGGACCCGCGCGTGCGTTTCTCAACGGTTATACGTTGGTTCGTGCCGCGCTTGATTCGCCCAACCCATAAAAAATGTTACGACACCGGTATTATTCGTGGACGTTGCCCGAACGGGCAATGCGGGATGCATCACAAGGATCACTCATCATGCAGACCGATTTTCCTTCCCGCTCCATGCGGAAATCCGAACTTACGGGGATCGTGGGCATCTCCCCCTGGGCCGGAAAGATTCGAGAGCAGATTCTCGCCGCGTCCGCGTTCCCGTCGAACGTGTTGATCACCGGTCCCACGGGGACGGGCAAGGAGGTCATCTCCCGCGCGATCCACGCGCTCGGCCCGCGGGCGGAGAAGCCCTTCATCCCCGTCGATTGCGCGGCCATTCCGGGAGCGTTGTTTTCGAGCCATGTATTCGGACACCTCAAGGGAGCCTTTACGGGGGCCGATTACGCCGCCTTGGGTTGCTTTCGCGCAGCCGAGGGGGGAACGATCTTTCTCGACGAGATCGGCGAATTGGGAATCGACGTGCAAACCAAATTGCTCCGCGTACTCCAGCAGCGCACGGTATGTCCGGTCGGCAGCCACCAGGAGATTCCCGTCGAGGTCCGCGTGATCGCCGCCACGAATCGCGATTTGAAGCGCGAAGTGCTTGCGGGCCGGTTTCGGGAAGACCTGTACTATCGCCTGAACGTGGTTTCGTTGCGGACGGCGCCCTTGCGCGAGCGGCCGGAAGACATCGCGGAAATTGCCCGCCATTTCATGAGTAAACTTGCGTTCAACCACGGACTGCCCGAAAAACAGCTTTCCGCGTCGGCTCTCCGGCGGATGCAGCACTACGATTGGCCGGGAAACGTGCGGCAATTGGAGAATATGTTGGAGCGCGCGTGCTTTTCGAGTCCGGGCCGAGCGATTTTGCCGGAAGACGTTTTTGCCGGGGAGGAAGAGGCCGTTTTCGACGCGGAAATCGCCCCAAGGAGGGCCGATTTTCCGCACGTTGTCCTTGAAGAAAGCGCCGCGGAAAACCGCGCCGCGGACATTTTGAAGGACCGTCGTGCCGGCATCGCCGAAGGACGTTGGATTACGATGGCGGAGGTGGAGCGAGAGCACATCCGTAAAACCGTGGAGTTTACCAACGGCAATCGAAGCGAAGCGGCCCAACTGCTCGGCATGGAACGCCATCAACTCGCGCGAAAACTTCACAAGTACGGCCTGGACGCATTCTTTCCGAAGCGCACCAAGGCATTCAAGCGGGCGGCTTAAGCCGACGCCGATCGCTCGATCCATTCGGCATCTTATTTAACCGGCGGACGCACCGGGGGCGTCTCGGGTAGCGATTGGGATGAGGAACTTCAATCATTTTCTTCTCGCGCGATGCCCTCGCGCGATGCCCTCGCGTAATCGCGCGGCGTAATTTGCGACGTTCTTAGCGCGGTATCGCGTCGCGGCTTCCGCGGTGCGCGATGAACCAAGCCGATTGGCATGAAATGAACCGGCGTTGGCATCTTTTCTACCATCATCCGCGGCCGCATTATTTAACGTTTCGGGCCGGGAAAACGCCATAAATATTTTCATCTCCTTTCGCCGCAAGGACTTGGCGCGTTTATTCGAGTTCGATTCGCGGCCTTGGCACGGCTTGTGCTATTTGTCGAAATCGGACACCCAAATAACGAGCAGGTGCAAACATGCGTTCCCATGCGGCAGATCGAGTTTCAATTCATCGACCCATCGTCTGGATCGTGGATGCCAATCGTTCGGATTACAACCACCTGTTGGCCGAAGCCCAGGCCGAACGATTGAAAATTCACTTCCTCGCCACGGGCCGGGAATTGCTGCACGATTGGTCCGCCGGCGCGCCCGACGTTTGCATCGTCAACCTTCAAGTCCGCGAATTCAGCGGTTTCGACGTCGTCGAGATGATTCGGCCCTTTCCCGAAGGAACGGTCGTTTGCCTGCTGACCGACGCCTACGCGGCCGAAGACGAAATTCGCGCATTGAGCCTGGGAGTTCATTCCTATCTTTGCAAACCTTTGGAGGCGGCGGTGTTTTTCGATCTCTGCCGCTCTCGCGGGGCGCGGAACGATAGGGCCGCGAAGGAGGCCGCAATGCCTTCCATCGGTTTATTCATCGAAGAGGAGTTTTACGAACTAGGGACGCAGGAAAGGAGGTTATCGAATCAACACCGAACCATTGCGAAAAGCGAATTTGTTCTTCCATCTCCCACGGGGAGAGGATTAGGGTGAAGACCTTCCGGTAGAAAAGGTTTGCCGGTTGATGCTCGATCATCCGGTTATCACCCTCTACTCCTCTCCCAAGGGGAGAGGAAGAAATCGGCCGAAAGCGCGATGCGATCGCGCGGCGAAACCGTTCCCAATCCATCGAGCACGCCGCGCGAGGAAGGGGCGGTTGCCCAAGCGGGCTAACGCGAAAGGTTTCCTTGCGATCGTTTCCAACATCGGATCGAGCGAATTGACGAGGAGTTGTTTCCAGCCATTTATCATCAATCTACACCATTTACGAAGGACTACTACATGAAAATGCGATGCTTTGCGATTATTTTGCTATTGACGGTCGCCGCCTCCTCCCCGGCAGCGGCGCAGTTGAGCGTGACCATTACCGTGGACAATGCCTACGGCTTCGGCTTCGGTCCCACGGCGGGCATGACGACGTACTATGGGGGCATGCGAAATCTCGCGGCGGGGGATATCTACGTTAATCCGCCCGGAGCGGGCGTTTTGAATCCTTCCCCGCCCTATACGGTACTCGGCGTCGGCGCCGAGCAATATGTGGTTCCCTCTCCCGCGCCGACGGATTACGTGTATATCGTGGCATGGAGCGATGATGCGGTTTACCAAGGGGCGTTGGCGGGATTTCAATTGCAGGGCGGTCCGCTATTGAGCGGGACCGGTTGGCGAGTTTTCGCAACCGGCATCGACCGAGATTCGGGCATTGAAAGCGATACGCTGACGGTCGCCGATCTTGGGCTTATCAATAGCCAGATTGCCTTGGCCAACGCCAACGCGGGCGGAGCGGGATCGAGCGTCGGCTGGGTCGATCAAAGCGGAATGCTGCCCAATGCCGCGCCGGGAGTCGGCGCACTGGCGATCGGTCCGCAGAATGTCAACGGCGCGTTCCACGGATACAATGCAATCCAAGGGATATCCAATCAATCCCAATGGATGTGGTACAACAAGGATCCCGGCTTCTTTTCCGATCCCTTCACCTATAGCGGGGAAGGTTCCGGCGGACACTCCGAGTTCCTGATCTTCCGGCAGCAGATCGGCACCGTGCCCGAACCATCGACCTTGCTGCTTGCGGCGTCGGCCGGGCTGGGGTTGCTGGTTTTCGCCGCGCGGAAACGAAAGGAGGCAGCGGCCTCTCGGGCAAAATAGGAGCGAAGCGAGTCGAGGAAGGAGCCTCGCAACCCGCGCGGGCCGCCGTGCCCGCGAAGATAACCTCTGTCCGGCGCGCCGCGAGATCATTCTCCGGCGAGAAAGGCCGGCAATGCGAAGCGAATCGAGATGCGTGCGTTCCTACAACTATTTTTCGTGCAAACAACAATCACCGTTACTTTGAAAGGTTTACTATCATGCGAAAAACACAAAAACAAATCGGATTTCTCGCGTTATCGTTCATACTCTGCGCTCTGATGACGAGTGCCGTTTGGGGCGATCCCTTGCTGGGGCAAGTTCTCAAGTTCCAACAGCAACCGATGCTGGCAACGAAGATCACCGATACCACGGGCAACACGATCACCTATCCCGGCCACGACGAACTGAGCACGGCGTGGCACTATCCGACCGATGCGCCCGGCGTATATCGCGGCACGTTCATGGCCGACGATTTCGCCGACAAAGTAAGCACGCCGGTCGTTCACCTTTCGTGGTGGGGCTCTTACATGAACGTCAACGCGGCGACGCCGCCGCAACAGGTGCAGCGATTTTTAATCGCCTTCGAGAGCGACGTCGCCGTCGGCGATCCGGCCAATCCGTACACATGGAGCCATCCGGGAAGCGTTTTGAATTCGCAAATCGTTACCTTTACGCCGAATCCGCTGACGGCCGGATCGGGCCAATTCACCGAAAAGTTAGTCTCCAGCACCAATCCCGCGGAACCCGTGTACAAGTACAATGCCGAACTGAGCCTGCCCTTCAACCAACAGAAGGACACGGTGTATTGGCTGAAAATCGTGGCCCTCGACGATCCGGTGCAAGGCGTGGTGCCGATGCAGTGGGGATGGCACAATCGCGACTACACCCTCAATAATTCCCTAGCCTCCCCGGCGGTCTCGCCGGGCGAACAGCTTCTCGATCCAACGCTGCCCCTGTACCACTTTCAGGACGACGCCGTGCAAGGCCACATCAGTATTATGCCCAATGCAGTCGGCGGCATGAACATCAACCAATATTACGCGAACGTGCCGCCGGAAGGTCCCCAGAAATACGTCCCCGGCTTGGACGGGCCGTCGTTCATCGGCCAGTATTCCAAGGATTTGGCCTTCGAACTCTACACCATTCCCGTTCCCGAACCGGCGACGATGACCTTGTTGGGCATCGGCGGCTTGATTGGCTTGGGATTGTTGCGGCTGCGGAAGCGCCGCGGCTAAACAGCAGCGCGATGCTTACACCTTCAAAAAACTACCATTCATCCAAGGAGAAATACCAATGAGAACATCAATTGCCTTGAGCGTCGGTTTGTGCTTGATTTTGTCCGGCTCGGCGTATGCCGTTACGAACGAAATCTTCGGCCTGTACAACAACGGCTACCGGATCCAGCGATACGACGTGGGAGCCAACTCGTTCCTGGATTGCGGTCCAGTACTGGGCGGGAAGATGGTTACGAATCTGGCCATGGACAACAACCGTAGGCTCTACTACATGCATCCTTTCGATGCGAGCCACGTGCTTTACCAAGCCGACCTCGACTCCGGCAATCAACTAATCAACCAGCAGATCCACGATACCTTTCCGCCGGGAATGAATATCATCGATGGATTCACCATCGGGCCCGATCAAAACCTGTACATGACGGGTTATGGGCACAGTCAGATCTACCGCTATATCGTCGGCTCCAACAGCGGCACGGCGGCAACCGAGGTTACGCTCATTCCGGGACCGTTGGGCAGCGTCGGCGAGTTCCGCTCCGATCTGGCCTTCGATCCCCTCACCGGTTATCTCGTGGGCATCGGCATCGTGCCCGACGGAACGGGCCGCCGATCGCTCTTTCAGATTCCCGGCAATCTGGCGATGAACGGCGTGAACGATAACTATACGTGGGAGTATTTCGGCGGGAATTCCTCGCCCTGGGCGACCGTCGATCTGGGCAGCCCGACGAATCCTTCAGGCCCTCTCGGACCTAATCCCGACGGGGTCGCCTTCGATCCGACGACCAACGCCCTGTATCTCTCCGGCGACGGCGAAAAGTTTTCCGCATGGAACCGCTCCGCCGCCACGCTGACCAACTATATCCTCAGCGGCGGGCAAGACACCGGCATGGGATTCGACCTGGCGTATCAGCAGGCCGTTCCCGAACCGGCGACTTGGACCTTGTTGGGCATGGGCCTGCTCGGCCTCGCGGCCTACGGTTGGCGAAAATGGAGGTGAAGAATTGGGCGGGATCGTCGAATCTCGCAACGAATAACGCGTTGGGCAAAGGTCTATGATGCCGCATACGACAACTACCACCCGATTTACAAAGGATCATCGTGATTACTCGAAGAAACCTCATGCTTGCTTGCTTGGGCTTGTCTCTCGCCGTAGTTGTTTCTCCCGCCTCGGCGGCGAGCTACAACGTGGACTGGATGCAGATGACGCCCACGGCGTTCGGCTCTCCGCCTCCGTTCTCCGGCACGTATAACCTGCCAGGGATCGGAACGGTGCTGATGACCTACAGCCCCATCGTCAACTTCACGGAGGCACGGTTTCAAAACGTGAACATCGCGACCGGCTCGCTCCCTTACGGCGGCGACACGTACTCCTGGACCAACAATGAGATGCTGGCGCGAACCAACTTCAACACGCCACCCAACCCGATCAATACGGCCTGGCAAGTAACCTACACGTTTTCCGGCACGGTCCCCGCGGGGAAATTGATTTTGGGCGTGTCCGGCCTGGGGCGTCGCAATCCCACGCCCGGTTCGAATGAAACCGTCGCGGATTGCACCAGCACGGCCTCGGTATCCCAAAACGGCACCTATTTCGGCGATTGGACCAACGGCCAAAACTGGGGCGCGACGTCCTTTTCGGGAGGAGCGGGAAACTTCTCGATGCAGAACTCGCAGATCGGCAACGGCGGCAATGACCCGTGGTGGAACACCGGCTTGGCGCTGGTCCGCATCGACGATCCCGTTAGCTCGCTGACGGTCAATTTCACCCACACCTCCGGCGACGGCCTGGGCGTCAACATCGGCACGATCGTGCCCGAACCGGGTACGCTGGCGCTGCTCGGCGCTGGGCTTTTGGGTTTGCTCTTTTGGGTATGGCGAAAGTCGAAATCCTAACTCGGGCAGCAAACTCAAGACGGGAGAAAAATACTTCACTTCCGCCCGCTCGCGTCATATTTTTCCCACAGGCACTTCACCACGACTTTGAGCACCTCGCCGGCCGATTCCGGTTCGGCGGGAGCCAAACCGGGGGCATGCACTTCGTTGGGCGTGAGAATCGCGAACATCCCGGCGGAAACGGGCAGCAGAACGCCCGATGCCTCGTAAAACGCCACATCCCGTGCCGCATCGTAAACTTCTCGAACCGGCAGGCTTTTGCGCCACGGCGCGTAACCGATGCGTTCGCTGCCGCGAACGATGTATTGCACGTCGATGTAGCGCTGGTGCATTTCCCAGCGGGCTTCGGCGACCGGCTTGGTTTGATAGCGTTGGACGACGGCGAAAAGCCGGTCCCCGTCGATTACCTGCTTCCCGTCGGGGAGGGCATTGAAGTCCGTTTGGGCAAGGTAGCCAAGAGCATCGGAAATACCAAAGCCCATTCCTCGGTATAATTTACGCCGGTCGATTTGATCGAGAATCATGCAATGAAATCCTTTCTAAAGGAACCTCATGTAACCGTTCACAGGGGACTGTCCCGATTTTCGCGGCGCAAAAGATGATGGTGCCGTAAAAGTGCTTAATCGCCGCGAAAATGGGACTGTCCCCCTCGCGCCGCGGGAAGGGGACAGGTCCATGTT
>JADLEL010000155.1 GCA_020846145.1 Pirellulales bacterium | reverse complement strand
GGGATTATATTCGTTAGGAATGGGGATTACGCGGGGAGAGGGCGGCCTAGCCCGCCCTCACCCCTTGACCACGCCGATGGGTCTGAGCCGGGCGACTTTTTTCGCCAGGCCGGCGAGGGCCACGACTTGAACCACTTGGCTCACGTCCTTGTAGGCGGCGGGCTGTTCTTCGGCGAGGCCCTTCCAGCTTCGGCATTTGGCGACGATCCCCTGCTCGGCCAGTTCGCGGTCGATCCGCCGGCCCTGGGCGTGTTGAATGGCGGCCGTGCGGCTCATCACCCGGCCCGCGCCGTGGCAGGTTGATCCAAAGGATTTTTCCATGCTGCCGGGCAATCCGAGCAGCACCCAACTCGCCCGGCCCATGTCGCCGGGGATGATGACGGGTTGGCCGAGATGCCGATATTTCAGCGGCACCTCGGGATGTCCCGCCGGGAAGGCGCGGGTGGCCCCTTTGCGATGCACGCATAGTTTTTTCGACACGCCATCGACCGTATGCCGCTCGATCTTGGCGATGTTGTGGGCGACATCGTAGATCAGGTTCATTTGCAGCGATTCCCACGCCTGCCCGAAAAACTCGGCGAAGATTTCGCGGGTCTGCCACATGAGCAGTTGGCGATTCGCCCAGGCGTAATTCGCCGCCGCCCGCATCGCCCCCAGGTATTCCTGGCCTTCGGGACTATCGACCGGCGCGCAGGCCAGTTGCCGGTCGGGCAGTTGGATGCCGTATTTCGCCGGCGTCTTGCGGAATTTGAGCAAGGAGTCGTCGCAAACCTGATAGCCCAAGCCGCGCGAGCCGGAATGGATCATCACGCAGATCGTTCCGATCTCCAAGCCCATCACGCGGGCGGCCGGCTCGTCGCAGATTTCCTCGACCGTTTGGACTTCGAGAAAATGGTTGCCCGAACCGAGCGTGCCGCATTGGTCGCCGCCGCGGGCGAGGGCCTTGCCGCCGACCACGTCGGGATCGGCGTCGGCAAGGCAACCGCCGGCCTCGGTGTGTTCGAGATCGCTCTCGGTCGCCCAGCCGCGCGTTTGCAGGTATCCCGAGCCTTCGGCCAGCAGTCGGTGGAGTTCCTTTCCTCCGAAGAGATACGAACCGCCCTTGCCGACGCCGGCCGGGATGCCGCGATAGAGCGCGTTCATCAAGCCTTCGATCTTCGGCTGCACGTCCTGCTCGCGCAGCTTGGTGCGCATCAGCCGTACGCCGCAGTTGATGTCGTAGCCCACGCCGCCGGGCGAAATCACGCCGCCTTCGGCCGGATCGGTGGCCGAAACGCCGCCGATGCAAAAACCGTAGCCCCAGTGAATGTCGGGCATGGCCAGGCTCGCCATCTGGATGCCCGGCAGAAAGGCCACGTTCGCCACCTGTTCGGGCGCTTGATCGGCGCGGATTTGATCGATCAGCCGATCGTCGGCGAAAATGCGCCCCTCAACGTTCATCCCCGGCTTGTAACCGCGGGGAATCCGCCAAGTGCATTCGTCGATCCGCTCCAGGGGAATGTGGTGGGTGGGCTTGGGCATTGGAGCAGTGGCTAGTGGCTAGTGGTCAGTGAATAGTGGGCAGAATTTGGGGATCGGGAACTGATAGCTCCGCATGAGGTTTTGCACTCAACCTTCCGCCTTCCCCCTTCCGCCTTCCGCCTTCTTCAGATGTCCACGATAATTTCCGCTTGCAGGCCGTCTTCGACGTGTTCGATCTTCAATTCATGCCAGGTGATGGCCTTGATTTCGGCATCGATCTCGTGCCGCAGGAAATCGAGCGGTTCGCCGCGTCCCACGGCGGTTATTCCGTCTTCGTGAAAATGGATCGTGAAATCGGCGAAGACCATCCGCGCGGCATGAAAGGTGAAGAGCAACTCGGCCAGCCAATCGTGCAGCAATTCTTCGTAGTCGGTTCCTTTAACGGCGAATTGCACTTCTTTGACAGGCCGGACCTGCTCGGGGTTCACGACAATCGCCGAGAACAGGGCTTTGCCCGCTTCGGCGAAGAGCGATTCAAGGTCCTTGGCGCGAATCCGCAAACCGATATCGGCCGTGTGTTCGAAAATTTCGTGCATGATAGATACCGGCGAGGAGGTCCATTCCGCCCCACGTGCTCGCCAATCGGGCGGCGACAATTTCGAGTTCGCGGCGGTATCCGGGTCAGACTGTCGCGCGGGCACGTAGCGCCACTGAAACCCGGCCTGCTTCCCGACCGCCGCGTCAAAGTAAAACCTGAACGTACCAATGTCCACTTTACTCCATTTTCATCGTTCCGTGCGTGGATGTCCACATCCCGGACTGCTACCGAAACGGCGTATAGGGCGTGTGCTCGTACGCACCTTACCCGGTTTTTTTCGCAACGGATAACCATTCGTGGGCAAATGCCCACCTTCCGCAGTCACTCTCAATTTCATAATCTTCCGGCCTTCTGCCGCCGGATACATTACTTACTAACAAATGATTGACTTGCCAAATTAAAACATATAATTCAGTGTAATGTGTTAAAAATCCACGGAAAGAATTTCCGGTAGTTTTGATTTTTTTAGAAGGGGAATTGATGATGGACGATTCATCTCAACCGTTCGTGCGGCGATTCGCCCCGGCTTTTTCGAAAATTTCGCCACGTCGTCCGACAATATCCACGGATTCTTCAACCCTTAATCGCAAGGAGTTACCATGAGCAGAATTGCCTTTCTCATTCTCGCATGCGTCGGCTTCGCGGCGAGCGGAGGTACTGCGAAAGCCGTCGTCGTGTGGACCGGTCCGAACCTGACCTTTACGAAAGCCGATCTGGCCGATTGGACGCTCCCCGCGAACCAAGACCGTATGACCGGCAACGTATGGATCACGCGCAAGAACAATCAAGGAATTTTTAACATCCAACAAGAAGCGTTATTCACGCACAATGTCAGCCCGGTCGGCACCGAGTGGGCTTACGGTTCGGCGGCCAACTGGCCGTCCCTCACTTTCGCCGACTGGGAGACCTGGGCCTATCCGCCGCTCAGCATGGTGGGACAAGATGCGGTCGTGCATCTGATCGCCGACGATATTTTCCTGAATATCAAATTCCTGAGTTGGACTTCCTTGGCGAGCGGCGGCGGATTCTCCTACGTCCGCAGCACTCCGCCGGTAACCAGCGATTGGAAAGGGGGCAGCACTTCCGCGCCGACCGACTGGGGCACGGCCGCGAATTGGAATCCGAGCGGCGTCCCGGATGGGCCGGGCGTTGCGGTAAGTTTCGGCAACGAAGCCGCCTCCGCCAATATCGTTGACATGATATCCGTCGGCCGAAAAGTCGGCGGCATTGCCTTCAGCGCCACGACCGGCACCACGATTCAAAGCACGGGGGGATTTGCTCTAACGTTGGATAACGGCGGCAACGAATCCACCCTCTTCGTGGCGGGCAACCACGCCATTAGCGCCCCGGTAGTATTGAATAACGATGCGAAGATCGACGGCGCGGGAACGCTCGGCTTGTCGGGCGGGATCAGCGGCGATCATCAACTGACGGTGCTCGGCAACGTCAATGCGTCGAGTATCCAAACGAATGCACTCGTCATCGGCGTTCCGGTCGTCCCGCAAGCCGTCCCCGAACCCATCGGTCTGACGATTTTGCTCATCGCCTTAGCCGGTATGAGCATTTGGAAACGCGGCATCGCCGCTCATTTTAGGAGGCTAATCCCATGATTTCGAAAACATTTTTCGCGTTCTTCGGCCTCGCCCTGCTCGTCCTCGACACGCTCGGGCATGCGGCCCCCTTGACGCCCATCCCGAAGGGCAACATCACCATCCGCTTGCAGACCGTCGCCACCGGTTTGGCCGCCCCGGACTATGCGATCAACGCGCCGGGCGACACGAACCGCTTGTTCGTCGTGGAGCAAAACGGTTTGCTGCGGCTTATTCAGAACGGCGCTCTATTGCCCGGTTCCGCCCTGGACATGCAAAGCCTGGTCGCTCCGCCGTTGAATACCACCAACGCCAACGACGAGCGCGGATTCCTGGGGCTGGCTTTCCATCCCGGCTTCAATAGCGCGAGCAGTCCCGGTTATCGCACCCTTTACACCTACAACAGCCAGTTGATTCCGGCCGCGACTTCGCCGACTTATCCCGCGCCCAACAACGCCACGCAAGGCTACAAGATGGCGATCAACGAATGGAAAATGAGCGCGGCGGATCCCAACGTCGTCGATCCGAATTCCCGCCGCGAGTTGATCTCCTTCGGCAAGAACGCGAACAACCATAACGGCGGCACGATCGCCTTCGGCCAGGACGGCTATCTGTACTTGGGAACGGGCGACGGCGGCAACGCCAACGACGTGGGCGCGAGCCACGTCGAGCCGGGCGGAAACGCCCAGAACCTAAGTGTCGCGCTGGGAAAAATGCTCCGCATCGATCCCCTGAATCCCGCGCTGAATCCCGGCAGTTCCGATCCCGTCAGCGCCAACGGCCAGTACCGCATCCCGACGACCAATCCCTTCCAAGCAGCCGGACAGGTGCCCGAAATCTACGCCTACGGCTTCCGCAATCCCTACCGCTTCTCCTTCGATACCGCGAACGGCGATCTGATCCTCGCCGACGTTGGCCAGAGAACCATCGAGGAGATCGACCGGGTCATCCTTGGCGGCAACTACGGTTGGGCGGTCAAGGAGGGCGACTTCCTTTTCGACCGGGCCACGGGAAACGTGGGAGCGCGCAGCCCCGGAGTGCCCGCGGGCCTGATCGATCCCATTGTCGGCACGCTGGGAACTCTCGAATACGACCACGGCGACGGCATCTCCATCACCGGCGGCTTCGTCTATCGCGGTTCGGCAATCCCCGAACTCGTCGGCAAGTACGTCTTCGGCGATCTGGCGTTAAAAAACCTGCCTCCGCGGGTCGATGGCCGCCTCTTCTACGCCGACCTTGTAACCGGAGAAATTAAGGAGTTTCTCTCACCCGATTTGACCGGTCCCAACGGCGTCTTGCCCAACGGCTTAACCGTGCATGGTTTCGGCCAGGACGCCTACGGCGAACTCTACGCCTTGGCAACCAACACCCCGTCGAACGGCACGGGCGGAATCGTCTATAAAATCGCACCCGTGCCCGAACCCTCCGCCTTCGCGCTCCTCGGCATGGGAATCATTATTGCGATCGCTTTTGCTTGGCGAAGACGCGGGATTCAACACTTCCCCGGCTAAAATCACCGTCCGCTCACGAGAAACATCGATATTCCAATGGCGAGCAACGCCAGCACGAGTATCAGCAAGATCCACGAAACCAGCGACGTGCGGTATTTGATGTGCGGCGTCTGCCGGATGATTTCCTTGTATTCCGGCGAGAAGACCATTTTACCCTTCGCGCTGAAGATCAGGTACAAAATGTAGGCGTTAATGAGCGTTCCGATGGGAATTTGGAGCAGCCCCAACGCGGCGAGGATGCCCGCCGGTATTCGCACGCGGGAATCGAGTTTGCGAAAGCCGTAACCCAGCCACAGGCCCAGCACGGCGATGCCGAGATACAGCAACCCGAATAAAGTCTCGAAGCCGAAATTTCCTCCCCTCGACACAATCATATAAGACATGAAAAATAGCGCGACGAAACAGACGATGCTGCCCAACCAGTAGAGGATGCCGATCGACTGCACGGAAGCTTCGTGGCTGAGGTACTTTTTGCGAATGGCTTCCGCATCGGCGATCTCCGGGGTCATCGAGAAGGGAGCGGTCAGGTCGGCGGTCGGCGAGGCGTAGGGATTTTCCGATGGTTCCATTGCATTTCCTTCCGTTAATGCCGGCTTCGGCTAGCAGCCCGTTGAAAAAGTGGAATTTCGTCCCAAGTTGGGATGGCAGTTGTATCGCCCTCCCTAATTTTGCGGGATTTTCGGGGGTGGCAGTGCAACTGCCACCCCAACACCGGATTTTTTCAACGGTCGGCTAGGCAACAATTGACTCTCACCAAGGCACGAAGGACGCGGAGGTCGCGAACGATTAGCCGATTTGCGAGCGGTGATTTTATTTTCTATCGTCTTCTTTGCGGCCTTTGTGCCTTGGTGAGAGACAATTATGACCGGAGGTATTGCACGAAATCGATGATCCACGGATTGCTCCACGGATTCCAAGTCGGGTAGGCTGCCGAAAGCGACGAAACGATCAACATCGCGAGGGTCAGCGCCTTCAGCCATTTGTTGCGCAAAAATACGTCGGCGGCGGGCAACATGACCAAGAGCCACAGCGGGGCCATCCAAAAGGCCCAGCGGAATCCGCTCGCCACCCCGCCGTAATTCCGATTCTCCAGCGGTTGGAAAATAAAATAGCCGATGCACACCGCCGACACCGCGCCCACGAGCAACGCCAATTCGCGCAGTTTTCGCTCCGGTCCTTTCAAGAGCCAATAAAACGTTCCGAAAACGCTCATCAGCCAGATCGGCGTCAGTGAAAAGATGCCGTGATGCCCGACGAGCACGTTCGCGGCATAAACGGCAACCGACTTTTCGCCGCGATCGACGCCCGCGGGATTGTTCCAATAACTTTTGATGGTTCTACCATTGCGCATATACTCGTAGTGATACCAATTGTCCTTGGCGGTGCGGTGCATGTAGGGAATTTCGAGCGTTCCGAAGGCGATCTGGTTCGTGGCGAAAAACGGCACGGCCACCAACAGCGCCGCCGGCAAATAAGCGGCCAGCGTCTGCCGCGGCGCTTTCCACAACAGGGCCAGGCCGACGCCGGCGAACAGCGCGAGGGCGGGCAGTTCGTTGGCCGCCATGAATGCTCCCGCCAGACCCCCCGCGAAAAAAGAGCGCATGCGGCGCTCGCCGTCGAACCAGATCGGCACGGCAAAATAAATAAAAACAATGCAGGCCACCGCGGCGATAACGTGATTGTTCAACGTTACGGCGAAGGTGGTCAAAAAAGTGCCGAACGCGGCGGCCGCCACGACGAACGTTCGCCCCCAATCAGTCGCCCCGAACCGCTCCGCCAATTTCGCCAGCAAGCAGAAACCTATTGCCAGCGGCAGCACGTTCACGAGAATCAGCATGATTCGCCCGACGACGAACGGATGCGTCCCCAGGCTCATGCCCGTCAGATGGAAAATGACCCAATAGATGCCCGCCAGGAGCGTGGCCAGGAGCGGCGGCTTGCTCGAATAGAGATGGCCGTTGTGCTGGACCATGTCGATGGTGTCCCAGTTCGGCTCCTGGATCACCTTCTCGATGGCGTAAGGCTCGCCGGGGACGCGCATTTCCGGCTCGACCAGCGCCCGAACCGTGCACCAGCGGCTGCGGTCGTTGGCGCTCAAAAAGGGCCGCCGCAAGTTGGCGTCGCGGCGAATCGTTTCCTCTTTCGCTTTCGAGGACTTTTCGAGCGCCTCGCCCTGCAATCCTTTTTTCAGGAGCGACGCCTTGGCGGCGGCGATATCGCGGTCGAGATGGGCGATGCGGTCCTTCTCCAGCCCGATCTTATCCACCGACTCCACCGCCAGCACCCGCCCCAGCATCAACCCCACGCTCGCGCAGATCAAAATCGAATACAAGTTCGCGCGCGCTGCCGACGGCGTTTTTTCGGGTGGAACGGACATGGCGAAATTTGTTTCTTTGTGTCGATTTAGCGGAATGAAGTAAGTGTAAGGGGAGGGAAAAAAGGGAAATTGGAAAAAGGGAAAAAGAGTTTTTTCTGAATAAAGCAAGAAAAAAGCTGAAGACATTTTTCCATTTTTCCATTTTACTTTTTTTCCTCCTTACACGATGACTTATGACATTCGGAAAAATGTTACATGATGGGATTATGGCCGTCGAATAAATGTACGACCATCGAGCTATTCTTGTCTTCCATGATCTGCCCTTTACGCCATTCTCCACCCGGACTCCTCATTCACATAACTTCCCCATAGTTTAACAATAAATTCGCCACTGCCAAGCGCACGTCGAAGGCCGCTTCGATCCGCCGTCGGGCGGCCAAACCTAACCGGCGGCGTTTTTCTTCATCGTGCAAAAGCTCTTCCATCGCCGCGGCAATCGCCCCCGGATCGTTGGGCGGAACCAAAATCGCCGCTTCGCTTTCCGGCGGAAAAATCTCCGCAGTGCCGCCGACTTCCGTTGCAATGATCGGTACGCCGGCCGCCCCCGCCTCCAAAAGCACTCGGCCCAGCGGCTCCTGCCGGGCGGGATGCACCAAAATGGTCAATTCGCTCAGCAGCAACTCGATCTGCGGCCGAAATCCCAGAAAATGCAGCCGACCGGCCAGCGGTCCCAGCGCGGCGGCGTATAATCCGGCTTCGTGATCGCGCGATTCGCCCTTCGCGGAACATCGTTCGCCGACCAGGAGAAAATGCACGTCCGGCCGCCGCTCGACCAATTTATCCGCCGCGTCGAGAAACACTTCCTGGCCCTTCCGCAATCCAATCTGGCCGATCGCGGCAATCAACTTCGCCTCGGGCGGAAGTTGCAGTTCCCGGTGCAATAATCCCGTCGGTTTTCTCGGGCGGAAACGCTCCCAATCCACGCCGTTATACAGCACGAACGTCTTCTCGGCTTCCAAGCCCTGGCCGACGTGATACCGCCGCGTGGCCGCCGAAACCGCCAGTAATCGCCGGTGGCAATTCAAATCTTTTACCGCTTGCGGACCGAGCCTGACGATATCCCGCAAATGCGCGATGCTCGGCGCGCCCGACTCCGCCGCGACCGGCCCGGAAAGCCGCCCCATCGAAAGACTGTTCGCGTGGAACAAATCGGGCTGGACGTTTCGGATGACTTTCGCAAGTTCCGCGCGTAACTCCGCCAACGGCAGGCGCGTTCCGCCGCCGTCGAAACACGAAAATGGCAAAACCTCGATACCCAGCCGGCCAAGCGATTCGGCCAGCAGCCCTACCGCCGGACAAGCCACAATCGGCCGAAATCCCGCCGCCCGAACGCCCGAAAGCGTCGAAAGCATCGACTGCTCCCCGCCGTTCAACGTCGCATATTCGCAAAGCAGCAGCAACTTGGGCATGGAGCAGGGGATGGGGGATAGAGGATAGGGTTTGGGGGATAGTGAAATCAGATTTTACTTGCGGGATAGAGTCTTCGGTTGAGGTTTCTGCGCGCTTTGCGCGCATGTTAGACACTTGTCGTTCCCTAATCCCCAATCCCCAATTGTTAATCTCTTGGATTGTGGGCGTAGCCCGCGCTAGGGAATTTGCACTGGGAATGGTATATTTCGATCTGCGGAAAGTGTACTATTCGTAGAGCGATGGCTTGTATGAATCCTATCCCCTATCCTCTATCCCCTATCCCCTACCCAATGAATCCCGCCCTTTGGCGAAAAGCGATCTCCGACGCCTGGCTGCATCTGTTGGTGAGCGGCTTGATTCTGATCGCCTTTTCCTGGATTTTCCTCTGGCTGATGAGCCAGATCGAACTCGGCGTCGTGGCCACGATTTTGAAGCACATGCCGCCGTTCTTTCAAAAACTGGTCGGCATCCCCCTTGCCGATCTGGCCACGCCCGTCGGGCGGACCAGCATCCTCTTCGTGCATGTGGTTACGCTGCTGGTCTGCGTGGGCTGGGCCGTGGGGCGCGGGTCGGACCCCATCAGCGGCGAGATCGGCCGCGGCACGATGGATCTGCTCGCCTCGCTGCCCGTCTATCGCCCCAGTTTGCTCGTTCCGCCCGGCGTCATTGCCGCCCTGGGCGCGGCGCTTCTGGCCGCCTCGGTCTGGCTGGGCATCGCGCTCGGCCTGGCGACCATCAAGATCGAAGGCGTTGCGCTCGCCAAATTCTATCCCGGCGTGGCGAACCTCTTCGCGATGATGTTCTGCCTGACCGGCATTACCACGTTTATATCCGCCTGGTCCCGCGACCGCTGGCGGACGGTCTTCGTCGCCATCGGTTTCTTTCTGGTCTCCTTCATCGTGGAAATGGTCGGCAAATTGTGGAAAGAAGGCGGCTGGCTCGAATATCTCACCTTCCTCAGCCAGTTCCATCCGCAGGAGTTCATCCTCCTGCCCGAAAAAGCCGGCTGGCCGCTCTACCGCGCCAACGCTCTCCTCCTCGCCTTTGGCCTCCTCAGCTACCTCGCCGCCGCTCTCGTCTTCTGGCGAAGGGATGTGCCGCTGTCGCGGTAGTTGAGCCGGAACCAACGGCGACGGTGGGAAAGTGGATCGCATTTCATTGCGAGCCGCAAGCGGCTGCTTTTCCATTCAGCATTCAGCAATCATCATTCATCATTTTGCTCCCGCAACCACAGCCTTCTCTTTACTGATCGCCGCCATCTCCTTATTGATCATCTCCAACAGCGTCTGCAAAAAAGCGACGGCCATCGGGCCGACGACGATGCCGATCGGACCGAGAGCCTGAACGCCGCCGAGCACGCTGAGGAGCGCCAGGAGCGGATGGATATTCGACCGCCCGTGCAGTACCAGCGGCTTGATGAGGTTATCGACCGTCGAGACGATCCCCGCGCAATAGACCGCCAGGAGTATGGCCGGCCAAGTTCGTTCCTCGACGAAATAAATCCACAGGCACACCGGCACCCACACGCCGGCCGAGCCGATGAACGGAATGATCGCGAACATCATCGCCAGCACGGTCAGGAGGAACACCGACCCCGCCCCGGCGAAATAAAAACCGATGCCTGCCAATATCCCCTGCACCAGCGCCGAAAGCAGCGTGGCGACGACCACCGCGCGGGTAACGTTGCCGAACTGCTCGATGAGTTGCTCCTCGTATTTGTCGTCCAGGGGCGAGAGCCGCATGATTCCCCGAACCATCGCCGGGCCGTCGGCCAGGAAATAATAGAGCGAAATGACCATCACGAACGCGCCGGCCAGAAATTTCAAGAGAAACTGCCCAGTGCTCACGGCCAAGGGCGTAAGATATTCCTCCATCTTCGCGTGCAGCGCCTTCTTGATATCGGCTTCTTTAAGGTTCAGGCCGATTTTGCCACCAAGCAGGGTAATCTTCGCCGAGAACCACTGCAAGCCCTTTTGGGAATTATCGACCGGCTCGGTTTTCTCGGCGGCGGACGGCGTTCGGGCCGCATTCGCTTTGGTCTCCGCGGCCACCTCCCTGCGGATCACTTTTCGATACAGGTTTCCCCCTTCCTGCGCCGCCCGCAACAGGATGAAGGAAGCCGGCACGAAAAACACCAGCAGAATGGCCGTGGTCGTCAGCACCGCCGCCAGCCGGTCGCGCCCCTTGCACCGCGCCTGGAACCAGCGATGCAGCGGCCCGAACATGATCACCAATAACACCGCCAGAAACATCGGCAGCAAAAAGTCGGCCATCACCTGGAAAAACAGCCCGAAAATCAGCAGCAAGATGACCAGCAGCACGACGAACGAGACGATCCGGGCCATGACGGGGGCCTTTCTTTCGGAGGTAGGAAGGGGACTTCTTTTGTGGTATATTTAACCAGAAGTAGGACAGGTTTTCAACCTGTAATCCTTCTCGTTCCCATGCTCCGCATGGGAACGTAATTCCCCGACGCTCCCGCGTCGGAGGAGCGCCAACCGGCGTTCCATTAAAATATTGCCACCGCATGGCTGGGGGCGAGGACGCCCCGGCTCGCCGTTTGATACGTACATGAAAAAAGTCCTGCTCATCGCCGCCAAGCTGCTCATCGTCGCGCTCGTCGCGTGGTTCGTGCGCGGCACGCTCGTGAGCGCATGGCGGCAGATCGGCGAACATCCGCTCGAAATCCACCCCATCTGGCTACTTCTGTCGGGCTTAATCTACCTCGTCGCCCTATTGCCCGCCGGATGGTACTGGCATCACGTTCTCAAAACCCTCGGTCAAGAGGCGGGGCTTGGGGAAACTTTGCAGGCATATTATCTCGGTCACCTGGGAAAATACGTCCCCGGCAAGGCGATGGTCGTCATCCTGCGGACCGGACTGATTCGCAGCCACCGCGTCGATACCGCGCTGGCCGTGGTAAGCGTGTTTTACGAAACGCTGACCATGATGGCCGTCGGCTCGTTTCTGGCCGTCGGCATCCTCGCCTTCCGCCTCCAGGGAGAACGCACCATGCTCTGGGCGTCATTCGGCTTCATGCTCCTCGCCGGCCTTCCCACCCTCCCGCCAATATTCAGGCAGCTTTTGCAAGTGATGCAATTCCTCAAACGTAAATCCTCCCCTCTCCCCTCTCCCCTCTCCCCTCTTTCCTCTCCCGCCCGCAACCTCACCTACCAAACCGTTGCCATCGGTTGGCTTTCGATGCTCTACACCTGGACGGGCATGGCCGCGAGCCTTTGGGCCGTTTTCCGTTCCTGCGGACTCGAATTCGGCCTCATCGACCATTTCCCCGATTACGCTGCCGCCGTCAGCCTCTCGGTCGTCGTCGGATTCTTATCCTTCATCCCCGGCGGATTAGTCGTGCGCGACATGATTTTAGCCGTCTTGCTCGTCCGCTTGTTCCAAATCGACGAAGCCCCCGCCGCGGTCGCCAGCGGACTCCTCCGCCTCGTCTGGCTCGTCGCCGAATTAACCGTGTTTGGAGTCCTTTATCCGATAAGAATGAAGCTACGCCTGGATGCCAAGCCCTAAGATCCAAGCCTCAAGACCTAAGCACCAATACACAAATCCATCGCACATCGCCCCCGCGTGGACGCGGGGGCTAAACCATTCATCCTTCATCGTTTTCCCCCTTCCCCCTTCCGCCTTCCCCCTTCCGCCCATGCTCTCCATCGTCATTCCCGTTTTTAACGAAGCCGAAAGCCTCGAAGCCCTCCACGCCGAGCTTGCCGCAGTGGCGGCGGCCGAAAAGTACGACCTCGACGTCATCTTCATCGACGACGGCTCGCGCGACGACTCGTGGAAGATCATCCAAAAACTCGCCGAAAAAGACGCCCGCGTCCGCGGCTTGCGCTTTCGGCGAAATTTCGGCAAGGCGGCGGCCCTTTCGGCGGGCTTCTCCCACGCCCGCGGCGAACTGGTGATGACCCTCGATGCCGACCTGCAAGACGACCCCCACGAAATCCCCCGCTTTTTGGCCGAAATGCAAAAAGACCTCGACGTCGTCAGCGGCTGGAAGCGCGTCCGCCACGATCCGTGGCATAAGGTCTATCCCTCCCGCGTCTTCAACGGCATGGTGAGCGGCCTGACGGGCGTCAAACTGCACGACCACAACTGCGGCATGAAGTGCTACCGGCGGGAGATTTTCAACGAAGTGCAGCTCTACGGCGAACTGCACCGCTTCGTCCCCGTGCTGGCGGCCAGCCGCGGTTATAGCGTGGGCGAGATCGAAATCGCGCACCGCGCCCGCAAGTTCGGCCGCTCGAAATACGGAGTCGCCCGCTTCGTCAAGGGATTTTTAGACCTGCTTACGGTCAAGTTCCTCACCGGCTTCGGCCAGCGCCCGCAACACGTGCTGGGCACCGTCGGCCTGACCGCCTTCACCCTCGGCGCACTCGTGCTCCTCATCGAGGTCATCCGCTGGTCCCGCTACTGGCTCTTCGGTTTCGGTCCCGCAATCCATCTCGTCGAAAGTCCCCGCTCCCTCTACGCCGTGGCCCTGCTGTTATTAGGCGGCCAACTCATGTCGATGGGTTTTCTCGCCGAACTTTTTATCGCCTACCACAGCCCGGAAAGAAAATCGTATTCGATTAGCGAGCGGACAGGGAAGGAAGCGGAAAATTCAACTTTTTCCTAAAAATACCGTTCCAATAATCTTCGGCTGCGGGCGTTCAGTTTTCGCGTGTCGGGAATGAGGTAGCGGATGCCGTGGGTGTCGATGAACAGCGCCCGATGGGGACCGAGCCGGCGGACGTCGTCTTCGCTATCCAAGAGGAAGGTGGTCGCGCCGCGGTCGGTTTCGACTTCCCACTCGGAAGGATCGGCGTCGTCGGCCACGTTGAGAATGTTTTTGATCTCCGGCACGAACTCCCGGCGGCCGAGTTCTTCTTCCAACATGCGGCGCAAGTCGGGCGAAAGTTTGTCGAATTCGCGGATGCAAAGCACCTCGCGCCCCTCGGCGTCGCAGAGCGAGACCCATTGTCCGGGATTGGAAATGGGGAACGCCCGGGCGGGTTCGACGCCGGACCATTTCCGCCCGTCGGCGTCGGTCAACACGAGTTGTCCGAAAACGTCCCGCTCCAGCGTGAAACCGCGCTCGGCAAGTCGTTCGGCGGGAGTTTTTTCCATCGAAGCTGATTTCCTTGCGGCACTGCCGGAGGGCGAGACTCTCGATTGTCGCGGTGCATTCGATTTCACGCGGGAATTTTACCCATGATCGGCATTTCGTCCTCCCGTAAGCATTCACGCCCCGGTCGGGGACTGGTCCATTTTTCGGCGTGAAAACGTATTTTGTGGACAAACGGTAGGCCGAAAACATGGACCTGTCCCCTTCCCGCGGCGCAAGGGGGACAGTTCCATTTTTGCGGCGATTAAGCACATTTACGGCACCATCATCTTTTGCGCCGCAAAAATCGGGACAGTCCCCTGTGAACGGTTACGTCCTCCCAACGCCGTCGCCGCAGGCTTCGGGCTAAACGAGCGGCATTTTAATGCTTCGGGCCGAGGGAGTCTTCGACGCCGTCGATGTAGCGTTTGAGTTGTTCGAGCTCGTCAACGACGTGCCGCAATTCGAGCATGTTTTTCACGCGGATGAGCAGGGCGAATTTGTTGATGGGCTTGCTGAGGAAGTCGTTGCACCCGGCGGCGAGGGCACGTTCGATATCGCCCGGCTCGTCGAGCGCGGTAACCATGAGGATCATGATTTGCTTCGTGGCGGGGTCTTTTTTCAGGGCTTTGCAGACCTCGAAGCCGCTGAGCTTGGGCATCATGATGTCCAAGAGGACGAGGTCGGGTTGAAACTCCGCCACTTTATCGAGCGTCTCCTGGCCGTCCGCGGCCACGGCGATCTCGCAATCCATCTCGGCCAGATACGCTTCCAACAGCTCCACGTTGGGCAGGTTGTCGTCGGCAATGAGAATTTTGCTTTTGGGCATGGTATTTTTGATGAGCTTCGCTCCACAATGGAAAAGTTTTACTTTTTTTGCGAGCTTAGCATTTTCCGCAAACGGATTTTAATGAGCAACTTGATAAATTACCGGACGATAGCTCGGCACGGGAATTGGCTTGCCCTGCCGACGAGCCGTTTCCAGCCAGGCTCGTTTGGCCTTTTCCAATTCGGCCAATGCTTCTTCGGGAGAATGGCCGAAAGCCGAGCACGACTCCAAATCGGGAATATCTGCGATATATCCCTCATCTTCGTCGCTAAAGAAAATATTGATGTGGTAGTCTTTCATTCGTCGGACTCCAAACGCAAATTATGCCTTTCGATCAACCTTAAAAACTGGCGAATTTGGTACGGTTTTGCCTTTCCGTTTACTTCCTGGAGGTTTAACAATTCCGGGATGGCCGAATGAGTGATAATATGATGACTCCCGCTAATTCGATCTAACTGAAAATCAAATCCCTTCGCCAAATTAACCAGATCGTTAAAGGTTACGTTGGAAAGGTTTCCCGCGCTAAGCTTTTTCAGCAGTTTATTGCGGTTCATCGATAATCCTATTTTACAATTCTTGCAAAATACCGGCAATGTCCAGAAATTGCGAGAAACGGCAAGTTCGCAGCCTTACTTTTCGCCGGGCACGGGGAATTGCTTGCAGAGTTGGAGGACTTCGCCGCGGATGCGGGCGGCGAGCGATTCGTCGTCGGGGGCCTTTAAGACTTGCAATATCCAGCCGCCGATGGTCCGCATTTCCTGATTGCCCATGCAGCGCGTGGTGAGGGCGGGGGTGCCGATGCGGATGCCGGAGGGGTCCATCGGCTTGCGCTGGTCGAAGGGGATCATGTTCTTGTTCACGGTGATATCGCAGCGCTCGAGCGCGACTTCGGCTTGGCGGCCGCTCACGCCCAAGGGGGTAACATCGACGAGCATGAGGTGGTTGTCGGTCCCGCCGCTGACCAATTTCGCGCCGCCGGCGAAAAAGGTTTCGGCCAGCGTTTTGGCGTTGGCCATGACCTGCTCGATGTAGTCGCGGTAGGAATTTTGCAGGGCCTCGCCGAAACAGACCGCCTTGCCGGCGATGACGTGCATGAGCGGGCCGCCCTGGATGCCGGGGAAGACCGCGCTGTCGATCTTCTTGGCGTGTTCTTCCTTGCAAATGATCATGCCGCCGCGCGGGCCGCGGAGCGTTTTATGGGTGGTGGTGGTGACGTAATCGGCCACGGGCACGGGATCGTCGTGCAGACCGGCCGCCACGAGGCCGGCGTAATGGGCCATATCGACCATCAGTTTCGCGCCGCAGGAGCGGGCGATCTCGGCGAACTTGCCGTGCTCCATTTCGCGCGGGTACGCGCTCGCCCCGGCGACGATCATCTTCGGCTTGTGTTCCTGGCAAAGCTTGGTAATTTGGTCGAAATCGATGCGGTGGTCGTCGGGCCGGACGCCGTAACTGTGGAATTGATACAGTTTGCCGGAGATGTTGAGCCTCATGCCGTGAGTCAGATGCCCGCCGTGGGCCAGATCGAGGCCGAGCACCGAGTCGCCCGGCTCGAGGGCCGAAAGATAAACCGCCGTGTTGGCCTGTGCGCCGGAATGCGGCTGGACGTTGACGTGTTCCGCGCCGAAGAGTTTTTTTGCCCGGTTTCGGGCGAGGTCTTCGGCAATATCGACGAAATGGCAACCGCCGTAATAGCGTTTGCCGGGGTATCCTTCGGCGTATTTGTTGGTGAGCACCGAGCCCATCGCCTGCATGACGGCGGGCGAGGTGTAGTTTTCGCTGGCGATCATTTCCAGCCCGTTGCGCTGACGATCTTGCTCGCCGACAATGGCGGCCCAAATTTCGGGGTCTTGCCGTTCAATCCAGTTCATTTTGTTGCGACTTTGTCTTAAAAGGATAATGGATGCTATATCCCAGGAGGGGGTATTGGAGTTGGGAATCCCCATTTTGGGCAAAAACAGTCCGTTCGTCAATTGGAGGAGGTCAACAGGATATGAACCTGTAACATTCGGCTCCGAAGGCGGAAGGCGAATTTTCGTAAACGCTTTACGTATTAGAGATTTACGTTAAGCGATCACGGGGTTACGGAGAGCGACCGCGGATCTTGGGCGGTAGCGAAGAAACAGGAGTAGAAAAAACGCCGTCAGGGGCCTGAAGACAGGTGCGAAGGCGACGTACCGCCGTTCAATCGCGATATTTCAAAACCCACGAAAGCCCCGCCGCTACCGCCTCCGTCGCGTGGTTCAAAAAGCTCTTTGAAATCGCCCGAATCGTAGAATCAAGCGGTTCTACTCGTCCGCGAACACTTGCGTGCTTTCCTCTTTCGTAATCCATCTTTGAATCTCGTCGGTTTTGATCTGGAATTTGGCGACGAGATCGCCGGGGCGGACGCCCTTCACGCGGAGGCGATAGATCGCTTCGGCCTTGGGGGCCAAGCGCGCGAGGCCCTCGAAAATCACGTTGTTCCCCTGCACGGCGTAGCGCGTGGGGCCTTCGGCCGAGAGGGGCTGCATTTCGGGCGGAAGCGCGGCCATGAGCTGCACGTTGCCGGCGGCCTTCGAGCCTTGATTCACGACGCGGACCTCGTAGGTCGCCTCGCCGCCGACTTCGATCGGATCGACGCTGTCGGCCACCTGGAACATCACCGCCGCGATGCCTTCCACCACCACCGGCTGCTCCTTCTCGATGCTCTGCACCTTCTGCGCCGAACCGCGGAGCTTAATGCTCTGCTGACCGGTTTCGACCGGCAGCGCGACCAGTTCGACCGTGCCGGTCTCGCGAGTCGGGAGTTGTTCGAGCCGCCAATAGACGGCGCGGCTCGCTTCGTCGTAATGGCCCTGGTTATTCGCGCTGACGAACTTCATGCCCGGCGGCAGGTAGGCGGCAAGCTCCACGCCCTGCGCGGCCGCCGTGCCGGGATTCGTTACCGAAAGCTGATAGGTCGCTTCGCGCTCCAGATAGCGTTTCTTCGGCCCTTCCATGACGAGGTCCAGCTTCGGCGCGACCACTTCCAATTGCAGGCGGTCTTCGCGCCGCAGATTGCCGTCGGCCCGCACCGAAAGCAAATTCGCCACCGGGCCGGCCGCCGCGGCGACGAGTTCCAAATCCAGCTTCTTGCTCTCGCCGGGCTTCAAAGTCCCGATGTTGTATTCCAACTCGCTCCCGGCGGGATGCTGCAATCCGGCGGGCAGATGCTCTTCCAGCACCACGCCCGTCGCCACGCCGCTGCCGGGATTCGTCACGGTAATCGTCATCGTGATCTTTTCGCCGATGAGCGCCTGCGCGGGCGCGGTCGTTTGCACCGCGAGATCGGGCCGCGTGCAGATCGTTTTTGCCGAGGCATCGGCCCCGAAATGCACCGTGGCCACGCTGCCGATCTCGCCCTCGGCCGCGGGCATGAGTTCCATTTCGACCGTCGATTCCTCGCCGGGCCGCAGCGTGCCCAGCGTCCAGATCACTTCGCCGCGCGGGCCTTGCGACGCCCGCGGCGCGGTGCTCAACAGCCGCGTTCCTTTGGGAATCATGTCGCGGACTTCCACCTGATTGGCTGGAATCGGACCGGTGTTCCGCACGATGGTTTTGAACGTCGCCGTCCGCCCCACTTGAATCTCCGGCGGAGCGACTTTTTGAATCGTTACTTGCGGGCTTTGCGGCCCTTCAAGCTGCTTTGCTCCCGGCTGGCCTGTCCCTTCGCCGGCCGGGTTGTTTGGAGCCGCCGCGCCGACTTGCTCGAGCGGAAGACTCGGAGTATTCGATGGATTCGCCTGGTTCGGCGGGATGGCATTGTTCGGCGGGATAACGTGGCTCGGCGATGCCGCGTAGGCGGCCCCGCCGTCGTCCGGCGGATTGGCCGTCGAGGCGCGAAGCGCCCTCATGCCCGACGGATTCTCGCGCGCCGCGGGTAAATTTCCGCTTCTCGCCGGGGACATCGCCGCCGGCTCGTCGAACGGTTCGGCGGTGAATCGCGCCGGCTCCTCGTTTTCCGAGGCGGCGCGCGGGGCCGCTTTGCGGTTGTCGTAATCGCGATCTTCTTCCTGGTGAGTCGGAGCATTATCTCGCACATGAACCGGAGCAGAACGACCGGCCGGTTTCCGTGCCGCCGGTGGAGCCGCCAGCGCAGGCCCATCCGACGCAGTGGCTTCCGCAACGGCAGCGGCCTCGGGCGAATCGACAACTCCTCGTCCCCGATCCTCCGCAACCGGCGAATTGAGCGGTTCCACTTCCCGCGAGTCGAGGCGCCCTCGTCCCCGATCTGCCGGCGGCGGCAAATCGAGGTCCGCCGCATCGGGGATCGTATCGATCGCCGCCGGTTGATCGCGCAACGGATTGCCCTCCGTGGCCGCCTCGATGCCTCCCCGTTGTGCATACGCTACGGCAATCCAACCCAAGAGCACTAGAATCCCTAAAACTCCAATGCGAAAGCAGTACCGTTTCATGGGACATCCCCACTTAAAGACGAGCGGTTTTTCGATGAAAAGGACTCAAATCCGAGAACCGGCGCGGGAATCCACGATCCGGTTTCCGATAATCGGGCAGCTAAGTACCAAAAAACCGCCCCCGCGCGAAGAGCAGTTTTCTGAATTCAAATGCCCAAATGCCATCCGGCTTTGACAAAATTGCTCATTTTTCTAGAATGATTAGCTCTAAAGAAGGGTTCCGGGAGTTTTGTCGAAATATTTAGAAACCTGAGTTTTTTAAGGTAATATCATTTTGCCCCTCCGAGGAGACATAATTCACTTTTATATAGAGCCGCCCACCACTTTCGGGGAGTGACGAAATCGTTACACCCAGATCACGCTTCTCCTTGCTCTTCACGGCTTTGAAGATCGACAACTTGGCAAACACTGAAGTGAAGGCCGTCGCGCCTGCCGATTCCCAGGACATTCCGGCTTTTTCTCGACCGGCTCAATGACCGGCGAATCCTGACCGTTTGTTGTCGATTGCTATCTTACGATACATCTACAGAGGGGTATTTTTCTGAATACAACTGGATTATATTGCTTTCTTGCCATGTATTGTTCAATTATTGATTATTTTCTGTCATTTAGCGTTTATATCATTGCATTTTCTTCCATTATCTATCATAATTGTGAAAAGAAAGCCATTACATCCGATTAAGCAGGCATTTTCATGTTAGTGGAGCAGCGGCGCAATCGATTGCTGGAACTTGTCCGCGTTCGACGGTTCGCGGCCTTGCCCGAATTGGCCGAGGAGCTATCCGTTTCGGAATCCACCGTTCGGAGGGATTTGGAGCAGTTGGAACGCCAGGGGTCCGCGCAGCGGATTCACGGGGGAGTGCTTTATACCGGCACTTCGCCCATGATTCCCCATTTTGAGGAAGCACAAACCCACGAGTGGTCTCTAAAAAAGGCCATCGCCGGCAAAGCGGTCGCGCTTGTCGAGGACCGCGATACCATACTTCTGGATGGTGGAAGCACCACCTATGAGGTTGCTCGATTGCTTTTGGGCCGATCGCTAAGCGTCGTTACTAACTCCTTGCCGGTGGCGAATTTATTCGCTTCGGACACGAAAAGCGACCTAGTATTTTTAGGCGGCAACGTCTGTCCCCGCAGCGGCGTCGCGCGGGGGCCTTACACCGACCGGATGCTCTCGATGGTTCGGGTCCGCAAGACGATTTTCAGCGTGGCCGGAATCAACGAGGAAGGATTTTACAACAACGATTTACTGTTGGTGGAAACCGAGCGGGCGATGATGCGCGCGGCCGACGAGGTGATCGTCGTGGCCGACAGCACGAAGATCGGCCGGCAGAGCCTGACGCACCTCTGCCCGTTGAAGGACGTACAGCACCTCGTGGTGGATGACGGGATCGACGACGATTGGCGCAAAATCATAGAAGCCGCCGGGGTGAAATTGCATGTGGCGAAAATTGAAATGACGAAGGACGAATGACGAAGGAAGCTCGAAATTCAAAGGTCAAATGTGCCTGAAATACAATTGTTCAATTTGAAATTTGAAATTTGAAATTACCAATTTGCAATAATCCCCTGCGGCGAACCTATCCCCTATCCCCTATCCCCTCTTGATGTCCATCGCCCCTCCGATCGACCGAAAACTCGTCGAGCAGATCGTCCGCGAGATCGTGCTCAAGCAGGTCGGCGGTCCACCGGGCAAGTCGAACCTGGTGGTCAGCGTTTCCGCGCGGCACGTGCATTTGACCGACGAGCACGTCGAAACACTGTTCGGCGCGGGCCGCAAGCTGACGGTCATGAAAGACCTCTACCAGGACGGCTACTACGCCGCCGAAGAGACGGTGATGATCGTCGGGCCGCGGCGGCGAATGCTTCCATCGGTCCGCATTTTGGGACCGACGCGGCCGGAGAGTCAGGTCGAGTTGGCGTTCACCGACGGCATTTCGTTGGGCATCGACATGCCCGTCCGCATTAGCGGCGACATCGAGAACACGCCGGGCTGCGTGCTGGTCGGACCGCAGGGCGTGGTGGAACTGAAAAAAGGCGTGATCCGCGCCGCCCGGCACGTCCATCTATGCCCGGACGACGCGAGTTTTTACGGCGTGAAAGACAAGCAGATCATGAAGTTGCGCGTATCGGCCGGCGGCTGCACGACGACCTTCGAAGACGTCGCCGTCCGCGTGGGCAAGGGCATCAAGCTCGAAGTCCACCTCGACACCGACGAAGGCAACGCCTGCGATATCGACCACGCAAAGCAAGTTGAATTGTTGAAGTAGTGGCGAGTGGCGAGTGGCTAGTGGCGAGTGGCGAGTGGCGAGTGGCTAGTGGCTAGTGGCGAGTGGCGAGTGGCGAGTGGCTAGTGGCTAGTGGCTAGTGGATAGTGGCCAGTGGCCAGTGAACAATTAACCGTTCGCAAGAACTAATACCGAATACTAACCACTAACCACTAACCACTAACCACTAACCACTAACCACTAACCACTAACCACTAACCACTAACCACTAACCACTAACCACTAACCACTCTCAAAGGAGAACCAAAGCTATGGCAAAGAAATCGCTCGAAGCGTTGGGCATGATCGAGGCTAAGGGATTCATCACCCTGGTCGAGGCCACCGACGCCATGTTGAAAGCCGCGAACGTCGAGTTCATCGGCTGGGACAAGGTCGGCAGCGGGCTGGTGAGCGCGTTCGTCACCGGCGACGTCGCCGCCGTCAAAGCCGCCACCGACGCCGGCGCCGCCGCGGGCGGAAGGATCGGCGAAATCGTCAGCGTGCAGGTCATTCCCCGCCCGCACGAAGACCTCGACATCGTGCTGCCGTCGCGCATCAAGAGCGCCGCGGCCGACTAGGGGATTGCAACTTGTCAATTTCAAATTGCAAATTGCAAAATGAAGGAACTTCGAATGCGGCTCGATCGTGTAGCTCCCGCGTCCTCGAGGGGGTAAAGCGCGCATTCACTAGAATCGAAAACGATCCGTTAAGAACTCCACAAAACATTTCTATTTAGGGAACTTTACTACCATGCAAGACGCCATTGGATTGATCGAAACGAAGGGTCTCGTGGGACTGGTCGAAGCCACCGACGCGATGGCCAAGGCGGCCAACGTGCAAATCATCAAGCGCGTGCAGATCGGCGGCGGTTTGGTAACCACCGTGGTCCGCGGCGACGTGGGCAGCGTACGCGCGGCCGTCGAAGCCGGCGCGAATGCCGCCGGTCAAGCAGGCGAATTGGTCGCCAGCCACATCATTCCGCGGCCTGCCGCCGGAGTGATCGAAGCGTATTTGGCGTAGGGGAATAGGGGACAGGATACAGGGGACAGGATACAGGGTTTAGGATTCAAGAATGCGGAGAAAGAAGGTTTTGAATCCCCCTTCCGCCTTCCCCCTTCCGCCTTCCGCCTTCCCCCTTTCGGAGAACGGATGCCATGAAAATCCTCGTTGCCAACCTCGGCTCGACGAGCTTCAAATACCGGCTGTTCGACATGGCCGCGAACCGCCAGCTTGCGCGCGGCGGAATCGAACGGATCGGCTCGCCGGAGAGCTTGTGCCCCCAGAGCAAATGCACTGTCGAAATCGACGGCCGCAAGCAGGAAAAGACGCTCCGCGTGCCGGATCACGCCGAAGCGGTTCGCCAGTGCCTCGCCCAATTGACCGATGCGGGGACCGGCTGCTTGAAATCGGCAACGGAAGTTTCGGCAATCGCGTTCAAGGCGGTTCACGGCGGCCGGATCAGCGGGGTTCAGCGCATCGATGCCGACGTGCTGTGCGCGATGGAAGAAATGAACACCGTCGCACCGGCCCACAATCCGCCGTACATCGCGGCGATGCGGCAGTTCATGGAGAAACTGCCGGAAATTCCGTTGGTGGCGGCGTTCGAGACCGATTTTCATCAAACCATTCCCGAGCGCAACCGCTATTTCGCGGTGCCGCTGGAGTGGGCCGAAAATTGGCTCATCCGCCGCTACGGTTTCCACGGCGCGAGCCACCGCTACATCGCCACGCGCACGGCGGAACTGCTCGGCCGCGGCGATCTGCGAATCATCTCCTGCCACTTGGGCGGATCGAGTTCGCTCTGCGCCATCCGCGATGGAAAAAGCGTGGCGACCAGCATGGGCTACAGCGCGCAGAGCGGCCTGCCGCAGAACAACCGCGTCGGCGACATCGACCCCTTCGTATTGCCCACGCTCATGGAAAAAACCGGCAAACCGCTCGATGAAGCTCTCGACATGCTGGCCAACGAGTGCGGCCTGCTGGGCTTGAGCGGAGTCGGCGCCGACCTGCGCGACATCGCCGAAGCGGCCGAAAAAGGCAACGCCCGGGCGAAACTCGCACTCGAGGTTTACGTGGCGAGCATCCGGCATTACTTGGGCGCGTACTTGGTCGAACTCGGTGGGGCCGACGCGATCGTGTTCACCGGCGGCATCGGCGAGAATCGGCCGGCAATCCGCACGGCCGCACTCGAAAACCTGAAAGAGTTAGGCATCGTGCTCGATGAAAAAGCGAACGCCGCGGCTAAGGACGAAGCGAAAGTCAGCGCCGCGAAGAGCCGCGTGCAAGTGTGGGTCATGCCGACCAACGAAGAGCTCGTCGTCGCCCGGCTGGCGGCGAAGTTGTTATCGGAGACATAAATAATTGCTGGGGTGGCAGTTGCACTGCCACCCCTAAATAGCTCGAACTAAGGGATGGCAGTGCAACTGCCATCCCAACGAGTCGATGGAGTCGAATCATGTTCATCGCCAAAGTTACCGGATCGCTCGTGGCCACGCAGAAGGTCGATTCGATGACCGGGCATAAAATGCTCGTCGTCGAGCCGTATCGCGTGGATCCCCAGGACCGAAATTCGCTCGTCGGCACGGGCCGCTCGCTGGTGGCGGTCGATACGGTCGGAGCGGGCGAAAACGAATTCGTGCTGATCACCCAAGGCTCGAGCGCCCGACTCACGCCCGAAACCAAATCGCTGCCCATCGACACGGTTATCATCGGGATCATCGATTCGGTCCACATCGGGCAAGCGTGCGCGTATCAGAAGGACCAGTGAGAAGAGTAGGCAGTAGGCGGTAGGCAGTAGCACAATAAACATTGGGGAATAAATAAGTATTATCTCCTGTCTGCCTACTGCCTACCGCCTACTACAAAGGAAACACCATGCAACTCGACGAACAAGTAATCCGCTCGGTGGTCGAGCAAGTCGTGGCCCGGCTTGCCGCAAACGGTAACGGCCAAGGATCGCCCGCCAACGGCGGTTTTCAAGGCCGCCACGGGCAGTTCACCTGCGTCAATGAAGCGGTGGCCGCCGCGCGCGAGGCGTTCGAGCGGCTCTCCCGCTGCACATTGGAAGAGCGCACGCGAATCATCGGCCACATCCGCCGCATCGCCATCGACCAGAGCGTTGAACTCGGCACGCTCGAAATGCAAGAGACGAAGGTCGGCCGGTTGAAACACAAGATCGAGAAGATCAAAACGGTCGGCCTGCGCGCGCCCGGCGTCGAGTTCATGCGGAGCGAAGTCTTTAGCGGCGATCACGGCCTGGCGGTCATCGAACACGCGCCGTTCGGCGTTATCGGCGCGGTGGCGCCGGTTACGCACTCGCTGCCCACCCTCACGGGGAACGCCATCTCGATGATCGCCGCCGGCAACACGGCGGTTTTCAATCCGCATCCCAGCGGCAAGCGCATTGCGGCCGAAGGCGCCCGCCGGTACAACGAAGCCATTTACCGCGATTTGGGCATCGATAATTTGATCTGCGTGCTCATCGAACCGACGCTCGACACGGCCAACGCCCTGTTCAAGCATTCGGACGTCAACCTGCTGGTCGTTACCGGCGGGCCGGGCGTCGCCAAGGCGGCCATGCAGCAAGCGAAGCGGGCGATCGTGGCCGGGCCGGGCAATCCGCCGGTAGTAGTCGATGAAACAGCCGATCTCGACCGCGCCGCCCGGTGCATCATCCAGGGCTGCGCCTACGATAACAACCTGCTCTGCATCGCCGAAAAGCAGGTCTTCGTCGTGGAAGCGGTTTTCGATCGCATGATGTCGGCCATGGAGTGCGCCGGCGCGGTGCGGCTCAATGCGGCCGAGGTCGAGGCGTTCACGAAAGTCGCCATCGCGTCGGTCGGCGAAGGCGACAAAAAGCACAACTTGCCCAACAAGGAATTCATCGGCCAGGACGCCGCCGTATTGGCCGACGCCATCGGCAAAAAAGTCCCCGCCGAGACCGAAGTCATTTTCGGCGAGACCGACGAATCGAATCCGTTCGTGCCGGTCGAGCAGATGATGCCCTTCCTGCCGTTCGTCCGCTGCCGCGACATCGACGACGCGATCGAAAGGGCCGTCCGCAGCGAGCACGGCTACCGGCACACGGCCATCATCCATTCGCACGACGTCCGCCACATGACGAAGATGGGCAAGGCCGTCGATACCACGTTGTTCGTGAAGAACGGTCCCTGCATGGCCGGCCTGGGACTCGGCGGCGAGGGCTACGTTTCGTTTTCCATCGCCGGCCCGACGGGCGAGGGCATTACCACCCCGCTCACCTTCACCCGCGAACGCCGCTGCTCGATGATCGACGATTTGCGGATTTTGGGGAAATAGGGGACAGGGGCATGGGAATGATGAAGTATGAATGCTGATTGCTGAATTAAACTGCCTACTGCCTACTTTCACTAGCCACTAACCACTAGCCACTAACCACTTCCATGTACCTTGGCCGAGTGATAGGCAATGCGACGGCGACGATAAAGCATCCTTCGATGGAGGGCGCGAAGCTGTTGTTGGTCAAATGCCTTCATGCCGACGGGCAGACCGTGGAAGGCGACCCGATCCTGGTGATCGACAATCTCGGCGCGGGCCGCGGCGAAACGGTGATGGTTACCAGCGACGGGATCGGCGCGCGGGAAGCGTTGGGCGATCCGCGCTCGCCGGTCCGCTGGTCCGTTTTGGGGATACCCGACCGATGACGCAAACCGCCGAAATCGAACGCATTGTGCGCGAAGTGCTTGCGGAGCTTGCGTCCGCGCCCGTGCCCGCGCCGTCGGCTTCGCTCGCACCTCCGGCGCCGCCCCCGCCTTCGCCGCCGAAAAAAAATCATTCTCAGGAATTGGTTCTCGCCTCGCGGCTGGTAACCACGAACGAAATTTCCGGCCGGTTGGCCGGCGTGCGGCGACTGGTCGTGCGGCCGGGCACGGTCATCACGCCCGCCGTGAAAGAGGAAATCGCCGAGCGGAATATCCAAGTGATTTTCGACGCGACCGAGAAGGATGTTTCCAGCGGCACGTTGAAAATTGCAATCGTCGCCGCGCAAGCGAAGATCGATCCCGAACCGCTTGCAGCCGCGCTGAAAAACGACGGAATCGACATTGATTTGTATTCGTCGAAATGTCCGATCGAAGCGACCGACCGCATCGCCGGCGAAGTAAAAAAACCGGCGACGCTCGGCTTGATGCTGACGCCCTACGAGGCCGAATCGCTGTGTTTGGCGAATCGCCTGCCGGGCGTTCGAGCCATTGCCGGGCGGGACGCTGCCCAAGTGGCCGCCGATGCCGCCGCGGTCGGCGCCAACGTGCTGGTCGTCAATCCGAAAAAAATCGGACCGTACGCGATACGGCAGATGGTAAACGAATTCGCCCGCGGCGGCGCGCGGCACTGCCCGGATGTTTTGAAAAGTCGGCTCGAATAACCATCAAGCATCATCACCACAACCAATCGTTTAGCCCGGAGCCGACGGCGACGGTGATCGACGCCCGCTAACGCCGTCGCCGTTGGCTCCGGGCTAAACGTAAAAAACAATCATGCGCATCGGCGACGTTATCGGCACGGTTACGCTCAACCGCGGGCATCCCAGCCTCCAGGGCGGGCAATTGAAAATCGCCACGCCGCTGAGCTGGGAGAACCTCGCCGGCGATTTCGCCGAGCGGCTCGAGGACGTGGTGGTCTTCGATCAACTCGGCGCGGGCAACGGCTGCCGCATCGCCATCAGCGAAGGCCGCGAAGCCGCCATGCCCTTCCATCCCCAGCCGATCCCGTTGGATGCCTACAACGCCGCGATTTTGGATACGTTGGATTACGATTGAGGGGCGAGAACGGAATGATGAAGGATGAATGATAAATGATGAAGGGAGCGTGTGGCCCCCGCGTGGACGCGGGGGCTAAACTGCCTACTGCCCACTACCCACTGCCTACCGCCTACTGCCCATCATGCTCAACCTCAATCAAATCAAAAAAGAAATCTGCGACATCGGCGACCGGATTTACAAGAAGGGATTCGCCGCGGGCAACGACGGCAACATCTCCTACCGCATTTCCGAGAACCAAGTTGTCTGCACGCCCACGCTGGTCTGCAAGGGCTACCTAAAGCCCGACGATTTGTGCATCGTCGATATGGAAGGCAAGCAGCTTTCGGGCTCCCGGAAGCGGACCAGCGAAGTGATGCTGCACCTGGCGATCATGAAGGAGCGGCCCGACGTGAAGTCGGTCGTGCATTGCCATCCGCCGCACGCGACGGCGTTCGGCATCGCGCGGGAGCCGGTGCCTCAATGCGTGCTGCCGGAGGTGGAAATCTTCCTCGGCGACGTGCCGATCACGCGCTATGAAATCCCCGGCGGGCAGGACTTCGCCGACACGATCCTCCCCTTCGTCCACAAGTGCAACGTCATCATCCTCGCCAACCACGGCACGGTCAGTTTCGGCGAGACGGTCGAAAAGGCCTTCTGGTGGACCGAAATCCTCGACGCCTACTGCCGCATCCTGATGCTCTCGCGGAGCCTGGGCAATATCAACTACTTCACCGAGCCGGAAGCGCGGGCGCTGCTCGATCTGAAGCAAAAATGGGGCTTCAAGGACCCCCGCATCGAAACGAAAAATTGCGACATCTGCGCCAATGACGTGTTTCGCAACAGTTGGAAGGAAACCGGCGTGGAACCCAAGGCGTTCACACCGCCCAGTTATCTCGCCGGGAACGATCCCGGCAACGGATCGGGCAGTTCTCCCGCTTCCGCGAGCGGGATCGACCAGGAAGCCCTCGTGAAAGCCATTACCGACAAAGTCATGTCGATGCTCTCGGGAAAGCAGTAAAACTCCGTGATGTTCCTCCGCCTTTTGGCCATTATCTGGGCTTCGCCTTACACGGCGCTCGGCTTCGCGTTGGGATTTTTCGGCCTTTGCACGGGCGGCCGCGCGAGAGTTCGCGCGGGCGTCATCGAATTTTACGGCGGCGGCCTGAAATGGCTGCTCAACCGATTTCTCGGCCAGTTCACGCTCGCCATCACCTTCGGACATACGATCCTCGGCCAGACCGACACCGCGCTCGACATCTCGCGCGAACACGAACTGGTCCACGTGCGCCAGTACGAACGCTGGGGGCCTTTCATGGGCGTCGCCTATCTCGGCTGCTCGCTCGTTCTCTGGCTGGCGGGCCGGCGCCCCTATCGCGACAATCCCTTCGAACGCGAAGCCTACCGCAAAGCCGGCGACGAAGAATGACGCACCCGAACGGGCCAACAATTCCGCGGAGAACTGTTGGCCCGTTGGGCCGATATTTTTTCTAAAACAATCCGTTCCCCAGGGCGATGCCCTGGGCTGGGCGAACCGGCCGGCCTTCGGCCTGCCCAATTCTTTCATCGCCCTGCCCGCCTATTTCTTCGGCTCATCTTCCTTCGGCGGGCTGGTCCACTTGATGCGGCGGATCGTTACTTTGCCGTCCTCGACCGGCAGCGGCTGGTAGCCGAGTTGGTAGATGGCGATTTCCTGGATCGCATTTTCCATATCAGAAATTTCCGTTTGGGATTCTCGCTCCCGGGCGTTTAGACTGCTGATTTTAGCAAAATACTTCGCTCGATCTTGAGACCCTTGAATGATCCGGTTGATTTCCTTTTGCTTGGCCTCCAGGCCGAGGAGTTCGATTTCGGCGGTGGCTTTGGCCGTTTCCACTTGGTCTTTGCGAGAAATTGTGGCGTTTTTGTCGGCAAGCATTTGGTTACAGGCTTCGATACGCGCGTTGATGCCCACCAAATCGATCGAAAGCATCCGCCGCTGGGTTATTAGGGCCGCGAGCGATTCCGGCTTCATATCCTCGAACTCGTTGAACTTGTCTTTCTCTTTTTCCAGGCTGCTCAACTCGGATGTCGCCTTTTCGAGTGATTCTTTAATGTCGTTAAGCCGTTGGGCGCAAAACTTTTTCATTCTTAAGCACTCGAGTTGTGCCGAGTAACAAAGCGCCCAATCGTAATAAGCCAACCACCCGTCAGTCAACTGTTTGGCTTCTTCAACGGTGGGAGCGAGCAATCCAACCTGCACAAATTCGTAATCCTTGTCGCGAATGGTCTGCACTTTGAAAAGCGGATTGATTTGCAGAAATTTAGCATCGATTTCTTTTGCCGATTGATATTCCTTGCGAAAATCCGCTGGTAACATGGATATTAACGCATCGAATCGATAATAGCGATTTTGGCGATTCATTAAGTATACTTGGAGATGAGAAAATCTATCAGAAACGATACGAAATTGTTTTAATTGATCTGCTAGGTTAATACGACTGAACACTCCCCGGTTATTCATGCCTGGAAATATATCGAATTCTGTACGAGCCACGCCTAAAGTAATCATTCTTCGGCCGCTGCGATCACCATCCGGTCCGCCGCCCCTAGTACCCCCAGGAAAGCCGCCTCTAGTACCGCCGATAAGAGCGACACCACGGCGGGAATAAAAGGGAGTGGTGGGCACTTCTTTCTCGACCAGTTTGAATCGGAACGTGGCCACGTAGCGTTGGTCGAGCATTCCTTCCTGGACGTTTAGCAGGGGGAGCGATTCTTCCTCTTCGGAAACGTCGAATTTCAACTCCCGTTTGGGGATGATCGGCTCGGTTTGCTTCGCCGCATCGGCAATTAGGGCGAGTTCAGGCCCGCCGGGGCCTTTCGTTTGCGGTTCGGCAGGTTGACCTGCGGCCTGAATCGCCGTAGCGATAAAAACAATGCCTTGGTATAGGATGATTTTTCGGATGCTCATGATTTCGGCTCCACGATTAAGGGTTTTGAATACTCTTGGGCTTTGATAGGATAATGTTGCGCAGTCCCGAAGGGACGTTAGTCATTAGCCAGGGGCGTTAGCCCCTGGATGAGAAAGGAGCAGCAATCCCAAGCCCCGAAGGGGCGGCAGTAGCGCCCAAAATCAAGCTACTGCCGCCCTTTCAGGGCTAACGAATTCGATAATTCTTCTTTTCCAGGGGTTTGCACTCCAGGCTAATGACTGACGTCCCTTCGGGACTTATGGGTGCGCGTTATTGTTGCCCGAGCATTTTGACCGCGGTCGTATCGGCGTAGTTTTCGCGGAGGTAGCGCTCGGCGCTGTCTTTGTATTCCTTCAAACTCGGTTCGGCGGCGAGCATTTGCATCGACGCCGCCAAGCGCGCGGCGCGGCCTTCGCGGGCAATGTATTCCATGACGTCGATCTCTTGCGGATCGCTGCGAACGACTTCGACCTTGGGCGGGGGCGAAGGATTCGTTTTCTTGACGGTCGATGGCGGCTTTCCGGGGGAAAATAAGCTCAGCCCGATTGCCACGACGGCTATCGTTGCACAAAGGGCTAAACCGACTGCTAACGCTTTTTGGCGAGCGGGGAGCTTTTTGAATTGATTGGCCCTCACCCCCGGCCCCTCTCCGGGCACCGACCGGGCACCGCGCGAAGCGTGGTCGTTGGTCGGGCGAGGGGAGGCCGCTTCTTGCCACAGTTCCTTGGCAAACGACAAAGACTCGACAAGCAACCGGAGTTCCGCGCGGCAGTCGGCGCAATCGGCCAGATGGGCGGCTATCGAGGCGGATTGTTCGGCCGGCAGCGCGCCGTCGCCATAGTCCACCAACCGCGGTCGAATTGTTTTGCAGGATTCATTCATCGGGGCGATATCCCTTTCGACGGAGCGTTTCCGCCAGCTTATGCCGCGCCGCGCTCAAACGGCCGCGAACCGTCGCCTCGGGCAGGTCGAAAATCTTGCCGATTTCCGTCGAATTCAGCTCCGCGAAATACCGCAGCACCAGCAGCGTTCGCGTCTCGGCGGGAAGCAATTCGAGCGATTGCCGCACGAGCCGGCGGGCTTCGTCGCGGTCGAGCGATTCGGCCGCCGAGGGGATTTGCCGCCGGTCGAAAAAATGCGACAGTTTTTCGAAGGCCCTGCGCCAGCGGCCGCTCCGCCGGTGTTCGAGCCGGCAGCGGTTCACCGTGACGCGAATCATCCAGCGCCGTAAATCGTCCGGGGACAAGGCGGCCGGGCATTTCTCCCGCGCCGTCAAAAACACCTCTTGGAGAATGTCGTCGGCGCTTGCCGAACCGATTCCCAGCGCCCGGACCAATCGCGACAACTCCGGCCGGATTTCCTCCCACGCCGCCCCCAGATGCTCCGTTTCCGTTGTTTGCACGGCGTTGCGATCCGTAGAGAGGTGCCTTCGCTTGCCCGGCGAGCCGTTCGCCAACCATCCGCATTGCGGTTCATTATAAATACGTAAGCGTTCACAGGGGACTGTCCCCCTCGCGCCGCGGGAAGGGGACAGGTCCATGTTTTCGGCTTACCGTTTGTCCGCAAAACACGTTTTCACGCCGAAAAATGGACCAATCCCCGACCGGGGCGTGAACGGTTACATAAATACAATGCGCGGCGGGGGCCAAGTGTTTGGAGAATATTGTTTTTTTCTCGTTCCCACGCTCCTGCTTGGGAACGAGGAAACAGGTTGGAAACCTGTCCTACGCCAGCTTCCACGGCGCGCGATACGGGCGGGAGAGCATGGCGTTGGCTTCCGCGTCGTCGGGGATTTGCTCTTTTGCGGCGTCCCAGTGGAATTTGCGGTTCAAGCGGCCGGCGATGTTGCCCAAATGGCAAACCGTAACCGAGCGATGGCCGATTTCCACGTCGCAAATCGGCAGTTTGCGGGTTTTGATGCAGTCGAGGAAGTTCGCCGCGTGGTCCTTGCTCACATAGAGATGCACGTCCGATTCGCCCAACGGGTGCTCGACGATTTCGCCCGGTTCGCTGGTAATCTTGCGGCGATCGACAAAAATCTTTCCCTTTTCGCCATAGAATGTTACTCCGCCCTTGTAATCCTGGCCGCAATAGACCTTCACGCCGTTGGGGTAATCGAAGGTCAGCTTGCACCAGGAGAGCACCTCGTAGCGTTCGCAATGCTTTCCCACGCCTTCGACGGCCAGCGGGCCGGAATTATCGGCGTCGAGCGCCCACTGCGTGATATCGAGATGATGGGCGCCCCAGTTGGTTACTTGCCCGCCGGCGAAATCCCACCAGAAGCGGAAATTGTAATGCACCCGCTTTTCGTTGTACGGCCGGTAGCGCGCCGGGCCGATCCAGAAATCGTAATCCAATTCCGGGGGCGGATCGGTATCGGGGCCTAAAGCGCCGGGATCGTTCGGTTCGGGAATGCCGACCTCGACCTTCTCGATTTTCCCCAAGCGGCCCGAACGGACCAGTTCGCACGCCAGGCGGAAGCGATCGTCGGACCGCTGCTGCGAACCGGTTTGCACGATGCACTTGTTCCGCCGGGCGGCCTCGACCATCTTCCGGCCTTCGGCCACGAACAGCGTGAGCGGCTTTTCGCAATAGACGTCTTTTTTCGCCTCGCACGCGGCGATGGCGGGCAAGGCGTGCCAATGTTCCGGGGTGGAAACCACCACGGCGTCGATGCCCGGCATCTCCAGCAGTTTGCGATAATCGCCGAACACCTCGCACTTGCCGTTTTTCGCGGCGACGGTTTTTTGGGCGGCCGCGGCGTGTTTTTGATCGACATCGCACACGGCGATCGCATGGGGCAAAAACACTTTCAAATTGCTCGTCCCCTGCCGGCCCACGCCGATGTGCCCGGTATGGATTTTCTCGTTCGCGCCGAAGGCCGAGCCGGGCACCAGATACGGCAGTGCGAATGCCGTGGCGGCGAACGCGCCCGATTGAGTCAGAAAACGACGGCGGGTAGTGCGGTTGTCTCGAAAGGACATGGAGTTGCTCGCTAAAGGGGATGATGGAACGTCGGCTAGAGAGGTAATCGCTCGTTCCCATTTTCAATGGATCGAACGAAACATTATTATACGATATTCGATTTAATCCCAATAGTCGGTTTCTGTGCCGCTATTTCCGCAGTTGGAGCGATGAACCATTATTTTCTTTTCTACTGCATTATTTGCTTGGCATTTTGGGAAATGATCGTTGAGCTGTCGATAATAGCCCTTCCCGTTTATCAACAAAAATGCCCCCCGTGTGTTCACGGGGGGCTAAATTGCGTTTCAATGAACGGTATATTTCTACCCTTCCTTGCCCAACGGCGGATGGCCTTTGACGTCGGGCAGCTTCTTTTGCAGCATGGGGAGTTTCGCCGCTGGAACCAGTTCGTCCCACTTCAATAGCGGTTCGATCTTATCCACCGGCTGGGCCGTTTTGAAGCGCAGCGTAACGATCTGCTGCGCGCGGACCGGAAATTCATAGCTCGGACCGCCTGCAAGCGGTTGCGCGCGATCGCCGTTCAAGTCGGTCATAAAGGCTTTTTCGTGCGGCAAGCCGAGCGTGACTTTAGCCGTCCCAGCGCGGCCTTTGCATTCGACCAGCCGCATCTCGATAAAATCGCCTTCGCGCCGCAGGGCTTCGACGAGGACGTTGTTTGAAGTCTGCACGAACGCTTTCGCTTCCGCTTGCTTCACGCCCGGCACGATCACCGGCGGACAATTATACTCCCACGCCCGCTCGGGAACTTTGGCCGTATCCCAATCGCCGTTGTGGGCGTAGAGCGCGAATTGGAACTTCTGCCGCGGTTTGCCGCTGAGCCACGGATTGCGATAGCCCATATAAATATCGTGGGCGTTCATCAGAAACAGCACGGAGGTTTTGCCCACCAGTTCGCGGCCGGGCAACCCGCGGTCGAGAATTGCCACGCCTTCGCCTTCCGCCGTTGAGTAATCGGACCAGCGGATGGCGGGCATGATTCCCTTAACCAATCCGGGCATCTCCGGGTCGGACGCGCCCAGTGATCCATGTGAAAATCCATAAGGGATGCCGCGCCGCGACTGTTGGATCTCGCCGGCCAAGGGGAACTCGGCGACGACCACGGTTTGCGTGGGGATGTTTTCGGTAACGACCTCGAAATCGATTCGCGGATCGTTGACGTAGAAGCGAATGGTCTGGCGCATTTCGCCGCCGCCATAAAACGCCCCGCGCGATTTCGCCACGGTCGCCACCGGACCGTATGCAACCTGCACGTCCCATTTGCCTTGCTGGGAATCGCCAAGCCGCTGGCGGTTGGCCCGCTCGGGCGTATCGTGATAATCGTGGCCTCGTTCGGCGACGATCAACACCGGCCCGGCGAGCATCTCGCGGCCGAAAGGCTTGAGTTTCAAGCTCGTCAAGGCGCCGTTTGCCGGATCGAGCTTTGCCGAATAGTACGCGGTCTCGATCGTTGCCGAAGCGGAGAGCGGTTGCGGCGGCTGCGGCGGCGGGGAGACGGTCGCTACGCCGGCGGCGGAAAACGGCGGCATCTCGAGCCGGCAGAGCACATATCCGTTGGCCTCGGCTTGGCAATTTGCCCCGGCCAGCGTCGTGCCCTCGGGCAGTCTGGCAAGGAATGGCGCGGTGCGTTTATCGTTCATCGGATTGAAAAGCCCGACGGCCGATCCTTCGCCCAGCAAAGATTTCAGGGCCTTTTGGCTGCTCGCGCCGGCGATTTCTTGCACTTTGTTGAAGCGGTCGAGCGCATCCCAAGAGGTGGGATGCTCGAAGACCATGCCGCCGGCCGCGCCCCACAGCGTGTTGCGGTCCATGTTCAACAGCATCATCAGCCAGGAGTGATAAAGCGGGGCTACCGGATACTTAAACGGCGACTCCAAGCTGGCGATGGCCGATACCGCTTCGGCCGCCTGCAACTCGTGCTCCGCTTGACGATAGTAGCTTTTCACGCGCGGGCATTCGCTCCAAAACGACGTCCAACCGTATTCGGTGCCGTGGTTGCTCGTGGGAAGTCGCACTTCGCCCGATTTGACCTTCGGCAGTATCGCGTCGAGGTACTTGCTCGGTCCGCAGAAACTGATCGGCGCCTTGGGCGCCATTGCATTCCACTTCTCGACTAATTCGCGGGGGTAGCCTTGATAGCGCGGCGGGAGCGAATAATCTCCCCAACCGCCGAGCACGTGGACCGGCAGATTGCCGGGGGTGCTTTCGGCCTTGCCGCTTGCATTGTTGGCCAGCGCTGCGAGTTGTTCGGGCTTCAAAGGCGTTTCCGTGGAAAATACGGGACTGAAATCGGCGTAGCTGTCGCCCGCCAAGGCGAGAATCCGCGAGCCGTCGGGCGACTGCTGCCAATGCAGGATGCTGTTGGTCGGATTGTAACGGCGATACATGAGCGCGTCCAAACCCAGCCCGGTGACAATTTGGCCCATCTGTTCGTGGACGCCGCACACGTCGATCATCCACGCCAGCCGCGGCCGCGCGCCGACGACCTGCTGCTGCCAGCGCAAGCCTTCGATGCCGCTTTTCACCAATGCTTCGCCGCCGGAAAGGCTGATCGTCGGTTCGAGAAAGAAGGCGTTGCAGAGTTCGACGCGGCCTTCGCGCACCCGCCGCTTCAATTCTTCGAATCGTTCCGGCTCGAAGGCCAGAATCGCCATCATGTTATTGACCTCCGAAATCGCGAAGGCGTAGGTCGGATCGTCGCGCACGCGATCGAGGTGCTGCAGGTAGGAATAGCCGCAGTAATTCCGCTCCGTGGAGAAATCGGTGAGCCAACCGCAACTGGCCGGGTGGAAGTTGGGAGTTACCATCACCGGCCGGTCGAGGTCCATGAGCGGATTGGCCTTTTCGGCCGCGGCCAGCGCTTGGTATTTCTCGGCGGGCACCAAGCGCACCCGGCACAGGTTCATCACCGCGAAGCCCGGCTTCGAGAGGGGCTTGACGGAGAGCGTTTGCAGGCCCGTTTTTTCCAGCTTGACCGTTCCGACCTTGAGCAAGCGGAACCGCTCCCAAGAGCCGGTGGCCTCGGCGATTTTGCCGACGAGTTTCGCGCCGCCGACGGCAACTTCGAACGTGCTCCCCGCAGAACCGTCCGCACAGGAGTAGCGCATTTCCACGACGTATTCGCCGGGCCGATCCAAGGCGAATTGCCACGAGACCCAATCTTCCGCGTTCGTCCAGGTGCAAATATCGTTGTTGCCCGTGTAATTTAGGAACCGCACGTAAGCCGTATTGCCGTGGATGGTCGTTTCCCGGGCGATGAGCCGGACCGTGCCGTCGGGCTGCTGCTTGGCGACCGCTTTCGCGTCTTCGCCGCCGAGCACCGAGCCGGCATGGAATGCGATGAAAATCGCCAGAAAATCAATCGCGGATATCAATGTTCGTTTCATGGTACGGACCTCTCTTTTTGGAGTGAAGGATTTTCAATCACGCGGGCATTTATACCAAGTATTCGTTGCACTTGGAAGCGTTTGCCGGGAGGCGAGGCGCCCGGTAGCGGTCAAGTCAATTGTTCCATCGCGGCCGAGAACGCTTCAAAAGCCCCGTCGCTGAAGAGGACGAAACGAATCAACTCGGGCCGGCCGTGCTTGCGAACGAAATCGAGGGCCGTGGCGAGCGCGATCCAAGCGGCCGAATCCATCGGGTAGCCGTAAACTCCGGTGCTGATCGCGGGAAAGGAGATGCTGCGGCAATCGTACTCCACGGCCAATTCCAGCGAACGGCGATAGGCGCCGGCGAGCAATTCGGCCTCGCCGCGATTTCCGCCCTGCCACCGCGGCCCGACGGCGTGGATTACGTGTTTCGCCTGAAGGTCGCCCGCCGTGGAAATCACCGCCGATCCGGTGGGACAGCCTTCGGGATGTTTTTCATCGGTCTCGGCCATGATGCTCGGCCCGCCGCGGCGGTGGATCGCGCCATCCACGCCGCCCCCGCCCAGCAAATGGCTGTTCGCCGCGTTGACGATCGCATCGACGGATTCGAGCGTAATATCGCCTTGGTGAAGTTCGATAATCGATTGACCGATTTGGCGGCGCATGAAAATCTCCTGATAGGAGGGAATGGGGATTAGAAACTGCATGAACCAATTGCCAATCTCTAATCTCTAATCCACACTTCTCACAATAATTCACCACGGAGACACGGAGAACACGGAGAAGAAAAATAATGAAGTTTGACACAGATAATAATTTATTCCATTCATCCTTCATCCTTCTGCTTTGTCTCCGTGTTCTCCGTGACTCCGTGGTGAGATATCCAGGTTAATTCCTTTTTCCTAGCTCCAAGACCTTCTCGTAAATCACCTTATCGTCTCCCCGGTCGTAAAAATCCGGAAGCACGGCGGCCTCGCGATAGCCGCAGTGGAGGTAAAATCCCCGGGTCGAAGCGTATTGGCCGCGGTTGGAGGTTTCGATATAGACCTGTCGCCCGCCGGAGGCAAGTATAAGCTCTTCGGTCTTGGCGAGCAAGATTATCCCGATTTTTTGGCCTTGATGAGCCTGATCGACGGCGATCCAATAAAGATCGTAACTGGCCGCCGTCAGCGCGATCGGGCCGTAACAGGTGTAACCCAGCACTTGCCCATCGCGCTCGGCGAAAACGAAGTGGTAGCCGCTGGCCGGCCCTTTGGCCAAGCGTTCCTCGACCAACTCGACGGCGACGTCGATTTCGACGGGCGAGAAAAAGCCGGTCGAAGCGACGATTTCGCGCACGATGCGGTGATCGTCGGGATTAACTTCATAGCGGAATGTGATTGGATGGGACGTCGTGGGATGATCCTTTCATTCTCGTTGCTCTGCCTCAAGTGATCTATTCTCTCCCCTCTCCCCTCTCCCCTCTCCCCTCTCCCCTCATTCCTTCTTCGACAATCCGCCGAATCGCCTGCTCGAAGGGAATTTCCGCGCGGGCGAGCGCGGCGTAGAATCCGGCGTCGGGCGAGAGGCAGGGATTGGTGTTGACCTCCAAAATCCAGGGCCGGCCCGCCGCATCCACGCGGAAATCGACTCGCGCCCAGCCGCGCAGCGAAAACAGCGCCCAGCATTTTTTCGAGAGCGACCTAAGCTCTCCGAGCAAAGTCGAGTCGGATTCGGGGAAGTCGAAAGTCCGCGGCGTGTGATGATACTCGAACGACTGTTCGTCCCATTTCGCCCGATGGCCGACGATCCGCGGCTTCTCCGGCGGAAAGTCCGAGAAATCGATTTCCGCAGGCGGCAAGACCTCCACTCCGTCGCAACCGATCAGCAGGCCGACGTTGAACTCCCGACCGGCGATGAACTTTTCGGCGAAGCTCGGCCGGCCGGTGCGGCGGATCCGTGCTTTGACCGCTCGAAGAACTTCATCCTGCGAACCGATTACGATCGCTTCCTCGTCCAAATCGCGCGAGGCCTGATCCCAGACGCCTTTGACGATCCAGGTATCCGAAGAATGATCCGCCGTTAGGTTAACCGTGGTATTGTCGCCCATCAGCGGCGCGGCAGTACAACTGCCGCGCCAACGCGATTCGATATTCTCCGCGATCCAAGGCGGCGTGGGCAAACCGGCGGCTTGGAGCCGTTCTTTGGCAAGAAGCTTGAGGGCCGTCAAGAAATGCGATTCGGTGCGATTGCCGCAGTAGGGGACGCCTGCCGCGTCCAGCACGGCGTGCGTCAGATAGATGAGCGAATCGGCCCCGCCTAGCGATTCGACCAGATTGAAAACCAAATCCGGCTGCATCGCCCGCACCTGGCTCAGCATCGATTCCAAGTTCAAGGTGCATGGCAGGGCGGTTGCGGCGTGGCCCAACCGCCGCAGCGCGTGCGATACCGCCTCGACTTGGACCAAAACGTCTCGGTCCTCGATGGTATCCCGCTCGTTAACGGCTTGGTGCAAAACGGCAATCCGCATGGGATCATGCAAACAAACGTCGTTTCAGAATCGAATCTCGAAATCCGTGAACTTGCCGGATGCCGGGCGGACGGTTTCGGTGCGAATCAAGATATACTGCCCCAGTTCTTTTTGCAAGGCGGCCGAGAAGCGGTCGATTTCCTCGACCGCGCCTTCCGCAACGAGTTGCACGCGGCCGTCGGGCAGATTGCGGACGAAGCCGGCGACCTTGAATCCCGCGGCGAGCGACCGCGCGGTATAGCGAAATCCCACGCCCTGCACGCGGCCGGAGAAAAAGAATTCGCGCTGTTGAAGTTCCTTGGTGGACACGGGAAAACCATTTAGTAGATATTAACGCGGAGAGTAAGGATAAACAACACGGAGAGTAAGAATAATTAACACGGAGACACGGAGTGCACGGAGAAGAAACATATTTGCGACCTTCATTTAATGTATGAATTGACTGTCTGAAATTATTGTTCTCCGTGTCCTCCGTGTCTCCGTGTTGATATACCGCGCACAATACCGGCTATTGGCTTCTTTCAAAGGTGAACTCCTCGTTCTTAAAATCGATCTTCACGCGGCTTCCTTCGGGAAACTCCTTTTTCAGGATTTCCACGGCCAGCGGATTTTGAATTCGCTGCTGGATGACGCGCTTCAGCGGGCGCGCGCCGTACGTCGGATCGTAGCCTTCGTGCGCTACGGCGTCGATCGCGGCGGGCGTCACCTCCAGCCCGATGCCCTTTTCCAGCAACTGTTTCTTCAGCCGTTCGATTTGCAGCCCCACGATTTTGCGGATTTGCGCCTTGTCCAACGGATGGAAGAGCAAAATCTCGTCGATGCGGTTCAAAAACTCCGGCAAGAACCGCGTGTTGAGGCTCGACATGACCGCCTCGCGGATTTCGTCCTCCGTGCCGCCCTCCTGCGCAATCTCCTGGATGAGCTGGCTGCCGAGATTCGAGGTCATCACCACGATCGAATTCTTGAAATCGACCGTGTGGCCCTGATTGTCGCTCAGCCGACCGTCGTCGAGCACTTGCAACAGCACGTTGAACACGTCGCGATGGGCCTTTTCGATTTCGTCGAGCAAAATCACCGCATACGGGCGGCGGCGGACCGCCTCGGTGAGCATTCCACCCTCTTCGTAGCCGACGTAGCCCGGCGGGGCGCCGATCAATCGGCTCACGGTGTGCTTTTCCATGAACTCGCTCATGTCGAGGCGGATCATGGCGTTCTCGTCGTCGAACATCACCTGGGCGAGCGCCTTGCAGAGTTCGGTCTTGCCCACGCCGGTGGGGCCGAGGAAGATGAACGAGCCGATCGGCCGGTTCGGGTCTTGCAGGCCGGAACGGTTGCGGCGCACGGCGTTGGCTACGGCCGTTACCGCCTCGTCCTGGCCGATAAGCCGCTGGTGGATGCGCTCTTCGAGCACGAGGAGTTTCGCGCGTTCGGTTTCCATCATCCGCGAGACGGGAATGCCCGTCCAGACGGAAACGACTTCCGCAATCTCTTCCGGGCCGACCTCTTTTCTGAGCAGGCGGCGCTGGCTGGATTTCTCGGCCCTCACCCCCGGCCCCTCTCCGGGCACCGACCGAAGGTTGGTCGGGAGAGGGGAGGCATCCGGTTCCGGTTCCTGATCTTGCAATTCTATCTGTTTCGAGAGCCTTTTTTTCTCGAGATCGAGTTCGTAGAGCTTTTGATAGTCGGATTCGTGAACGATGGCGCCGACGGCCTGCCGTTCCTTGATCGAGGCCGCCATTTGATCGTAATGGTTTTCGGCCTCGAACAGTTTTTTGCGGATTTGCTGCACGTCGCCTAAGCCGCTTTTTTCCATCTCCCATTGCTTGCGGAGATCGGCCAGTTTTTTCCGCAGATCGGTCATTTCCTCCTGAATTTCCGCGCGGCGCAGGGTGGCGTGTTCCTCGGTTTCCTCGGCCAATTGACGGTCGGCCAGTTCGAGTTGCATGAGCCGCCGCTGGACTTCGTCGATTTCCGTCGGCACGCTCTCCAGCTCCATCGCCAAGCGGCTGGTGGCTTCGTCCATCAGGTCGATGGCCTTGTCGGGCAAAAAGCGGTCGGCAATATAGCGGTGCGAAAGCCGCGCCGCCGCGACCAGCGCGGAATCCTTTATTTTCACGCCCTTGTGGTGGGCTTCGTAGCGCGGTTTGAGGCCGCGGAGAATGGCGATCGTGTCTTCGACCGAAGGTTCGCCCACCATCACCGGCTGGAATCGCCTTTCGAGCGCGGCGTCTTTTTCGATGTACTTGCGATATTCGTCGAGCGTGGTCGCGCCGATGCACCTGAGTTCTCCCCGGGCGAGCGCGGGTTTCAGGAGATTCGCGGCATCGCTGCCGCCTTCGGCCCGGCCCGCGCCGACGACGGTGTGCAGTTCGTCGATGAAGAGCACCACGTTGCCGGCGTCGGAAACTTCGCGCAGCACGGCCTTCAAACGTTCCTCGAATTCGCCGCGGAATTTCGTCCCGGCGATGAGCGCGCCCATGTCGAGCGCGATGAGTTTGCGGTTTTTCAGGCTTTCGGGCACGTCGGCATTCACGATCCTGAGGGCCAATCCTTCGGCGATGGCCGTCTTGCCCACGCCCGGCTCGCCGATCAGCACGGGATTGTTCTTCGTCCGCCGGGAGAGCACCTGGATGACGCGGCGGATTTCCTGGTCGCGGCCGATGACCGGATCGAGCTTGCCTTGCTTCGCCCGCTCGACGAGATCGATGCCGTATTTCTTGAGAGCCTGGAATTTGTCTTCCGGCGTTTGATCGGTTACCCGCCCGCTGCCGCGGATGGGCTGCAAGGCTTGCAGAACTTCCTGCTCGGTGATCGCGTTGAGCTTCAAGATGCGCTTCGCCTTCGACTCGACTTTGGTTAGCGCAAGGAGCAGATGCTCGGTCGAGACGAATTCGTCCTTCATCGTCTCGGCTTCGCGCTGCGAGGCTTCGAGCACCTGGTTGAATTCGGAATTCGGCTGCGGAGGCGAGCCGCCGGAAACCTTGGCGAAATGGCCCAGTTCGGCTTCCACGATCTTATCGAGTTGCGTCCGATTGACGCCGATACGCTCGAAGATCGGCGCGACAATGCCCTCCTTCTCCGCCAACAGCGCAGAGAGCAGATGCAGCGGATCGAGTTGCGGATTCCCCCTCTCCGCCGCCAACGCCTGCGCATTGCCGACGGCCTCTTGGGCCTTCAAAGTCAGTTTGTCGAAACGAAATGCCATTGCGATTCTCCCCTCTCCCTCAGGGAAAGGGGCCGGAGGTGCGGGCTGGATTTTTCAGAAACCGCTCATTCCCGGTTTTTCTCTCTCCCCGATGAAGGAATCATAAAAAACTGAAAAAACAAATTTTGTTCCCAATTCACTTCGGCTTCATGTGCAATCTAGCGCCCCCGAATATTACCGAAAACCGAACACCAATACAAGGGGGGCGAGGCATGGAGGGGAATAAGGGGGACAGGCGCGCTTATATGCAAGTCATGGTTTGCCGCCGTTCTTTCTCGGGCGATGCGGCGCTCGTAACGTGGATTCCAGCCCGAGTTCCTTGGCCGTCCGACGGACCCAATCTTCGCCTCCATAGGGCTGGCCGCGCGCCACGCAACGACGAATTGCCTCCTCCTCGGCCTCGGTTTGCGGCTCGTTGACCAATTGCCGCCAACCGCGCGGATAGGGCACGGGCCAAGCACTGAGCAGTTGCTTCTGCCGAGGCGCACCGCAGGTCCGTCGCCAAAGACTCGACCACTTCCACGCCTCGGCGCGTTCGACCAATCCGGCCCGCAGCGCGTTGCGCTCCACATACCGCGCCAACCGATAGAAGTAGTCCTCATCCTCCACGGGAAACGACTTGTAGCGGCTCTGATAAACGTGGCCGTAGCCTACTTGCCGGCGATGCAACTGCCAACGCCGCACGTGCGTGGTGGTCAATTGCTGCATGAACGCGGCCAACTCGCCGTCATGTTCGGGCCAAAGCACCAAGTGCCAGTGATTGGGCATTAGGCAATACGCACAAATCCGCATCGGCCGCGATTCGCGCGTCAACTCCAAGAGACTTTCGAAGGCGGCATAATCCTGCTCCTTGGAAAACAATTCCATCCGGCCCACGCCTCGATTCAAGACGTGGAACAGCATTCCTCCCGGAGCAATTCGTGCGGCGCGTGGCATCCTCTGAGACTACCATCACCGCCCTGTCTTGTCAATAAGCGCGCCTGTCCCCCTTTGCCCTTTGCCATGTGCAATCTAGCGCCCCCGAATATTACCGAAAACCGAACACCAATACAAGGGGGGCGCGGCACGGAATATCTGCAAAAACAATCCTTTTTCCCAAGCAGGAGCCTGAGATCGAGGAACAGGCGTTTTTGGTGAATGACTGCGGCGCCTCGGATAGAAAAGCTGATCTGCTATAATGGTCGATAAATACCCTCGAAATATCCAGAAATTCCCTTTTTTCATGTCCTCGACCGATTGGCGTTCGCTGTATCCGTTCGCTTCGCACGAGCTGAGGCTCGATGGATTCAGGTATCATTATTTGGATGAAGGCGCCGGGCCGGTGCTGCTGTTGGCGCATGGGAATCCCACGTGGTCGTTTTTTTGGCGGGAGATCGTAACGGCCTTGCGGGGAGAGTTTCGGCTGATCGTGCCGGACCACATCGGCTGCGGGCTGTCGGAGAAGCCGAGTCCGGCGGAGTATTCCTATCGGCTCGCGCGGCGGGTGGCCGACTTGAACCGGCTCGTCCAGGATCTCGATTTACGCGAGATCACGCTCGTGGCGCACGATTGGGGCGGAGCGATCGGCATGGGAGCGGCGGTCAAGGATCCGGGCCGCTTCGCGCGATTCGTGCTGATGAACACCGGCGCGTTTCGCGCGTCGAGCTGTCCGTGGAAAATCCGTCTCTGCCGCATCCCGGTGTTGGGCCAGTTGGCCGTGCAGGGTTTGAATTTGTTCGTCAAGGCGGCGCTCACGCAGACCACGGCCAAGCCCGAACGGATGACGCCGGCGATTAAGGCGGGCTTCTCGGATCCGTACGATTCTTGGGCGAATCGGGCGGCGGTCTATCGCTTCGTGCAGGATATTCCGCTCAAGCCGAGCCATCCGAGCTATCAAACGCTCGTGGAAATCGAGAACGGCTTGGCGCAGTTTCGCGATCGGCCGGCGTGTTTGATTTGGGGCATGCAGGATTGGTGCTTCACGCCCTGGTTCCTGGAGAAATTCCGCGAGTTCCTGCCGCAGGCCGAAGTGCATCGGATTGCAGACGCCGGGCATTACGTGGTCCAGGATTCGCCGGAAGAAGTGGTGAGGATAATGCGGGAGTTTTTGAGGAAGGAAGAAGGATGAATGACGAAGACCGAAGGACGAAAGAATGACGAAGTCCGAATGACGAATGATTCTCTGCAGAATGTGGGAAAGAAGCAACTTTCTCCTATCCCCTATCCCCTATCCCCTATCCCCTATCCCCTATCCCCCATCTTGTCCAATTACTCCATCCGCATCGACTCGGCCGATTTGATTTTCAGCGCGGCGCACTTTATTACGTTCGATGGGGGCGAGTGCGAGCCGCTGCATGGGCACGATTATCGGGTGAAGGCCGAATTGTTCGGGCCGACCGGCGCAAACGAGTACGTGGTGGATTTTGTCCTAGTCAAGGAGTTTTTGCGAAAGGTGGTCGGAGAGTTGGATCATCGGGTGTTGCTGCCCGGCGAGCACGGATCGATCTCACTGATGCTTCAGGGGGGCGAGTATATCATCACCCATGCGGGCCGACGCTGGATTTTGCCGGAGGACAACTGCCGGGTGCTGCCGATCGCCAATACGACGACCGAGATGTTCGCCCGGTATATCGGGCGGCGGTTGATTGACGATTTGATCCAGAAAAATCAATTGTCAGTAACGCAAGTGTGTATTGAAGTCGGCGAATGTGACGGTTTCGCGGCGGTTTGCCGGTTGGAGGTTGCGGTAAAATGAACTTGCCGGGGGAGTGCGGGCAAGATAAACTAAATCGAATGGGGCACCGAAAGTGCCACATTCCTTGCCGGTAAGCGTTCACGCCCCGGTCGGGGACTGGTCCATTTTTCGGCGTGAAAACGTTTTATGTGGACAAACGGTAGGCCGAAAACATGGACCTGTCCCCTTCCCGCGGCGCGAGGGGGACAGTCCCATTTTCGCGGCGATTAAGCACTTTTAGAGCACCAT
>JADLEL010000154.1 GCA_020846145.1 Pirellulales bacterium | reverse complement strand
CGCGCTTCGTTTTGTGCTACAATTTCGTACTTCATGGGTATCCTTGCATCCCGTTTGGGAACTGTTTTCGCCAACAGGCAAGGATACCTTTTTTCATTGGTTGCGGCTACGCCGCGCTAGGAATAATGCAGGCTAGCCCATTTCCGCAAGCACCAAGGGCAAAAACGCGCGGATGCGGCAGCCGTCGCCGGGCGCGGATTGAATGTCGGCCTCGCCGCCCAACAGGCGGGCGCGTTCGCGGATGCTCCGTAAGCCGAAGCGGTCTTCGGGCACGGCGGCGGGATCGAAGCCCGCCCCTTCGTCGAACACCACGATCTCCAGTCGCTCGTCCGCGCGGTTCAACTCCACGCGGATGAAATCGCTGCCGCTGTGCCGGCAGGCGTTGGTCAGCGATTCCTGCACGATGCGGAAGACGGCGCTTTCCAGCGGCGGCGCGAGGCGGATCGCGCGCAAATCGTGCACGAACATGATGTCGATGCCGCTCCGCTCGCGGTGTTCGCAGACCAGGTATTCGATGGCGGCCAGGATGCCCGACTCGTCGAGAATCGGCGGGCGCAATCCGCTGATCAGCCGCCGCGTTTCGTCGATGCTCCGGCGGAGCATGGCGGCCGTGCGTTCGAGGTTCTTTTCGGCCTGGGAGTCGTCGCTTCCCCGCAAACGATTGAAGGCGTCCAAATGAAACAGCGCGCCGGTGATCTGCTGCGCGAAGCCGTCGTGGATCTCGTAGGAGAGAAAACGCCGTTCGCGCTCCTGCAAGTCGATCAGCCGCCGCAGCAGTTTCTGCTCGTCGAGAATCGCCTGGGCGTTCTTTTTCTTCTCGGTGACGTCGGTGCAGATGGCCATCACCTGATAGACGGCGCCCGCCTCGAACATCGGCACGAAAAGGCAGGCCCAGGAATTGCCGAAAAGGTCCGCCAATTCGACGCTCGACCGGGCGCGGCCGGACCAGGCGCCCGCCAATGCCTCGCGCGCCGCTTCGCGATGGATCTCGGCGACGTAGGCGAAGCTATCGGCGCCGATCAGCGATTCGGCATCGATGCCCGGAGCGCCGTGATTGGTAAAGAGTATTCGGCCGCTTCGATCGAGAATCACCATGCTATCCGGCAGGTTCTCGAACAATCCGCGAAGTTGCGCTTCGCTCTTCCGCAGGGCTTCCTGGGCATCGTGGCGCGAAGTGATGTCGCGCATGATGCCCATGATTTGCAGCGGCTCGCCGGGCGCGGTCGGCAAGACGTTGACCGTAACTTCGCACCAGCGCTGCGCGCCGTCCTTGGCAAGCATGGGGATTTCAAAGGTCTGCGAGGGCACAAGCTCCTTGAGATTATCGAGCAGGATTTTCGCGATCGCGGGATGCCACGCCGGATCCATGCGGGTGATCGGCGTATCGGACATCGATTCTTCCACGCCGTAGCCGAGCACCTTTTCCAGCGAGGGACTTACGTACTCGAAACGCCAGCCGCGCAGCAAAATTTCGAGGACCGTCCGCGTGTCGGCGTCGGCGGGCAGGCCGCCGGAGAGGTCCGGCGGGGTCCAGCTTGCCGACCAAACCACGTCGCTGGCGTTCTCGGCGAGCAGCCGGTAGCGCCGCTCGCTCTCGCGGAGCGACTCCTCGGCGCGCTTGCGGGCGTCGATATATTCGACGACGGAAATGAGGTATTGCGGTTTTTCGCCGCTTGGAGCGGGAACGATGGAACTGTAATTATGCACCCAAAACGGCGTTCCATCCGCGTGATAATAGCGTTTTTCCAGATCGAAGGACCGGCGGCGCCCTTCGCGGACGTCTTCGAGCAACCGCGCTTGCGTTTCGCCGTCCTCGGACGTGGTGAAATCCAGGAAATGCCGCCCGATGAGTTCTTCCCGGGTGCGCCCTTCCATCTTGGCCAGCGCTACGTTCACGTCGAGAATGCGGCCTTCCATGTCGGACAGCCCGATGCCCACCGAGGCGTTTTCGAAAATCGCGCGAAAGCGGGCCTCGCTCTGCTCGAGCGCCCTGCGCGCGGCTTCGCGCTCGGAGCGATCGCGGGCGACGCCGAAACCGACTTCTTTTCCTCCCCATACGCCGCGAACGACGCGCGTCTCCACCGGAATCGGCTCGCCGCGCTTGGTCCGAAACGGGATGATGCAGACCGCTTGTTTGCCTTCGAGGAGCCGCGCCAGAGTCTCGATCACTTCCCGTTGGCGATCGGGCGGATGAAGATCCACGACCGACATCTCCCGCAACTCCTCGCCGCGGTATCCCAGCCGTTTTTCGACGGCGGGATTGTGGTGCAGGATTTTACCGCCCAAATCGACGACCAAGACCATGTCGTCCAGGGCGTCGAAAAGCGTCTGCAAGTTCGACCGGCTGGCGCGGAGCGCATCCTCGGCCAGCGCCCGGGCGATGCAGTCGCCGATTTGCATGGCGATCGTTTCCACGGCGAGCCGAGCGGAGGAGGAGAATTCCTCCCGATCGTGCGAAGAGAGGATCAAGGTCGCCAGTAGCCGGCCCTCCTGGAGGATCGGCAGAATGATCGCGCATCGGATGCCTTCCGACCGGGCGAGCTCCGCGTGTCGCGGATTGAATCCCTCCTCGCGCACATAAAAAGGCTTTCCGCGATAACAGGGCTGGAGTTCCGGCAATTCGCCCGGAAAAGAGGCTACCGCCGCAACGAATTCGGGCGACAGGTTGCGGCTGGCGACCAAGCGGTGAACGTTCGTGTCTTGCTCGACGAGGTAAAATGCGCCGGAATCGATGCCTTCGATCCGGATTGCCGTGTCCAAGACGATGTCGAGCGTTTGCCGGAGATTGTCGTAGCGCGAGAGGGCGATGCCCAAATCGCGCTGCATCCGCAGCAGTTCCTCGTTTCGCCGCAGCTCGGTGACGTCCCAGGCCGTGCCCTGTAGATGAACGCTGCGCGTCGCTTCGTCGAGCACGTAACGGCCCGAAAGCTGCAGCGTTACCGGCGTCCCGTCGCGGCGCCTCCAGACCACTTCCAAGGTTTTGTTGTGCGGCGGAACCGAGGCCAGCAGCCAGGCGCGCTCCCGGGCGTCGAGATAAATATCCCGGGCGATATCGACTTGCAACAATTCTTCCTTCGAGGAATAGCCTAAAATTTGCACCAGGCCGTCATTGACCTTGAGAAAGCGGTGGTCGAGCGTGCTGATGAACACGCCGTATGGAACGTTTTCGGTGTCGGGAGAAAAATCGATCTTCCGGCCCGGCGGCGGCGAAATGTCGCCCGTGGGCGAGCTGGAAAGCGCGGTGAATTCCGCGACGGCGATGCGGAACGCCAACTCGTCGTCGGTAAATGCTTCGGGAAGAAAGAAGTCCACGCCCGCGCTCTGATAAGCGGGCCAGCCTTCCTTGCCCGGCGGCGCGGATACGCACAACAGAATTTGCAGCTTCGGGGTCGGTTGCCGATCGCGCAAGCGGCGGCTGATTCGCAGCGCCTCCGCGGCCGAACCGTCCGCGGAAAGCACGGCCAGCACGGATTCGTCGTTGTGAAGAATTTCCTCCTCCCCGTCCAAATGATTCAGGATGAGGGGAGAATGTCCCCGGCGCGCGAGGATCATGCAAAGACGTTTTTCCCAATCGGGGGGCAAGGCGACGAGAATGGTTTTCATGCGGCCGGCAAACTCTGCTTGGAATCGATAAAAATAAATCCGGAAAAGTTTGAAAATCTGCTCATTCGTAGGACCGGTTTCCAACCTGTCAGCTTCTTAGGTCGGCTCCGCTCGAAATCACATAACGGCCTGGAAACCTGTCCTACGATGGGCAATTCTTCCATCGTACACAACGTATTCGACAAAAGATATACTTATAGATGATGGTTCATAATCACCCATTGGAATGGAGTGCCAGTCGTCTCCAGGTGGACATCCGAACCGAGTCGGATTATACTCTGCGCTCGCTTCCATACCTTCCCCGCCCTAATTCGAAATATGCCGATTCTCGTTCCCATCGCGCTCTTCCTGGTCGGGGCAATTCTCGGCGCGGCGGCGAATTTTTTGATCTATCGGCTGCGATTTCAGCCGCGGCCGATAAGCCCTTGGATGCCGCCGAAGGCAAAAGCCGCGAAACGCCGCCCGTTCGATTTCGTCCCGATTTTCGGCTGGCTCGGCATGCGGCGGTATGCGCCGCTATTCGGAGCGGGCTTTTGGGTGCGGCCGCTGCTGGTCGAGTTGCTGATGGGTCTGGGCGTGGCGGCGCTCTACCAATACGAAATACAGGGCGGATTGCTGCCGGCTGCTTTCCCCCGGCCGTTTGCTCCGGCAATCCTGGAGATGCTTCATTATCAATTCGCCGCGCACGTGGCGCTGATCTTTTTGATGGTCGTGGCTTCGCTGATCGACGCCGACGAGACGATCATCCCCGATTCGATCACCGTCTCCGGGACGCTGATCGGGCTGGCGTTCGCGGCGTTCTTTCCACAATCGCTGTTGCCGAACGCTTATCTGGATGCCAACGGCAAGTGGATACTCGAATTTCTTCGTCTTGCTTCGCCGAATCCTTGGACGGTTTGGCTCGATGGTTGGGGCGGTTTGGCGGTCGGTTTGGGGTGTTGGCTCGGGTGGTGCTTCGCGCTCTTGCCGCGGACGTGGCATTCCCGGCACGGCGTGCGCCGCGCCGTGCAATTGTGCGGGGCGCGAATCTGCCGCGAGCCGTTTTCATTGCGAATCTTGTTTTTGGCGATTTTCGGCATCGCCGCAATTGCGATTTGTTGGTTTCACGGCGGCAACAATTGGATCGGCTTGGCCACGGCGCTGGTCGGCATGGCCGCCGGCGGGGGAGTGGTTTGGGCGGTCCGCATCATCGGCTCGGCTGCTATGAAGCGCGAGGCGATGGGTTTCGGCGACGTTACGCTCATGGCCGCGATCGGCGCATTCCTCGGCTGGCAGGCGAGTCTAATCATCTTCTTCCTCGCCCCCTTCGCCGCGCTGGCCGTCGGATTGTTGCGGCTCGTTATCACCCGGCAGCGGGAAATCCCCTACGGGCCGTTTTTGTGCCTCGCCGCGCTGGGAACCATCATCTACTGGGAGCCGATTTGGGGCCGCATCTGGGACGTTTTCGCGCTCGGTTGGGCCGTGCCCCTCGTGCTCGCCGCCTGCTTCCTGCTGATGCCCCTGCTGCTTTTCGGCATGCGACTCGCCATCGGAATAGTAACGCGCATATTGGACTCCGTCCGTTGAGAATCGGCGGATTTTTCGCGTTACGCCCGCGGATGGAACTTCTTATGCACGGCTTTTAACCTCGTCGGATCGACGTGGGTGTAGATTTGTGTGGTGGCGATGCTGGCGTGGCCGAGCATCTCTTGGACCTGGCGAAGGTCCGCGCCGCCGGCCAGCAAATGCGTGGCGAAACTGTGGCGGAACGTGTGCGGGCTGATCTCCGGCGGCGCGCCCACGCGCTGGGCGTAGTGTTTCAGCAGCTCCCAAATCCGCTCGCGGCGCAGGCGGCGGCCGCGATAGCTCAGCAGCACCCATTCGGCGGGCGAACCGCGTCGGGCCTGGAGTTTGCCGCGCTCGTGCTCGAGATACGCGCGCACCGCCGTTATCGCCCGCGCGTTCAAGGGGACGAGCCGTTCCTTATCGCCCTTGCCGCGGCAGAGGCAGTAACTTTCATCCAGGTGCACGTCCTGCATCTTCAAATGGGCGATCTCGGAAACGCGGCAGCCGGTGGCGTAGAGCAGCTCGAGCATCGCCCGATCGCGGCGGAAGCAGGGATCGTACGATTGCGGCGCCGCAAACAGTTTGTCGATCTGCTGCGGACTCAGGACTTTCGGCACCCGCTGCCAGAGTTTTTGGCTGCCCAAGAGTTCGGCCAGATTTTCGGTCAGCACGTTTTCCAGTTGCAGATAGCGGAAAAAGACTTTCAGCGAAACCAGATGCCGGGCGATGCTCGCCGGCGCGAGTTTTTTTTCGTGCAGCCAGCCGGCGTAATCGGCCAAATCCTGGATGCTCAGTTTCGGAATGCCGCGGCCGTCGAGCCACGCCATGAAGCGAGTCAAATCGCGGCGATAGGCCGCCACGGTGTTCTCCGCAAGATGGCACTCGCCCGCCGCGTAGTCGGTGAACGACTCGACCCAACCCTTCGCCGCACTGAGGGGCGAAGGGGGCTTGGGCTTCGTGAGTTTGCGGCGGAGGGACATTATGGGAAGGATCGCAAATTGGTAATTTCAAATCTTAAATTTCAAATTGAACGAAGCACTCACCCCTCTCCCCTCACCCCTCACCCCTCTCCACTTTTCGGAATTTTACTCGAAACGACATGACGGAACCAAGAGCGGTTGCTGCAAACGGCCCCTCCCCTCCCCCGCAATGGGAGATTCCGCTACAATCGGAAAAGATTTGCCCATGGAACGCCAAGCAGGCCGCGCGAACGCGGCCGCTACACCGATCGTTTTTTTGCTCAACGCTTATTATCATGGCCCCGCGCACGATTCCGCTGCTTGCGCTCGATGAGATGATACCCGGCCAGGAGGCCGATGTTTTTCTGCTGCTTGCGGCCAAGGAAGAGTTAAAGACCAAAGCGGGCAAGCCTTATCATAAGGTAACGTTTCGCGGCGGCCGGCGGGAATTGAGTTTTCCGATCTGGGACGACTCGCCGTGGTCGGCCGATTGCCGGGCCGCGTGGACGCCGGGCGTTTATTACAAAGTGCGCGCGGTGTATCGCGAGACGAATTACGGGCCGCAGTTGGAGATCCATAAAATCCGCGAAGTGGCCGAGGCCGATGCCGCCGACGGTTTCGACCCGACCGCCTGCCAGCCGAAATCGCGGTTCGATCCGCTGGAAATGTTCGACGAACTTTTGGCGATCGTCCGCCAGCGGATCGAGCGGCCGGAGCTAGGTCGATTGGTCGAATCGATTCTGACGGAGAACCGCAACGAGGTGCTCGTCTTTCCGGCCGCGCGGCGCAATCATCACGCCTTCGTGGGCGGGCTGTTGGAACACACCCTGAGCGTGACGAAAACCGCGCTGTTTCTGGCCGACAAGTACGCCGATTACTATCCCGAAATGCGGCCGCCGTTGGATAAAAGCCTCGTCGTGGCGGGGGCGATTCTGCACGACATCGGCAAGCTCGAGGAGTACGAAACGCGGCCGGAAGGGGCGGTTTTTTCGGCCGCGGGGGCGATGATCGGGCACATGCTTTTGGGCCGCGACATCGTCCGCGAGGCGGCGGCGAAATTGCCAACGCCGCTCGACGCCGAAATGCTGCTGCGGCTGGAACATGCGATTATCGCCCATCAGCGGTTGCCCGAATGGGGATCGCCCAAGCCGCCGATGACGCCCGAAGCGATGCTCATCCACTATGCCGACGACATCGACGCGAAATTCCACGTCATGATGAGTGTGCTCCGCGACGACGCCAATCCCGGCCCGGTAACGTCGAAAAAGAATTTGATGATGCAGCACGTTTTTCGGGGAATGGCGAAATCCGAATGACGAAGGACGAAAACTCCGCATAAAATATCCCATTATCCATGTCGTCGAAACTCCCGCTATTAGTCATCGGCACGGCGAATCGCAAAAAAGGCGCGGAATTGGAACAGTTGTTCGCCAAGGTGGGGGTGAAATTACTCGCCTTGGCCGATTTTCCCGATGTCCCGCAAGTGCCCGAAGACGGCGAAACTTTCGCGGCGAATGCGATTCTCAAGGCGTCGGGCTATGCCAAACTCCTGGGCCATTGGGTCTTGGCCGACGACAGCGGACTGTTGGTCGATGCCCTTGGCGGCGAGCCGGGCGTTTATTCCGCCCGCTATGCCGGCCCCGAGGCCACCGACGAGCAAAACAACCAACTCTTGCTGAGAAAACTCGCCGACGTTCCTCCCGAACGGCGAGGCGCCCGGTTCGTCTGCCATATCGCCCTGGCCGATCCGACGGGAACCATCCGGGCGGAAAGCGACGCCGCCTGTCGCGGACGAATCCTCTTCGCGCCGCAAGGCAATCACGGTTTCGGATACGATCCGCTGTTCACGATTCTCGAATACCATCGCTCCTTTGCCGAACTCGGCCCCACCGCCAAGTTCTGCCTCAGCCACCGCTCCCGGGCCGCCCGCCGAATCATCCCTCAATTGATGGGATTGGTGGATGAGGGAGAGATGGGATAGTTATGATTTGATAGGTCAGCGGATTGACATAAAGCAGTCCGGCTATTAAAAGAAACCTTTCCGAGAATGAGTTGACCATGTCCAAATCGAAATCCCAATCCGATATCGACGCCGCCACGAAGAAAAAAACCGTTCGGAGCGGAAATAAAACCGTTACGCCCTCGCCGCGGGAACTGGCGGAAATCGACCGGGAACTGCTGCGATTGCTGCGGCAGCGGGCGGAGAAGGTGTTGGAGGTGGCGCGCGAGAGCGGGGCGGCGGGGCAAAAAGCATTGGCCGCGGCGTTGACCGGCGAGCAGTTGCAGCAGCTTGCGGGCGAGATCGGCGGGCCGTTGTCCCAGCGAAGCGTCGAGGCCGTCATTCGCGAGATCGTCAGCGGGTGCCGGGCGCTGGTCCGGGCGCCGCGGATCGCGATCTTGGGGCCGCTCTACAGCTTCAGCCATCTGGCGGCCATCCACCGCTTCGGCCAGAGCGTGGAATTCGTGCCCGTGGGGAACATCGCCGCGGTTTTCGAGGAGGTGCGCGGCGGTCATGCCGATTACGGCCTGGCGCCGATCGAGAATTCGACAGACGGGCGGATCGCCGACACGCTCGACATGTTCATCCGCCTGCCGGTGAGGATCACTGGCGAGATCGATTTGAAAATTCACCACGCGCTTTTGGGAAAATGCCCGCGGGCCGAGGTGAAGGAAATTTACAGCAAGCCGCAGGCGATCTCGCAGTGCCGCAATTGGCTGGCGAAGCATCTGCCCGGCGCACGGACGATCGAGGTGACGAGCACTTCGACGGCGGCGCAACTGGCCTCCGAGAAGAGCGGCGCGGCGGCCATCGCCGGCATACAGGCCGGCGTGCATTACGGGCTGGACGTGCTGGCCGAGAAAATCGAGGACAATCCCGGCAACCTCACGCGATTCGCGGTCATCGGCGGCGAGCCGCCCGCGCGGACGGGCAACGACCGCACGGCGATTCTGCTGGAAATCGAGCATCGGCCGGGCGCGCTGGCCGAAGCGATGATGATCTTCAAGCGAAACCGCTTGAACATGACCTGGATCGAATCGTTCCCCATCCCCGGATCGAAGCGGGGCTACTTTTTCTTCGTCGAAATGGAAGCCCACGAGTCCGACGGCCGCTTTCGCAAGGCGGTCGGCCAGTTGCTGAAAAAAACCTTGCGCTTGGAAATTTTAGGCTCCTTCCCCGCCGCAACCACGGTGGAGTGAAGGAAAGGCTGAATGCTGAATGATGAATGATGAATGATGAATGCTGAATGATGAATGATGAATGATGAATGCTGAATGCAGGCTGCGATCATGAGGCGAGTCGCTAAAAAAAACTTATTGCTAAGCCGCAACCGACTTTCATTCATCATTCATCATTCAGCATTCCGACTTTAGTTCCCCCATCCCCTATCCCCTATCCCCTAATGTCTATCATGCGTCGTCAGTTTATCGCCGGTAATTGGAAAATGAATACGAATCGGGCCGCGGCCGTCGCCTTGGCCGAAGGCATTGCGAAGGCTGCCGCCTCGGTTGCGAACGTCGATCTCGCCGTCTGCCCGCCGTGTTGCTACTTGGAAGCGGTGGGCAAGGCGCTGGCCGGCTCGAAGGTCGGCCTGGGCGCGCAGAACATGTATCACGAAAAGGAAGGGGCGTTCACCGGCGAGTTGAGCGCGGGAATGTTGGTCGATATGGGCTGCAAGTACGTGATCCTCGGCCATAGCGAACGGCGGCACATTCTGGGCGAGACCGACGCCGCAATCAATAAGAAAGTCCACGCCGCGCTGGCCGCCGGACTGACGCCCATCGTGTGCGTGGGAGAATTGCTGGCCGAACGCGAAGCGGGCAAGACGCTCGGTGTCATTCAATGCCAGTTTGCCGGTTCGCTCGCGGGCCTCGCGTCCGAACGGATGGCCAAAGTCGTAATCGCCTACGAGCCGGTTTGGGCGATCGGCACGGGCAAGGTTGCCACCCCCCAGCAGGCGGAAGAAGTGCATCTTGCGTTGCGAAAAATCTTGGCCGAGCATTACGATGCTTCCGTCGCGGAAGGCGTTGTTATACAATACGGGGGGAGTGTGAAGCCGGAGAATGCCGCGGAACTTCTAGGACAGCCGAATATCGATGGTGCCCTGGTAGGGGGGGCAAGCTTGAAGGTCGATCAATTCCTGGGAATTATCGCCGGGGCGAAGGAAAACCGATAAACCTCCCATTGCGGCTTTTTTGAAAATCGACCATACTTATTAGTTTCGCCCACGAAAGATATTTCGGGTGCCATGCCCACGCTTGTCGTGGGCATGAGACGTGATTTGCCCTCCGCCTCCTTCATGCCCACGGTAAGCGTGGGCATGGCGCCCCGGATCTGATTTTATCGAGAGGACCGGCTCAGATGACTTTCGGACAAATGCTGTTGTTGGTGGTGTTGTTTTTCACCGCGATATTTCTGATCGTGCTGGTGCTGATCCAACGCGGGAAGGGGGGCGGGTTGGCCGGCGCGTTGGGCGGCATGGGCGGACAGAGCGCCTTCGGCACGAAAGCGGGCGATTTGTTCACGAAAATCACCATCGGCGTCGCGGCGTTCTGGATTATCCTGTGCCTCGTCGCCGGCAAGGCGCTGGTCCCTCCCAAAAGCGAACTCGAAAAGGAATTGAGCAAGCAGGCGGCGGAACAAAAGGAACAACCGGCGGCAGGGGACGCAAAAACGCCCGAAAAGAAACCGGATTCCACGCCCGCACCGAAAAAGTAACCAGCGGGATTCGAGATCGGGGATGAGGGATTGGAAGCCGAACATCGTCGTTTCCAATCCCTCATCCCCAATCCCCGATCCTTCCCACCCGTGGAGAAACCCCTTCATGCTTCTGAGCATGACCGGCTTCGGCGAGGCGCGCTGTCAGGAGAACGGGCTGACCGTCTCGATTGAAATCCGCACCATTAACAGCCGCTATTTCAAGCTCTCGGTCCGTTCGTCCGAGGGTTATAGTTCGCTCGAACCGCAAATCGAGGAGGCGATCCGCAAGACCGTCCATCGCGGCACGATCCAGGTGAACTTGCGCGTCGATCGGCAGCGGCCGGCCGAAGACTTCCGCATCAATCTCGAAGTGCTCCAGCGATATCATCGGCAATTGCAGGAAGTGCAAAACAAGTGGGGGGCGAAAAGCGAACTTTCGCTCGGCGCGTTGCTGCCTTTGCCGGGCGTGGTCGAAGAATCGGTCGTTCCGCACGATATGTCGGCCGCTTGGCCGACGATCGGTCGCACGCTGGAAAGGGCGATGGAGAACTTGGGGCACATGCGCGCCGAAGAAGGCCGCGCGATGACCGCCGACCTCGCCGCCAATTGCCGAACGGTGGCCGACAATTTGGCGAAGATCGAAGTCCGCGCCCCCGTGGTGGTGGACGATTACCGCGCCCGGCTGCACGATCGCTTGCAGAAAGTGCTCCAGGAATACGCGGTGGCGCTCGAGCCGGCCGACTTGATTCGGGAAGTGAGTTTGTACGCCGATCGGGCCGACATTTCCGAGGAGATCGTCCGCTTGCGGAGCCACGTCGAGCAGTTTTTAGGCATCCTTAAAGTACCGGAAAGCGCCGGCCGCAAACTCGAATTCCTCACGCAGGAAATGGTCCGCGAGGCGAACACCATCGGCTCGAAGGCCAACGACGTGGAGATCGCCCGGCAGGTGATCGACATCAAAACGGCCATCGAGCGGATACGGGAGATGATTCAGAATATCGAGTGAAAATGATGAGTGCTGAATGATGAATTGTCAGCCGCTTGCGGCTTAGCATTGCATTGCCGGCCAATATGGAAAGCCAATCGACATTCAAACTTCCATGACCGACGACACGAATACAACGGGGGGCAATGCGGCGACAAAGAATGGCAAGGTGGTGATCGTTTCCGGTCCGTCGGGGGCGGGAAAGACGACGGTGATGCGAAGGGTGTTCGAAAAATGCCCGCTGCCGCTGAGGCATAGCGTTTCGGCCACCACGCGGCCGCCGCGAGCGGGCGAGCTGGATGGGCGGGATTATTATTTCCTCGCGCCCGAGGATTTCGACGCGCGTCGCAAGCGCGGCGAATTCCTCGAATGTTTCGCGGTTTTCGGGCGGGATTATTGGTACGGAACCTTGTGGAGCGAGATCCGCAAGGGATTCGCGGCGGGCGAGTGGGTCGTGCTGGAGATCGACGTGCAAGGCGCGCTGGCCGCGATGGAGCGGTTCCCCGACGCCCTTTCGATCTTCATCCGCCCCGGCTCCTTCGCCGAATTGGAAAAGCGGCTCCGCGGCCGCGGCACCGAGTCCGAAGAAGCCCTCGAGCGGCGCCTCGAACGGGCGAAACACGAATTGAAACTGGCCGATCGATATCGACATCAAGTAATCAACGACGATCTCGATCGGGCCGTTGCGGAAATTTGCGATATTTTGACAAGCGAACGGGAGAAAAAACGATGATCGACGAACTTCGGGAAGAGGCAATCGTGAAGAAGGTCGGCGGGCGGTTCAAGCTTTCGACCTTGATCCAAAAGCGTCTGGTGGCCATCAACGGCGGCGCCCGGCCGTTGGTGAACATGAAATCGGACAACAAAATGCAGATCGTGGTCCAAGAGATTTTGCAGGATAAAATCTATCTCGACACCGATCTGAACGTGAAAATCGCCGGCGGCCAACCCGCGGTCGGCCTCTCGGATTTGGATTTCGACGCGCTGTAGCAAGGAGGGGACAGGGGACAGGATACAGGGGACAGGGGAACAACAGTCGGAACGATCAGCCAACGCGAATCTTGAACCCTATTCCCTGTCCCCTGTATCCTGTCCCCTGTATCCTGTCCCCTGTCCCCTATCTCCTATCCCCTGCCCATGAACGGCCGCGAGCTACTGATCGGCGTAACGGGCGGCATCGCCGCGTTCAAGACGGCGGCCTTGGTGAGCAAATTGGTGCAAGCGGGGGCGGGCGTTTCGGTCGTTATGACCCGTAGCGCCACACAACTCGTCGGCCCGAAAACGTTTGAGGCCTTGACGGGCAGGCCGGTGGGCGTGAAGGTCTTCGGCCGCGGCGCGCATCCGCACATCGAAGCGGCCCAAAAGGCCGAGCTATTCTGCATCGCCCCGGCCACGGCCAACATCCTCGCCAAGGCGGCCTGCGGCTTGGCCGATGATCTGGTCAGCACGGTCTATCTGGCTTTCGACGGACCGGTGCTGATGGCCCCGGCGATGAACACCAAAATGTGGGAAAAACCCGCCGTGAAGCGAAATCTGGAGCAACTTCGCGCCGACGGCGTAATCTTCATCGAGCCCGGCGAAGGCCGCCTGAGTTGCGGCGATATCGGCGCGGGCCGAATGGCCGAGCCGGAGCAGATTTTTCGAGCTATTGTCCAGCAACTCGGAAAGATTCCTTGAATGCGGGTCAGAACTGCAATAATTGCCGTACATTTCGCGACTCTTTTCGTTGCCTATGGTTTGTTTGAGTCCGCGTTATATTTTCCGTCGATGGGCGGCATAGACATTAAAACGATTGTATTATTCACAAGTCTAATTGCTGCGATTACGGGCTTGATAATTCTCGCGTGGAAGTCTGGCAACAAGGAGCGCATAACTTTCGCTTTTTCGACGGTCTTTGCTTTTTTTCTTCTGATCTGGGCGATTTCAACTTCGGTGTTATATTGTTAGTGCTTGCCATGACTCGCATCCTCATTACTTCCGGCCCGACGCGACAATACCTCGATCCGGTGCGATTCTTGACGAACGCCTCGAGCGGGCGGATGGGGGCGGCGCTGGCCGAGGCGGCGATCGAGGCGGGGCATCGGGCGGTGATCGTCTCGGGCCCCGTGGATGTGCCGTATCCCGCCGAGGCGGAAGTCGTGCGCATCGTCTCGACCGAAGAGCTATTGGAAGCCTGCTTGAAAATTTTTCCCGAATGCGACGGCTTAATCGCGGCGGCGGCGCCCTGCGATTATCGTCCCCGGGCGGTGGCGAAGCACAAAATCCGCAAGACCGGCGACTCGCTTACGTTGGAGTTGCTGGAAACGCCCGACGTGGTGGCGAGCCTGAGCGAAATCAAAATACATCAGTGGATGGTCGCCTTCGCCTTGGAGACTGAAGACAAGCACCTGCGGGCGATGCAAAAACTGGAGCGGAAAAGCTGCGATTTGATCGTCGTCAACGGCCCGGAAGCGGTCCATGCCGCGGAAACTGCGGTCGAGATTCTGGACAAATCCGGCGGGGTGGTTGCCGCGTTCTCCGGCGGAAAGAGCCAGATCGGGCGGAAAATTCTCCGCGTGATCGGGGAACGGCTGATCGCGGCCGCGAGAATTCTGTAGAGTGGGCAGGATACGGCCATTCTTGGGGTTATTTTTCGATGTCGGGGTCCCCTAGCATAGTCGGGGAGCGAATCCATAAAATAATAGACTATCTACTCGTTCCCATGCTCTGCGTGGGAACGCAATTTGTGGACACACCAGCTTCTGGAGCGTAAGAAGAGGATTCAACGCTGGTTAAAACTTCTGCGACGCAGGAGCGTCGCGGAATTGCGTTCCCACGCAGAGCGTGGGAACGAGGAAAAGACGATCAAAAAAACTCATTACCGATAACTGTCAACTGATAACTCTCCCATGAACGCGATGAAATTATTCACCGGCCGCGCCCACCCGGCGCTGGCCAGGAAAATTTGCGAGTATCTCGGCTTGCCCCTGGGGCGCGCGCTGATCGGCAATTTCCCGGACGGCGAAATCTCCTGCAAGATCGACGAAGACGTGCGCGGGCGGGACGTCTATATCTTGCAGCCCACCTGCCCGCCGGTCAACGATAACCTGATGGAACTGCTGCTGATGATCGACAGCTTCAAACGCGCCAGCGCCGAGCGGATCACGGCGGTGATGCCCTACTTCGGCTACGCCCGGCAGGACCGCAAGGACGAAGGCCGCGTGCCGATCTCGGCGAAGCTGGTGGCCAACCTGATCACCCGGGCCGGCGCCGACCGCGTGGTGGGCATGGACCTGCACACCGCGCAAATCCAGGGCTTCTTCGACATCCCCATGGACCACCTCTACTCCGCGCCGGTGATCGACGCGCACCTCAAGACGCTGGGCTTGAACTCCGACGATTTCGTCGTCGTCAGCCCCGACGAAGGGAGCATCAAGCGGGCGCTGGTGCATCTCTCCCGCTTGGGCGGGCATCTGGCGATCATCGACAAACGCCGCACCAGCGCCGAAAACACCAAGCAGGCGAACGTCATCGGTTCGGGCGTGGAAGGCAAGACCGCGCTCATCTTCGACGACCTGATCAGCACCGGCGGCTCGATCTGCGGCGCGGCCGAAGTGATGAAGGCGCACGGCGCGAAGCGGATTTTCCTGGCCGCCACGCACGGGCTGTTCTGCGGATCGGCGTTCGAGCGATTCGAGAATTCGCCCATCGACGGCCTGTTCGTCACCGATACCGTCCCGCTGCCGGCGGGCAAGGAATCGTCGAAAATCACCGTCATCAGCATCGCCCCGCTCTTGGGCGAAGCCATCAAGCGCATCCACCGCAACGAATCGGTAAGCCGGTTGTTCGTGTAGAATCCAGGCGAAAGGAGACGATTATGGTCAAAATTGCGGTTTGCCTGGAAACGGTATTTACCGATCTGCCGGTGGCGGAGCGGATCGCCGCCATCGCCCAACTGGGATTTCGAGATCTCGAATTCTGGCATCCGGAAGGGACCTTCGACGGAAAAACCGTGCGTTTCGACCTGGCGAAAGACCCCGCGGAATTGAAAGACTGTTGCCGCAAGCACGGCGTCGCGATCAACGACTTTGCAATGCACGCTTGGGACGGCTCGATCGGCGGCTCGCCCGTCAAAGCGGCCGATCGCGCGAAATACCTCGAACAGATCGCGCGGATGATCGCCTTCGGCAAATCGATCGGCTGCACACGGGGCATCACGCTCTCCGGCGTCGTCGATCCGGCGCTCTCCCGGACGCAAATGCGCGAAAACCTCGAACGCGCCTTGGGCGAAGCCGCGGAAATGGCGGGCAAGGCCGATTTCACGCTGCTTTTGGAGCCGCTCAACACGTTGGTCGATCACCCCGGCTATTATCTCGACTCGTCGACCGAAGCCGCCGAAATCGTCCGCGGCATCGGCAATCCGTACTTGAAAATGCTTTACGATGTCTATCATAATCAGATCATGGAGGGGAACGTCCTCGCGACGATCGAACGGAATATCGACATCATCGGCCATTTCCACAGCGCCGGCGTGCCTGGCCGCGGAGAATTGTTCGACGGCGAATTGAACTATCCGGCGATCGTTAAACGGATCGAGGCGTTGGGCTACCGCGGCTGCTTCGGCTTGGAATATTTTCCCCGCATGGCCGACTCGCGGGCGTCGCTTGCCGCCATTCGGCGCTACCTCGGCGAGTAGGCGTTGCCCGACAATGAGTTGCCGGAATCGTAGTAGGCACACTCCGTGTGCCGTCCGCGAATTACGGCACACGGAGTGTGCCTACTACATAGGAATTCGGTAGTATATTGTCGGACAGCGCCTTAGCAGGCGGAATTCCATTCCCGCAAACGGCAAACGGCTCGAAAGGACCGCTCCATGAACGCCGCAGACCAACACGACCGCGCCCGTTTGAACCGCATCGCCCGCCAGGCGATGGTCGCCCGCGGCTTGCGTCCCGATTTTTCGCTGGCGGCGAAGTACGAACTCGGCGGTCTGCAAGCGGCGGGCATCGAGGGCGACGGGCGGATCCGCGACCTGCGCGGCCTGCTCTGGGCGTCCATCGACAACGACGATTCCCGCGACTTGGACCAGCTCACCGTCGCCGAGGAACTGCCCGGCGGCCGGGCGAAAATTTTCGTGGCGGTCGCCGATGTGGATACCGTGGTCGAGAAAGGCACGGCGATCGACGAAGACGCCCGCCACAACACCACCTCGGTCTATACGGCGGCGACGATCTTCCCCATGCTCCCCGAAAAACTCTCGACCGATATCACCTCCTTGAATCCCGGCGTGGATCGGCTGGCGGTCGTGGTCGAAATGGTAGTCGGCGCGGACGGCGCGCTCGCGGATTCCGCCATTTACCGGGCGGGCGTACATAATCGGGCGAAACTCGCCTATAACCGCGTCGCCGCCTGGCTCGAAGACGGCGCGGCCGCGCCCGAAGCCGTTGCCGCCCTGTCGGGGCTGGAGGAAAACCTTCGCCTGCAAAACCGCGTGGCCCAAAAGATGAAAAATCTCCGGCAGACTCACGGCGCCCTGAGTTTGGAGACGCTCGAGGCGCGGCCGGTTTTCGAGGGCGATCGAATCGATGAGCTTGCAGTGGAAGCATCCAATTGCGCCAAGGAGCTGATCGCCGATTTCATGATCGCGGCCAACGGCGTAACCGCCCGTTTTCTTGCCGAAAGGAAATTTCCTTCATTGCGCCGCGTGGTGCGCACGCCGAAGCGCTGGGAGGCGATCGTCGAAATCGCCCGCCGCCGCGGATTCGAGCTCCCCGAACGGCCCGATCCGAAGCCGCTCGACGAGTTCCTCATCAAAGAGCAAGCGGCCGATCCGCTGCGGTTTCCCGACCTCTCGCTCACGGTGATCAAACTCCTGGGAAACGGCGAATACGCGGCGATCTTTCCCGGCGAAGACGCCGCGCCGGGGCATTTCGGGCTGGCGGTCCGCGACTACAGCCATTCCACGGCCCCCAACCGACGCTACCCGGACATCATCACGCAGCGACTGCTCAAGGCGGCGCTGATCGCCGAATCCGCGCCTTACGAGCGGGAGGAAATGGAGCTGCTGGCCAAGCATTGCAGCAAACAAGAGGATGCCGCGAAGAAAGTCGAGCGGCAAGTCGGTAAATCGGCCGCGGCGCTGCTGCTCGAGTCGCAAATCGGCGCGGAGTTCGACGCCCTCGTTACCGGCGCATCCCCCAAGGGCACGTGGGTCCGGCTGCTCGATCCGCCCGTCGAAGGAAAACTCGCGCAAGGCGCGGCCGGCCTGGACGTGGGCGATAAAATCCGCGTGCGACTGCTGCAAACCGACGTCGAACAAGGTTTCATCGACTTCAAGCGGATTTGATTAACCCGGCCGATTTCGGCGAACGCCTGCCCGGTCTTTTTCACGTTGCAACAGTCCCGGAAACGTTTTCCGAAACGAGCCGTTCGAATTCCTGCATGGCGCGATCCAATTCCTCGACCAACAAAGTTAGGCCCCCGAGGTTGGCAATATCATCCGCGGCGCCTTGTGGCGCGGCCGTTTCGGCTGCTTTGCCCGCAGGCGGGCTGCCGGCATCGCGAGATTGAATGAACTGTCGCAGGATTTCGACGACCGAGCGGTGATACCACAGCGTTCCCTCCCTGCCGCCGCGAAAGTGTTGCCAGAGACTCTCGCCCCGCCGGCGGTATTCGCGCGCGAGTGCGCGGAGGTTGTGCAGTTTGTCGGCCGCCACGACCAAGAGGACTGAAGGTGGCGCGGCGCGAAGCCGGTCTAAAAAAGCTTCCTTGCGCGGCCGCCAGGGCGGTTTGGGAATCGCGTCGGCGTCGGTGCAGCCCTCGACGATGGCCGCGACGCCTTCGCCGAAGCGTTGCCGAATTTCCGCCCGCGCCGCCGGCCCGCCCTGGTCTTCGATGGCGTCGTGCAGCAGGGCCGCGATCGCTTCGTCCTCGTTGCCGCCGTAATCCAGCACGATCGAAGCCGCGCCCAGCAGATGCGCGAGATACGGTTCGCCGCTCGCTTTTCGCCGCTGCCCGGCGTGCAAATTCGCGGCGTAAAGCAGAGCGTCGGAAAAACGGGATGATAGCATTTGAGGAAGGATCGAGGACGGTACGGTGAATGGCGATCTGCGAGCCGACATTGCCCGCAAAGTCAGGCTATCTTATCTAACCTACGACGGGAAGGGGGTGCGGAGGCGGCGACTTTTCGGGAAAACGCGGGTTTTGCCGATTTTCTGGACTGCAACGATTCTTCCGCCGATTTCAATTTTAAGGGACCAATCAACTTTTCGCATTAACGACCCAAATCGAAGAAAAAGGAATCGTCGGATATGAAACGCACGATTTTTGTCCTGCTTGCGGTAGTAACGCTGGCGATCACGACCGGATGTCTGCGGCGTCAATGCCGCGAAAACGCCTGCCCCGATGGAAGCTGCCCGCAAGCCGCCGCCGTCGTGGGCGATGCCGATTGCCCGCGTTGCCGGTTGCTCAACGGCTGCTGTTGCCTGCATCGTCGGTGCGCCGGAGGGCAGCAAGTCGGCGATCCCGGCCCCGCGAGCGGCGCGGTGGCGTATCCCTATTATAACCTTCGCGGACCGCGCGATTTCCTCGAACGCAATCCGCAAAGCATCGGTCCGTAAAGCATTTGCTAATCTTTTACGATAAAACCACTTCGCGTTCGACACGCAACCGGCCGGGATCGTCAAGGAAGACGTTCGCGGCCGGTATGGTTTTTCAGGAGTAGTTTAGCACCTTTGCGAGCGAAATCTTCGGTTTGCGCTCGGCGTGAAAAGAATTGCAGGGTGGGCTTTGCCCACCCTTTTTTTTGGAATGGATTATTGACGGGCAATGACCACCCTGCAATTCGCCTGCTGTTAATGCCCAAAACCTGAACGGGATTTCACGCCATCCCGAATTCCTTATACTTCCATCGCCCAATGCTTCCCGTTATGATGCTGTTTGTACGCCACGCCGCTCGTTCGCGTTTGGATCGTGCCAAACGAATATTTGTCCTAAGAGCGCGTTGAAAAAGGGGGACTGGCTCAGAGCCAAATACCGGAATTCCCGCTGAAAACAGCCTGAAGCGATGTGCCTGTCCCCTGTTTCAACAGGCTGCAAAGTACCTTCCCCCTTCCGCCTTCCCCCTTCAAAAAGAGGTCCATCATGGGCATTCGCATTGAAGTCCTCCAGTTTTTCGACCAAGCGAACACCTCGCTCGTCGCCCGCATCCCCCCGGAAGGCTCCGCCGACATCAAAATCGGGGCGCAACTTATCGTCCAGGAGAACCAGGAGGCTGTTTTTTTCTATAACGGCCAAGCCCAGGACACTTTCTACGCGGGCCGGCACACCCTTATCACCGCCAACGTGCCGATCCTCACGCGGCTGCTAACCATTCCCTGGGAGAAATCGCCCTTCCAAGGCCAGGTGTATTTCATCGGCAAGCAGACGTTCCTCGACCAGAAATGGGGGACACGGGAGCCGATCATCTTCCGCGATCCCGATTTCGGCGTGGTTCGCCTGCGGGGTTTCGGCAAATACTCGTTCCGCGTGGCCGACGCGAAAACGCTCGTCAACTCGCTGGTCGGCACGCAGGGCATCTATTCGACCGACGCGGCCACGAACTATTTCCGCGATCTGATCGTCTCCCGCATGACCGACGTGCTCGGCGCGCTGAAATTCGGCGTGCTCGACTTGCCCGGCCGGTACGATCAGGTCGCCCAAGAGACGAAAGCCAAGGTGGGCAATGAGTTCGCCCAGTACGGACTCGAGTTGATGGACTTTTTCATCAGCGCCATCACGCCGCCCGAAGAAGTTCAAAAGGCGATCGACGCCCGCAGTTCGATGGGCGCGGTCGGCGATCTGAACGCCTACATGAAGTTTCAGGCCGCCAACAGCATGGCGAAACTCGCCGAACAAGGCGGCATGGCCGGCGGCGGGATGGGAGCCGGCGCGATGGGCATGGGCATGGGCGCCGGGTTCGGCATGATGATGCCCGGCATGATCCAGCAGGCGATGGCCGCCGGCCAGCCCGCGCCGGTTGCGTCGCAAACTGCTCGAACCGGCGCCGCGGTGGGCGCGGGGATGCCCGATTTTTCCAAACTTGCTCCCGCGGCCCCCGTCGATCCCAAGGCGATCGTCCGTTCGGTGGCGGCTGCCGCCGGATACAAGATCGAAGAAACCGGCGACTCGATGAAGATTACCGTGCCCATCGGCACGTTGCGCAAGCAATTGGTGACGGTCGATTTCAGCCGGCAGGACGCTTCCGGCGCGGCGGTGGTGAACTATTGGTCCATCTGCGGCCCGTTTTTGGAAAAAAACGCCGCCTTGCTGCTGCAATACAACACCACGACGGTCCACGGCGCGTTCGCGGTGAAAAACATCGGCGCGACGCCGATGGTCGTCCTCCAAGCCAACCAACTCGCCGACACCCTCGCCCCGTTGGACGTCAGCCGCATCCTCTCCGCCATTGCCTGGCAGGCCGACCAGGTCGAAACCCAATTGACCGGCGGAGATGAGAATTGAAGCATGGATGCCGAAAGATGAAGGCTGAGAGGTTGTGAAAAAATGGGACTGGCTCCGAACCGAGTTGTCGATAATCACTCGAGTACAAGGTATTGTCGTGAGGTGCCCGTTCCGATTTTTTTCATAATCTCCGAGGGCGGTCGGTGCGCCGGCCTTCATGCGAATCCCGGCAGAATTTGCTGCCGCGGCGGATGGATCTTCTCCTCGTACCGCCGCCGATAACCCTCGGCCAGATGGACCATCACTTCCAGGCCGAGCAGGTCGGCGCGGGTCATGACGTGGCGGCTGCTGCGGGCGCCGAGGCCGTGAACCAATTCCTCGACCGCGCGAAGATGAAGTTGCATGGTCTGCGGGGCGGACATCCCGGCGGCGACCAGCATTTCGGCCAGCCGTTTCAATTCCCCGCCCAAATTGCCCGATCCCATGATCACGTAGGTCCGCAACAGTTCGCGATAGTGCAGAATCAACTCGTCGGGCAAATGCAAAAAAGCGGTTTTGTCGCGGGGATCGCCTTGCCGCAAGGCTTCCAAATCGCCGATCAGCGCCCGCTGTTGGGAGATCAACTTGTCGGCTTCGTCGTGCTCGCGCTGCAGCCGCGTTTGCTCGGCCAGACTCAGGCGATGGTTCTCCCGCAGCAGTTGATGCCGCTGCACCGCGCGGGCCAAGGTCCAGAGCAGATTGCGCGTGGTGGCCGTATGGACGCAAAGGTAGCCGTCCGCGCCGACCTCGAAACACAGCGCGGCCATCTCCTGTTCGCTCTGGGTGCCGAGCACCAGGATCGGCTCGTCCGCGCCGCCCGCCCGATAGCCTTCGATTAAATCGAGGGCGTCCAACTCGCCGGGCAGATGGCTGACCAGCACGGCGTCGAAGACCTCATCGCGCAATTGAACCATGCCGGACGCCGTGCCCGGCGCTTCGACGATCTCGATCTCGACGGCGCTGTCCGACTCGAGCGCTTCGGCCAGCCACCCGCCGGTGCGCTCGTGGGTGGCGATATACAACACCCTCATCCGCGGAGGCAGTTGCCGCCATGCCCGAACTTCGAGCCGATTTTCCGGCTTTCGCGGTTGCAGCGTGGTAACCATGATGAAGTTCCCTAACGTAGGGCTGATTTCGCCCGCCCTATCTCGACTTTATTCTTTTATTCGTGGAAGTCGATGCATCCCAATCCCGACGCGCCGATTTTTTCAGCTATTAGCGGGGTGGTACTTTAGCGAAGCAGGGGCAAACGGTCAATATCGGTTGCCGAGAATTTCCAGAAGTGGGACGGATTTCCTCGTTTTACGGCGGACTCCATGCCTGCGTCGAAAAACGGATCGGATACCTGTCTCTGAAGGGGTGGGATTTCGAATCAGCCCATTTACCCCTTGTTGATGCGATTTCTGTAACCGTTCACAGGGGACTGTCCCGATTTTCGCGGCGCGAAAGATGATGGTGCCGTAAAAATGCTTAATCGCCGCGAAAATGGGACTGTCCCCCTCGCGCCGCGGGAAGGGGACAGATCCATGTTTTCGGCCTACCGTTTGTCCCCAAAATACGTCATTTTGCCGAAAAATGGACCAGTCCCCGACCGGGGCGTGAACGCTTACCAATTTCTTTACTTATTCAGTGCTGATTCTGCGTGTTTGAGGCACTTCGCCATTTTTTCGCCGGGATTCATTTCACCGCATCATTTCCCGCGGGACTCGATTTTGCGTCTCGAAACTCTTTGATTCGGGCGTTGCGAATCTCGACGTGGGCACCGCCGCGGCTCAGTTCCTGAAAACCGAGATGGCCCTTGAGCGGGCGGTCCTTCAATCCCACGGCGTCCCGGCCATCGTGGCGTTTTACGGGAGTGTTCTGATCTTTCAGATCGATGTCCAACACCGGCTCGCCATTGAGGTTCACTTTGATTTTTCTGCCCCGGAGCGTCACTTCGTAGGCGTTCCAGGCGTTGGGCTTAAAAAGTTGTTTCCGCGGAGCGATGGCCCGGTAAAGGCTGCCGGTAAGCTCATTCGGAGGAACTTTCATTTCGGGAGGGTAATAGCGGGGATCGACCATCTGCAATTCAAGGCCGTCGAACGCCGGATCGCCGAAGCCCGGGAACCGGAGCCCGCAGCCGCTGTTGCCGCGATCGCCCAGCTTGAACTCGAATTTCAACGTGAAATCGGCATACTCCTTTTCGCTCACCAGCCAGGTGCCGCGCGGATCGCTCCCCTGCAACACGCCATCGACGACCTTCCACTTGGCGCCGGCGGGGGGCGCGTTTTTCACGTCCGCCCAATCGCGAACGGCCCAACCGGCGGGAACGCCGTCCTTGGGGAAAAGGGGCTTGAATCCCTCCTCGACCTTCGCCTGCTCCGCGGCCCCAGTTTGCGGAACGACAAGACAAAAAATGGTGATCAAACCGAGGAAGCGCTTCATGGCGGCATTCTCCTATGGCGCTGTCCGACAATAAACTACCGAATTCCTAGGTAGTAGGCACACTCCGTGTGCCGTAATTCGTGGACGGCACACGGAGTGTGCCTACTACGATTCCGGCAACTTATTGTCGGGCAACGCCTAATGAGTGAAAATTTGCTGGGACAGAGAGAAAATTCGATTTTCTCCGACCGGACTGATCATAAACCGTGAGAGTGGGCAAATCAAGGGAGATACCGAGACCACCCGGAGGTTTGAAAAGTCCTCGTTCCCAGGCTCCTGCCTGGGAACGCAATGTTGGAGAGGCTCCGCCTCGAAGCGACAGCGCGGGAAATTAAGCAGTATGGATCAATTTCGATACGATATTTCCACTACCGCAGAGGAGGCGGAGCCTCCAGGACAATGTGTTCCCAGGCAGGAGCCTGGGAACAAGAAACAACTTTGCAGTTCTCTTGCCGAGACCACCCGATTATTGACAACGGTCGCCCGATTGTCTATATCATTACTTTATTGAGGACTGCGATTCGATTGCGCGTTTCTGATTTTAATTTCACCTCAATTCCCGCGCATCGCCCGGCGATGTGCGGAACCTGCCCAACCGGAGGATCTCTTCATGACGAAAACCGTCACTATCCAGGCGCAACAGAAGTGGGAGTACGGCATCGAGAACGGCCGGACCGAGAATTCCCTCCTCGTCAAACTGAACGACCTCGGTCAACAGGGATGGGAAGCCATCGAAATACTCTACTACAAAGACATTAAATCCGCCATGACTTGGACGGCTTTTCTCAAGCGCCCCAGCATCGGGCAATCGCCCAAGCTCGACGCGGGGCCGGCATCGGGACTTGCGGCCAAGCCGATTCCCGCGGAACCAACCGAAGAAAAATCCCAAGCCATGAAGGGCTTCGATCTGAACGGCAGCGAGTTCCCGCTTAAGACCGAGTGATTCGCGCGCAGGCGGATGCGGTCGCGAAAGCAGGCGATTTCGCCGAAAACGCTCATGCTCTCGAGGTTATCGTTTTTTAGTAAGCGTTCACGCCCCTGTCGGGGACTGGTCCATTTTTCGGCGGGATAACGTATTTTGCGGACAAACGGTAGGCCGAAAACATGGACCTGTCCCCTTCCAGCGGCGCGAGGGGGACAGTCCCATTTTCGTGGCGATTAAGCACTTTTAGAGCACCATAAACTTTTGCGCCGCGAAAATCGGGACAGTCCCCTGTGACGATTACGAAATAGGGAAGTTGCCCTGATGGGGTGTAGAACTATTGGCGGGACCGGGGACGGCCCGGCTCGCCGGTTCTTTTCAAAGGAATAAAAAACAGCGCAGAAAAATCCCGTCCCCTGTCCCCCGTCCCCTGTCCCCTTGCACGCAATCCCCTATCCCCATCCTCTCTACCACGAATCATCCCAACATCCCTTTGGAAGGAGACCGCCATGAAACTCACCGTCAAAGCCCTCGTCGCGCCGTTGCTGGTCGCGCTTTTCTGTGGTTCGTCGCTGCCGGCCGCGGAGGCCGCTCCGGAAACGCCCGCCCAGCGCGACGCCCGCATGAAATGGTGGCGCGACGCCCGCTTCGGCATGTTCATCCACTGGGGTGTCTATTCGGTGCCCGCGGGCACTTATAACGGCAAGCAGATCGGCGGCATCGGCGAGTGGATCATGCATCATGGAAAGATCCCCGTCGCCGAATATCGAAAATACGCCCAACAGTTCAATCCCGTCAAATACGACGCCGATGAGTGGGTCCGCCTGGCCAAGGAAGCCGGCATGAAGTACATCGTCATCACGTCGAAACATCACGACGGCTTCGCCATGTTCGACTCCAAGGCCGGCGATTGGAACATCGTCAAGGGTTCGCCCTTCGGCCGCGATCCGCTCAAGGAACTGGCCGCCTCCTGCCAAAAGCACGGCCTCAAGCTGGGCTTCTACTATTCGCAGGCCCAGGATTGGAACAATAAGGGGGGCGCGGCTTCCGGCGGGCATTGGGACAAGGCCCAAGATGGCAACATGGACGAATACCTCGATAAAGTCGCCGTGCCGCAGGTGCGGGAAATCCTCTCGAACTACGGCCCGTTGGCCATATTGTGGTGGGATACGCCCGTCGATATGACCAAACAGCGCGCCGAAAAGCTTCTGCCGCTCTTGGTGCTGCAGCCGGGCATCATCACCAACAACCGCTTGGGCGGCGGATACGACGGCGATTCGGAAACGCCCGAACAGTACATTCCCCCCACCGGCTTCCCCGGCCGCGATTGGGAAACCTGCATGACCATGAACGACACCTGGGGTTTCAAGAGCTACGACCACAACTGGAAAAACGTCGAGACGCTGATTCGCAACCTGGTCGATATCGCCTCGAAGGGCGGCAATTATCTCCTGAACGTCGGCCCGACTTCCGAAGGCCTGATTCCCCAGCCATCGGTCGAGCGATTGAAAGAAGTGGGCAAGTGGATGAAAATCAACGGCGAAGCGATCTACGGCACCACCGCCAGCCCGTTCAAAAAACTCGCGTGGGGGCGATGCACGAAAAAAGTTCACGAGGGCGGAGCCACGCTCTATCTGCACGTTTTCGACTGGCCTAAGGACGGCATGCTCGTCGTGCCGGGCCTCAAGAATCAAGCGCAAACGGCCTATTTGCTGTCCGATCCCAATAAAAAGACGCTGCCCATCCAAGCCGATGAAGCCGGTCTTACCATCGCCCTGCCGCCAACCGTGCCCGACAAAATCTGCTCCGTCGTGGTGCTGGAAGTATCCGGCGACTTGAACGTCGAAAATCCGCTCGTCGCGCAAGACGCCGACGGCAATATCACGCTCCACGCCGCCGATGCCTCCTGCTACGGCCGGGAAGTCAAGACCGAAGAGCGCGGCGGAAAAACCAACCTCGGCTTTTGGACGAGGCCCAAAGATTGGGTCGGCTGGGAATTCAAAGTCACCCGGCCGGGAAGTTTCGTGGTAACGGCCGAAATCGCCGCGGTCGAGGGCGGGAAGTTCGAGGTCAGCGTCGGCGCGGAAAAAATCGCAGCCGCCGCTCCCAAAACCGGCGATTACGGCAAGTTCGAAACCGTTACCCTCGGCGAACTCGCGATTGCCGCCGAAGGCCCCGCGAGTTTGACCGTGAAACCCGTCGCCGCCGGCTGGCATCCGATGAATCTGCGCTCGATCGTGCTCAAACCGGTGAAATGATGGGGGAGTGGTTAGTGGTTAGTGGTTAGTGGTCAGTGCCGAGGACGCTCTACTATCCACTGCCCACTGTCCACTGCCCACGCTCCACCAAAAAAATCGGGGCCGCTTGCGCGGCCCCTTTTGGCGTCCCCACACCAAAATATCGTAGGACAGGTTTCCAACCTGTCATGATGTGTACAAATCCATACCACTTCTTTCCGACAGATTGGAAACCTGTCCTACCGCGAAATGCTCTCGTTCACGATGAATTGCGAATTGTCGGCCACGTTCAATACCGGGCGATAACAGCTCTCGCCGACGCAGCGGGCCGAACGGCCGGGATACCAGACCAGATTCAGCGCCACGCCCCAGGTTTCCCGCACTTGCCCGCCGACCGTTACGCCGTTGGCATCCACCGTGCTGCCGCGTCCTTCCTTGGGAATGAGGAAGGTGAAGTCGTTCTGCAAGGCCCAACTGCCGGAGAGCGGAATCCAAACGTCGGCGCCGAGCAGTCCGTCCCCCTTGCCGGTAACGCCGCCGTACAGCCGTCCGTCGCCGCCGTTCTCGAAGTAGCGGCGGAGATAGACCACGAATTGGTCGGTGGGATCGAGCCGGCTGACGAGCAAGGTTTGCCGCGGGGTAGAGACCGTCGTGCTGTCGCCGCCGATGCCGTACGCGCCGGCGTAGCCGATCTCGGTGCGTTCGTTGAACAGCCAGCCGGTCTCGGAGCGGATTTGCTTGAAGCTGGAACTCTCGGCGTAGGTGTCGTACAGGTAATCGAAGACCACGCCCCATTGAACTTTGCCGACTTCCGCCCGGCGGAAGATTCCCGCCGTGGCGAAGTATTGGCGCCGGTCGGCCCGGGGCGAACCGTTAACCTGATTGCCGGAAATATTGCTCTGCAGGGCTTGGAACCCGAGTTGGAATCCGCATCCCCAGGGATCGCCCAATGGCGAGCCGAAATTCACGCCTTCCTGAAAACCGAAATTGCCGTTCATGCCCCGGTCGCGCGGCCCTTTGAAGCCGTGAACGCCGCCGAACAGCGCCAAGTTCCGATGCCCCCAATCGCAAAGATAACCGAAGACCGGCCGATTCTCGGCGTTGCAATAATCGCCGCCGCATTCGCAGCAGCCGTCGCAGTCGCCGCCGTCGCCAGGAGCCGGTCCGGCGAGCGGTCCGCCCTCGGTGAGCGGTTCGTACTGCATGGCGCGCGGATCGCCCGCAACTTCCGTCTCTTCTATAGCGGTTTCTTGCGGAATCGGGCCGAGATGGAAAGTCTGCCCGGCGGATACCCGCTCGCCGTAAGGACCTTCGTAACTTGCCTGACGCAAGCGATGCGCGGACGTCTGCGACGAATGCGGCGCCGAAGAATCTCCCGTTCGCTGGATGGCACGGTTGCCTGAACTCGACCGAACCGTCGGCGACCGACTGGCCGCTCGGTGATTTCCCTCTTCGGGAAAGACGATTGCCGATCGGGTTTGCGCAACCGCCGGCAGGCACAGGCCGACGATCATCAGCCCGGCCAGGGTAATTTTGGCGCGAGACATGGGGGGGACACCTCGATAAGTGGGGACAGCCGTCGATTCGAGTCGAAACCGGAATCGAGTCGCAGACCCTTATCGGGATTTTGCCGCCGGAACTTTTGGAAAAGTCTGCGAAATTAGAAAAGTCTGCTCATTTTCACTGGCCATCGGTTTTTATCCATATCTTCTCGGTGATTTTTCTCAACTTGACAAAACAAGCACTGCCATACTACAATACGGGGGGGTATAAGTGGAGGCCATGCGCCATGAAAGCAATCATCCCCGAAATCTCGCCGGAACTTCTCAAGTGGCGTAAAAGAACGGGCATCGATCGTTGGGACGAAATGTGGGAAGGGGAACTGCACATGGCTCCTGGACCGAATCGGACGCATCAGGATTTTCAATTTGAATTGGTTTTTTGGCTGCGGAATTTCTGGGCGAAACCTTTCGGCAACCGCGTTCACGGCGAAATTAATTTGGCTTCGATCGGCGGTTGGCCCAACGATTTTCGCATTCCCGATCTCGTGCTGCTCAAGCCCGAGGCGTTCGCCATCGACCACGATGAATATTTCGAGGGCCCGCCGTCGGTGGTCGTCGAGATTCGCAGTCCCGGCGACGAATCCTACGAAAAACTACCGTTTTACGCGCGGCTGGGCGTGCCGGAGGTATGGATCATCGACCGCGACGAGAAAACGCCTCATTTATTCGTGCTTGCCGAAGGCGAATATCAAGAATCGGAGGCATCGTCGAGCGGTTGGCTGGAGAGCCTTGCGACGGGCATTCTCTTCCGCGAAGAAGCAGGCGGTAAATTGGCCATCCGCTTGAAAAACAATCCCTCTTCGCTCCGCCTGCTGCCGGAAGAATGATGCGCGGATCTCATTTTGATTCGTAGGTTATGCTTTAGCATAACGCCGTCGCCTTCGATGAATAAGTTATGCTAAAGCATAACCTACGAATCCCCTCGCTCCCGCGCCTATTTGCACGGGAACGAGGAGCACGGAGAAACATCGATTGCCCGACTATTTCTCGATATCTTCCTCCTTAATCACCTTGCTCTCTTCGAGCGGTCGAACTTCTAAAACGTCCTTGCCGGGCAGGGCGGGGAATTTGGCGTGCGGCTCGGTCTGATACCAATACGCCACCGAGGCGATGTCGTCGCGCTGCGGCAGATACGCCCCGTTCTTCTTCCAGCCCAGCGATTGGATCGTTACTTTCAAATCCTGTTGGAAGCGCACGGGATCGGGAATGTGCCAGCGGTACATGCCGAATCGCTGCGGCGCGGTGTGCGTGCGCTCCGGCGGAATCACCTGCGGCAGGCCCGTATAGGGCGTGCTGAAGGGGATGTACAGCCGCGTCTTGCGGTCGGCGAAATCGTAGGAGCCGCAGAAATAGTCTTCGGTGCCGGTCCCGGCGATGGTGGGAAACTGCTTATCGCCGTCCATGAAGAACTTGATTTCGCCCTCGCCCCACCAGCCGGTCGATTTCGATTCGTAGGCCATGTAGGTGCCTACGTACTGCCCGCGGCCCTTCACGCCGTCGAGGATGGCGTATTCCTCCTTGTAGGGTAGCTTCAAGACCCGGCGGAATTGGGCGTGAAAATAGGCGGCGTCGTTCGGCACTTCGGTCAGCGTGTAATTGATCTGGTAGTACAGGCGGAAATCCTTGTCGTCCAGGTTTTCCAGCGTGATCTTGCAATGCTTCCTAAACGGCATGTTCCACTGGCAATTGAACGCGCTGCCGGGATTGAGGCACACGGGCAGGGAATTGATCTGGCAGTATTGTCCCCAACCGCACGCGAAGAAATCGCCCAGCGGCACTTCCACCGAAGGCTCGGTCTCGCCGTCCCAATAGAATCGTAAAATCTGATAGCGGCATTTCTCCAGCGGGGCGGGCGTCATCCAAATCTGCTGAATCGCGCCGGAGCCGTCGATCTCGGCCAGCGTGAAGGGCGTTTTCGGCTTCACGAAAATGTACGGCGAGACCTTCCAGCCTTGACCCAACTCCCGCGCGGCGTTCTTGGCCGGGCCGTCGATCGACATCGCCGCCTTGCCTTTTTCGCCGGTGAAGTTTTCCGGGCAGATGGAGCGCGTTTGCGCGTTCGAGAGCCGGTAGAGATTGCCCAAGTGCATGTCCAGGCCGTTGAACGCCGGCATTTTCCCTTCTCCTCGGTTCGCGTCGTTGACCTGCGCGATGCTCGATTCGCTGCCCAAAAGCAGCGCCAACAGCCCCGCACTCAACCAACCAAAAATTTTCCCGTAAGTCATCAGCGGTCCTTTCAAAAAGGGGGGTGGAGATTAGCGAAAGACAACCGCCGCCATTGTAAAGGCGGAAGGGGGAAGGCGGAAGGGGGAAGGGGGAAGGATGAATGCGGAAGGCGGAAGGGGGAAGGGGGAAGGATGAAGGCGGAAGGATGAGTGCGGAAGGATGAGTGCGGAAGGATGAAGGCGGAAGGATGAAGGCGGAAGGATGAAGGCGGAAGGGGGAAGGCGGAAGAATGAAAGGTGAACGAAGTCTAACGCGATCCTTGCAAGTGCTTTATGGATCGAGTATTCCCCCTTCCGCCTTCCGCCTTCCCCCTTCCCTACTTGATTCCCGCCCGCTTTTCGAGCGCCCCGCGCACTCCGAGCGATTCGGGATGCCGCGCGATCTTGTCGGAGAAGACGCGGGCGTCCTCGACGATGGGCTTCAATTGCCGGGTGATGTCGTCGATGTTCCGCGCCGCGCGGTTCAGGTGTTGGTAAAGTTGCGGATCGTTGATCAGCAGCCCGACCGTCCCTTCGGAGCTGTTCAGCTTGTCGGTGAACGTGGCCATGTCGCTCACCAAGGCGCCGAGATTCTTGGTCCCCTTTTCCAAATTCCCGATCAGCACGCCCCCGCGGTCGTCCAAGAGCTTAGTGAAGCCTCGCACGTTGCGCAAGTTTTCATCGACCAATTGCATGGACTGCTGCATTTTTAGCACGGTTTCGTGGGTGTCCTTGATCATTTGCGGCAGTTCCTGGACCGCCGCGCGGAGATTTTTCTTGGTCGTCTCGTCGCCGATGACTTCCCGCGTGTCGCTGAGGATTTCGTTCGCGTGCTCGATGGCGGTTTTGATGCCCGTTTTATTTTCGTCGAGCATCGCGTTAAGCTTGCGCAAGGTGCGCGCCAGTTCGTCGCTGGTGCCGCGGAAACTTTCGCTCGTGCTGTGGACCGAGCCGATCGTGGTCGTGAACTGCCCTTGCACGTCCGTCACCAATTGCAGGGGGTCCTTCGAACTGCCGCCGGGAATCTCCCCGCCGTTCGCGATCTGCTTGGCCGGGCCGGCCTTGTCGGGATCGCGCACGATGTTCAAATAGGCGTCGCCCATGATATTCGACTGCGGCAGGCAGACCTCGTTGTCGTAGATCTTCCATTTTTTCTGGATCGCCGCGGTAACGATCACGCCCACGTCGCGCTCGTCCATCGCGACGTTCGTAACGTAGCCGATGCGAATGCCGTTCTTCCGCACGGGAGTATATTGGGCCACGCCCGACGCCTGCTGGAAGCGGACGGTAACGGTGTAATCCCCGTAAATCCATTTCGAGAGATCGCCGAAGACGACCACGAAAATCCCCGCGATGATCAGGGTAACCGTTACCATGAGTCCCACGCGAAAGAGCATTTTTCGGTCTTCCATGATATATTTCCTGGTAATGTCTCGCAGGGTGCCATTGGCATCTTGCCAGTGATACGGTAGTGTGCCACTGGCATCTTGCCAGTGCTTCGGGATTGCACCGGCAAAAATGCCGCCGCTGCCACCCACCCTTACACCCCGTTCTGCACGTCGTAAGTTACGTTTTGCTTCCGCATTTCCATCAGCCGCTCGCCCGCTTCGCCGCGGACGAATTGCGAAACGCGGCTGTCCGGGCTGCGTTCGATCCGGTCGGGCGGACCGTCGTAAATGATCTGCGTCTCGTCCATCCGCAACCGCGGCAAGGGATAGAGCATCACCACGCGGTCGGCGACCTTCTGCGCGGTTCGCATGTCGTGCGTCACCACGATGCTCGTTACCGGATGCTGCCGCCGCGTGCCGAGAATCAGCTCGTTGATCACGTCGCTCATGATCGGATCGAGGCCCGTGGTCGGCTCGTCGTAGAGGATGATCTCCGGCTCCAAGGCCAGCGCCCGCGCCAGTCCCACCCGCTTCCGCATTCCGCCCGAAAGTTCTCCGGGCTTTTTGCCCAGCACGTTTTCCGGCAAGCCCACTTCGGCCAGCCGGGCCTGAATGATGCGTTTAATCTCCTCCGGCGGTTTTTTCGTATGCTGCCGCAGTGGGAAAGAAATGTTCTGCGCGACGGTCATGCTGTCGAACAGCGCCGCCCCCTGGAACAAGAATCCGAAGCGAATCCGCTCGCCGGTCAACTCCCGCTCGCCCAGCCGCGCCAAATCCTTGCCTTCGAACGACACCGTGCCGACGGTCGGGCGGATCAGTCCGATGATGGTTTTCAACAGCACCGTCTTGCCGCAGCCGCTTTCGCCGATGATCGCCAGCGTCTGCCCGCGGGGAATCTTCAAATCGATCCCGCGCAGCACCCGATGCCGCCCGAAATCGACGGACAAACCCTCGATCTCGACCAGATTCCCGCGCGGTTCGGCGTTGAAAAGTGCTTCGGCCATTTTAGTAGGCGGTAGGCAGTAGGCAGTGGGCGGTAGGTGGTAGGAAAGGATGGGGAAGATTACATGGGTGGAGATGCGAGGGAGTTGGATAGGCCGTTGAGCAGACGGCCGATTTCCGCGCATCGGTTTAATGTGGCTTCCACGGTTGTTGGCTTGGCGTATCCAAGGCGTTGTGCGATTGTCAGTTGGGTTTCGGTCTCTCGCAGGGAACCGTGGGCGAACGAAAGAAAATTCGCAAATTCCTTTTTCGTCCTCCGGCCTTGGCCTTCGGCGATGTTTGAAGGAATCGAAATCGCCGCTCGTCTTATTTGGCTGGTCAGGCAGTACAGTTCTTCCTTGGGAAAGGTCTGGGTAAGCCGATATATTTCCACCACCAGTTCGATCGCTTTCTGCCAAACGATCAAATCGCGATAATTCTTCCCGGACATTATAAAACCTCCAATAATTGCCTAACCTATCCCACCGATCTACTCACGGCTAACTGCCCACTGCCTACTGCCTACCGCTTACTGGCTACTGCCTACTGCTTACCGCCTACTGCTTCTCAGCTCGTAATCTTCGGCGCTTCCGGCCAGAGCGTGTAATAAACGCCGTCGAGGAAAATGCCCAACAGAAGGTTCAGCAGCATGATGGCGACGAACGAGGCGACGAACGCCTTGGTGGCGGCGCGGCCGACGCCCTCCGCGCCGGGATCGCAGTGGAATCCGCGGTGGCAGGCGATGAAGGCGATCGCCGCGCCGAAAAACAAGCTCTTGAACACGCCCGCGAAAACGTCGAAGACGCCCACGAAGCGCTGCGAATTCTCCAGGTAATGATGCCAATCGATCCCCTGCAGATAGACGGCGTAAAAGAACGCCCCCAACGCGCCCATGAAATCGGCCATCAGCGTCAAGGCGGGGATCAGCAGCAAGCAGGCCAGGAACCGCGGCACCACGAGATAGTGGATCGGATTCGCGCCCATGCTCGCCAGCGCGTCGATCTGCTCGGTGACGCGCATCGTCCCCAACTCGGCGGCCATCGCGCTGCCCACCCGGCCGGCGAGCATCGTCGCCGCCAGTACCGGCCCCAACTCGCGCACCAAGGACATGTTGATCACCGCCCCCAGCCGCGTTTCCATGTTCATCATGCGGAACTGCACGAACGTTTGCACGACCAGCACCATGCCGATGAACGTGCCCGTCAGCGCCACCACCGGCATGCTCAATACGCCGATCTGATAGAAATTCGGCAGCAGCGTCTCCCGCTTGGGCAAGCGCGTGAAGAGCCACTGCATCGTCCGCCAGATGAAGATCGATATGCTCCCCAGTTCCATCATGCCGCCGACCAGCATCTCGCCCAGAGCCGCGATCCCATCGACGGCGACGCTCGCCAAACTTCGCCGTGGGACTTCAGCGATTTCGATCGTGGAACTGGACATGATTGCGATCCGGTGTCGTGAGGAGATTTTTGACGAGCGCGGCAATAAGCCGCAATAGTCGGGTCGGTACTTGTACCGTGATTCCCCGTTTGACACAAGACATTTTTAGCCGTTTCCAGTACATTCATGACATCGAATCGACAGCAACTCCCCTCTCCCACGAGGAGATGGGGTGGGGGTGAGGGCATTTTCGGTTTGAATACCTTTCCCTGTTTGCGTGTTTTGCCAGGCCCTCATCCGAGACTCCTCTCACTCAGTGCATGAGCAAAAAATTCCAAGTTCAATTTTTTGCAATAAAAAAACACCCCATAGAGGTATTTACTGAATAATTGAAAATAATAAAATAGGTAATTTGGGAGCCGTGTGGACTTCTCGGCATTACACAACATCGCCAATTCGTTGCGGTTGCAGGCGAGATAATTCCGCGTTCCCGCAGCTCACAATTTTCATTATTCAGGAGATTTGCCATGAAAGTCTTCTCATTGCTCCTCTTGGCGACATTATTCTTGCCCGCGAATTCGTTCGCCGCCGATTATGTTTGGAATCATGCGGCGGGAGGCGATTTCAACACGATCACCTACTGGACTCCCGCCGGTCCGCCCGGCGCGAACGACCGGGCGATCATCAACATGCCGCTCACCGGCACGATCTCGCTCGCCAACGACGTAACGAACGGCCAACTGCTCGTCGATTTGGCGGATGTAACGCAATCGACCGACGTGAATTTGAACTTGGGCAATCACACCTACACGCTGCATCACGTTTGGACTCCGGGTTTGGACGATCCCGCCGCGGTCATCGGCGATTCCTCGACGAATACCCGCCTGGCGGTCGTTCACGGCGTGGTCGATGCATACGATTGCTTCATCGCGCGGCTGCCCGGAAGCTCGGCCGAACTCTGCATGCGCGGAGACAACAATCCCGCGACCGACGACCGCTGGACGGCCTTCCAACACGGAATGACCGTCGGCGATTCGGGCATCGGCTCCTTGTGGATCGACAACGGCGCGACCGTCGAGCACGGCCATGGCGGCGCGGGCGCTTCGGTCGGCGGCCGCGGCGATATCACCGTCCGCGATCCCAACTCGCTTTGGCACTGCACGGGCTTTTTCGCGCTCGGCGGACGCGGCGAGGGAAACTTGAACGTGAGCCTCAGCGCGACCGCCCGCGTCGGCCGCTGCGTGATGGGCGAGGTCCGCGACGTTCCCGGCGGCCCCTCCAGCGCTTTCGGAAAGGGCAGCGCCACGATCGACGGCCTCGATTCGACCTGGGAACTGTTGAGCGATCCCGAAGTCAGCCTGGTCGTCGGCATGGAAGGGGACGGCTCCGTAACCGTGCAAAACCAAGGGCATTTGCATAATTTCGGACACGTTACCCTCGCCGAAAAGAAACTTAGCTCTGGCGAATTGATCGTCCAATCCGGCGGTCTGGCCGAAATCGAAAAATCGCTCTCGCTCGGCAGGGGCGATTACGTCAACGACGACGTCAAGGCGCTAGTCCGCGTCGAAGGCCCCGATTCGCAACTGTTCGTCAAAGGCCGCGGCGCCGGCGATCCCAACAATCCCGATCCCGGCGGCGATTACGTCGGCCTGCTCGTCGGAAAAACCACCAGCGCCACGGTGAAAGTGCTGCACGGGGGCTATCTCTCCAACGAATACCTCACTCTCGTCGGCGGCGACGGCACCGGAATCGGCGTCGTCGAAGTCAACGGCATGGACGCGCATTTGCACAATCGATTCCGCCTGGAAATCGGGCATCTCGGCTTCGCGCAAATGTTCATCGCCAACGGCGGACTGGTCTCCGTCACCACCGAAAACGCCGATCCGAACCTCCCAGAGGGAACCAAGGGAATCGTCGAAATCGGGCAAAACGCCATCGGTTTCGTCGCCGTCCGCGGACACGATTCCAACGGCACGCCCTCCGCCCTGGTCGCCAACGCGCAAATCAAAGTCGGGACGGAAAACCTGGGCATTCTGGAAATCGAGGGCGGCGCGCGGGTCGAATCCCATCCGCATCTCTCCCCCTCCAACTCCGCCGCCATTCTCGGCGCCTACGACGGCGGACCGGGAAAACGGGGCGCGGGCAACGTAACCGTCAAGGACACCGGCTCGATCTGGACCCACGACGGAACCTTGAACGTGGGCTTTTACGGCCAGGGGACCTTGAATATCGAGAACGGCGGCCGCGTCGCGTCGGGCTACGGCATCGTCGCCCGATACCCCGGTTCGATCGGCGGCGTCTCCATCTCCGGCGCGGATTCCGTTTGGGCCATCGGCGAAACGCTCGTCATCGGCGGCGATGCCATGACCAAAGGCGGGACGGGCGACGTCTCGGTCTCCGACTTCGGCCGGATCGAACTGCCCGTCGCCGTCAAAATCTGGGAAGGCAGTTCGCTTACCCTCGATCCCACCGCCGCCGTCTTCGCCGATTTTATCGAAATGGCCGGCGGCACGATCGCCGGCGGCGGCACGATCGATCCGTACCTCAAAATCACTTCCCGCGCGCGGCTTCTCGCGCCGAACGCCTCCGACGAACTCGTTCTCAACGGCCGGCTCACGGACGTCGGCGATCTGATAAAAGAAGGACCGGGCGCCGTCGTCGTGAAAGGCAACGCCGACTATCGGGGACTCACCACCATTGCCGAGGGGACTCTGCTCTTCAACGGCGCTACGGCCGATCTGCACGAAATCGTCGGCGGCGGCGCGCTCGGCGTGGGCGCGGACGGTTCGCCCACCGCGCTCACGGCGACGAGCATTCGAGTCAATGCGCTCGCCATCGGCTCCACCACCCTTTCGATCGCCGTGCCGGAGCCGGGGATGCTCGCGTTATTATTTTCAGTGCTCCCGATCGCGTTCGGGTTATGCGGAAATCGGCAACGGACCGCGCCGCGACGGAGATAGCAACCTGCTTTGGCTGCGAGGGGCGTTATTTCCCTCGATTTCTCTCGCTCTGGAACGAGGCAGGGTGTAGTCGCGTTCGTGCCGCGGTCCTATTCCGAACGTCACTGAAGGAGAATAAGGACAATGAGAAGAAAAAGTTTATCCTAAAAGAGCGCACTTGAGAAGTCGAGGCTTCATGTTCGTGAGAATAGAATCAGATCAATGATTCTTCTGAAATGGATTTCCTCGATTCGGGCCGAAGGCCCAGCCGTTCACCCAGCCCGGGGCAGCGCCCTGGGGAACGTAGCCCTCGCAACGCATTGAGAGGCCCAACTTTCCCGGCCATTCTCCGGCGCGAGAAGAACCGTTGGCCCGTTGGGCCGAAACCTTCATTCGTCGCGTTGCCGCAAACCCCAGGCGATGCCTGGGGCTGGGCGAACTGTTGGCCCTTTGGGCCGCGGCGACTTCCTGCCGCGAAACCCATCGAACAGGTACGCTCAAACCGGATGAACCTAAATTTCTTCATCAAGTCAGCCAAAGGATCGCATGAAGGATCGAAATAGCCGGTTTATGGCTCCTTTTTCCCATTGCGTAAATCAGATTGCCGATAGCCTTCCTCCCCGGTCCCGACCACTCCGTGGTGCCCGCCGACCAACCTTCGGTCGGTGCCCGGAGTGGGGAGTTTTGGAATTTTCGTGCAGGCGAGAGGGCCGGAGCATAAAACGGGGGCGGGAATCGCGGCTTCAGGGCGCGCGCAGTTTTGGCGGCGGAGATGGATGAGGTTCGCGGAACGCCGCGCCGGCGCGGTAGAGTTTCAATTTTTCTTCAAGGGCGGTTTTCAGCGCCGCGTTGTTGCCGGCGAGGGCGAGGGCCTTTTCGGCGGATTCCACGGCTTCGGGAAAGCGGCCCGCTTCGGCGTAGGCCGCCGCGAGCACGTCGAGGACGGCCGCATCCCGCCCGCCGGAAATCCGGGTCGCGCGACCGGCCAGTTCCACCGCTTCGGAACCGTGCCGCAGGGCGGAATCTTCGTGGGTGGCCAAAGTCCGGGCGATCAGGCAGAGCAGCATCACGTCGTCGGGGCAATCCCTCAGCCCTTGCCGCCAGCGCGCCAACGCCATTGCGGTTTGTCCCCGCATGTACGGCATCATTCCCAAATTCTGATGCGCTTCGGCGAGCGTCGGATTCAGTTCCACCGCGCACTGCCAATGGGGAATCGCCGCGTCGATTTTTCCGCGCCGCGCCAGGGCGAGGGCGAGGTTGTTGTGGGTTTTCGCCCCTTCGGGCCGAAGCTCCAGGGCCTGGCGGTAATGATCGATGGCCTCGTCGAGCCGATCCAAACTCGCCAAAGCCGCGCCCAGATTGCCGTGCGCTTCGGCATATTGCGGATCGATTTCCAAGGCCTTCTCGAATTCGGCGATGGCTTCTTCCATTCGTCCTTGTCGGGCCAATTTCGTGCCCTTCGCCGCATGCTCCCGCGCCTCGGCGTTCCGTTGCCGCGACGAAGGCACGAGCCAGTCCCAAGAATTCTCCAGTTCGATGGCATCGACGATGTTCGAGAAATCGTCGGTCCAAATCCGCCCGGCGATGGTGGGCAGCGGTTCCCAACGCGGATCGTCGGCCAGCGGCCCCAGGTCCGCCGCGCGCCGCGCCATCACGACCCAGTCGGTGGCGAATTTTCCGATCTCCTCCACCTCCTCGTCGCGGCAAATCAGGGCGGTCAAGCCGGCGTCCTCCGCCACGCGCCCCAAGGCCGGCTCCAAATTGAGGTAGCGGCTCGAAACGTGGGCGGCCAAGACGCCGCGCTCCGCCAAGCGTTTCAAGTACACGGCGAACGCCTCGCGGGTGAGCAGGTGCAGGGGGACGGCGTCGGAATTGAACGCATCGAGGATCAGCAGGTCGAATTGCCGCGCCGGCCCGCGCGCCAGCGAGAGCCGCGCGTCGCCCAAAACCACTTCCACGTTCGCCCGGCAATCGGCGAGGTAGGTGAAATACTCCGGCCGGCGGGCGATGCGCTCCACCGCGGGATCGATCTCGTAGAACGTGATGCGTTCGCCGGGCAGGCCGTAGGCCGCGATCGTGCCGGCGCCGAGACCCAGCGCGCCGATCTCCTTGAGCGGCCGCCGCTTCTGGAGCGCGCGGAACACCCCGCCCAACGGTCCCTGCTTGTGGTAATAGGAAAGCGGTTCGCGGCGGCGGTCGTCGTCGCGGCACTGCTGGCCGTGGTTCGTCAGCCCGTGGATTAGGAAGTTCGTATTCGCCGCCGGATCGCGTTTAATCTGCAAGATGCCGAAGAAACTCCGCTCGACGTGGAGCGTTTGCGAGGCCGATTCCGCGCATTTGAGGCTCAAGGCCGCCAAAGCGGCCACGGCCAATCCGAAGGGCAACGGCCGGCGGCGCAGCGAAAAAGCGGCGCAGGCGGCCAGAACCGCGAGCGACAGATTGACGACCGCCATGCCGTAGTAACGCCTGCCGGAAATCGCAAAGATCTCGCCGATTCCCCAAATCATTGCGGCGATCACGAGCGCCATGCCGGGAACGATCCATTCGCGGTAGGGCGGTCCCTTCCGCATCGCCGCGATCCGCGGCCGCACCATGCAGGCCGCCGCGAGCGCGAGCGGATATTCGAGCACGGTCGCGAAGAGCAGCGGAGCCGCGAGCGCGTTGAAAAGACCGCCGAGCACGCCGCCCACCGACATCCAGAGGTAAAATTCCGTCAAACGCCCGGCGGCGGGGCGATCGGCGGCAAGCTCGCCGTGGCAGACCATGGCCGTGAGGAAGAACGCCAGCAGATGCAGCGATCCGACCAATAACACCGAGGTCGGCTCGGTGGCTTTCCAGATCAGGCTGCCCACCGCCGCCACGAGCACGAGAGGCTGCATCCGCACCATCCAACGATGGGCGAGAATCGGCCGCCGCGCAAAGACGATCACGAAGGTCAGCAAATAGAGCGCAAGCGGGATCACCCACAACAACGGCATCGACACGATATCGACGGTAACATGCGCGGTAACCCCCAGCAATAGGCTGGAGGGGATCGCGGCGAGCAATACCCACCGCAACCGCCGCGCGAATCCCAAGGGGCTTGAATCTTCTTCGCTTGGACCGGCCACGCGCGGCTCGGCTTCCGCGAAGAGAGCTTTCGGCGAAAGCCACATCCGCGTCGCGCACGCGCACAAAAGCGCGATCAGCAAGCCGTAACCGGCGGTCCACGTCCAGGCTTGCGCGCCGAGCGAAAGATAGGCCTCGATCGCCAGGGGATAACTCAACAAGGCCAGGAGGCTCCCCAAATTGCTGGCCGAATACAGAAAATACGGATCCCTGGCCGAACGGTTGCCCGTCTCGGCGAACCACGCCTGCAACACGGGCGCGCTCGCCGAAACCACGAAAAAGGGCAAGCCCACCGAAAGCGACAAGAGCAGCCACACCCAGGGGACCGGAAAGGCGTCCGCCGGCGGCGACCAGTTCTCCGCAATGCGGATCGGCAGCACGATCCACGGCGCCAAGAGCACCGCCAGATGCAGCGCCGCTTGTTTTCGCGGACCGAGCCATTTCACCGAGAGGTGGGCGTACAGGTAGCCCGCCAACAAGACGGCCTGATAAAACACCAGGCAGGTGTTCCAAACCGCCGGCGCCCCGCCGAACCGCGGCAGGACCATCTTGGCGAACATCGGCTGGACGGAAAACAGCAGCGCGGCGCTAAGAAAAAGCGTGGCGGCGAACAGAAACGTTTGCGCCCCCGGCCAATACGGCTCGCGGCGCGGCACCTCCGGCTTCTCCCGCCTTTCGGGCGGAGGAGCCGGCGTTTTCGGGGCGAGTTTTTTGTTGCGGTTCCCCAACTCGATTTCCTCGGTCTGCCGATATTTCCAATGATATCCATTGTCGCCAAACGCGAATTCGTTGTCAACGATCGTCGGCGGAACGACGGAAGGACTGCGAAGTCTGGCAAGTCGGGAGGCTACGCATTGCTTCCTCCCGCGAACCGCGACCACTGGTTGCGGCTTTCCAAATGGAATGATCTATGGTATGATTTCCAGCGCGCCATACGTTTGCGAAAGTGCTTGCTCCGAAACCACGATTTTGCTCCGCGAAAAGAGAACGGAAAATGAGCATCCGACTCGCCGCGACGCGTACTATCCTCGCCCTGGTTCTGTCTTCATCCGCCCTGCAAGCGCAGCCCCCCATGACGGCTGCCCTGGCGGAAAAAACGCGCTACGAAGGCGCCGTGGCCGTTTGGTACGGCAGCCATTTCGAAGATTCCATCAGCCACGATTGGGAGCCGATCCGCGAGTGGAACGGGCCTTTCCATCCGCTGCTCGGCGAATACCGGACCAACGATCCGAAAATCATCCGCCGGCACTTGCAGTGGCTGCGGCGGGCGGGCGTCGATGTGATCTTCTACGACGTGTGCCGCATCCAACCCGAACTGACGCTGTTCGATTTACCCAAGCAGAAAACGCTGCAATTGCTCGTCGAAGAATTGTCCCGGCAGGAAAAAGAGTCCCGCAAGCTGAAGCTCGTGCTCTGGATCGAAAAGTGGAACTCGAATCCCACCGCCGAGCAATACCGCTTCGGCCTCGAATACGTGCGGAAAAATCTGGCTCCGCTCGATTGCTATTACCGCTTCGACGGCAAGCCGCTGGTGATGACCTATTTGAACGGACCCGCGCCCGCGCTGGAGAAGATCGAATCCGAGTACGAGCAGTATTTCACGATGCGCCGCATCTCGTCGAGCGCGAAGACGCCCGGCTGGCGCTACCTCGGTCCGGCGGGCGACAAGGAGTGCATGACCGCCAATCCCGGCGCCGACGGCTATATGGAGCACGCCTTCATCAACAAGTACGTCAAAAAGAAGGCGGTCGATGACGATAAACTCCGCGCGCACGGAAAGGCCGTCGTCGAAGAGCGCGCCGGCGGCAAATACTTCGAGCAGCAGCTTCTCAAGGCGCGCGAGGTCGATCCCAAGTTGATCTTCATTTCCGGCTGGAACGATTGGGCGTATTGCCTGCAGATCGAGCCGGCGAAAGAATACGGCTTCCTCTACGTGGATCTCGCCGCCCGGCTCCTCGGCCGCGAAAGCGAAACTCGTCCCTATCGGGAATCGCCGTAGTGGCAAAACAATTGACGCTTTGGTGAAGGTATGGTATTCTAAAGACAATCTGGTCGATCTTCTTGTGACATCCTTTGAAAATCGTCCGCGAAATATCCCTCTCCAAGCCGACTGGAGGCAGCGAAAAGCTGTATTCCCATGAAGCGTCTCTCGCATTTCGTTTGTTTCGCCGTTGCGATCGCTCTTTTGGGAGCGGCGACGGCAATCGCTCAGACCACGTTCGGAACGATGTTAAATGAACTGGTTGACCGCGACCGGTTGGCCATGTCTTCCTACTCGGGCCAAACCTACGACTTGTTGCAGGCGAGCAGCCACGACCGCAATTCGACCAGCCTGGGCGCCCCGGCCAACTTCGCCAACGGAGACGCCTCCAAGTTTTGGGGGACGGAAGTGGTGGACGGCCAGACCGAATACATCATGCTCAGCGACACGGGGCCGGGAGCGATCGCCCGCTGGTGGATGACCGGCAGCAGCGCCACCGACGGCGAGATCCGCGTCTATGTGGATGGTGCCGCGACGCCGGTGCTTGCCGGACCGATGCGGACCTTGCTGGGCGAAAACAACAATTTCGGCGCGGAGCTTTCCTTCAAGTCGCGCGTCTATGCGTCCAGTCCGAATTCGTGCGGCATCAACCTCTATGCGCCGATCCCCTATTCGCAAAGCGTGAAAGTAACCTATCGCGGCAGCCTGGCCTCCAGCCCGCCGGTGTACTACAACATCAACTATCGCAAATACGATTCCGGGGCAACGGTGCAAAGCTATTCCGCCGGCGATCCGACCTCTTATTCCGCCCAACGGAATGCCGCCAATGCGGCGCTGGCCACGCCCACGGTTACCGGCAACGTGAATCTCCAGCATACCGACGCCAACGTAAATCTGGCGACCGGCCAGAATCTCACCTATAGTCTCGGCAATGCCGGCGCCATCCGGCAACTCCAGGTCAAGGTCGCCGGAGCCGATCAGGCGGCCGCGCTCCGCGACACCTACCTGGAACTGACGTTCGACGGGCAACGGACCGCGCGCGTGCCCTTGGGACACTTTTTTGGCAACGGCGACGGCAGTGCGGCCAAACCCTATAACACCTTCGAGGATTTTTACCGGACCGTGGCCGCCGATGGCACGATGACGGCGCGTTGGGTCATGCCCTACCAAAGTTCGTCGCAGGTCCGCCTCGTCAATGAAGGGAGCCAGAACGTGAACGTCGCGCTCTTGAAGGTCGATTCGGGCAGTTGGGCCTGGAATGCCGACTCGATGCACTTTCATGCCAACTTCCGCGAGGAAAAGAACATCAAAACGCGGGCCGCCAGCGGCACGGCCGATTTCCGCTCGCTGACGGTCCGCGGTCGCGGCGCGTATGTGGGCGATACGCTCTCCGTCCGCAACGGCTCCAGCGGCTGGTGGGGGGAAGGCGACGAAAAGGTTTACGTCGATTACCTCGACGCCAACGGATCGGGCGGCAACGCTCGGCCCGTCCACTTCGGCACCGGTTCCGAAGACTATTACGGCTATGCGTGGTGCCACACGAACACCTTCGTCGATAAGGCCTTTATCGCCCAGCCGATCGGCGCCGGCAACAACACCGCCAACGGCCGGACCGTCAACTCGCGCGTTCGCGGGCTGGATGCGATCCCCTTCGACGAGTCGTTCAAGTTCGATATGGAAATGTGGCATTGGAACGAGACCCAGGTGGATTACGGGGCCGCGACTTACTGGTATGGCGCGCCCGGCGCCGTGGCGCTGCGGACCGCCGCCGACTTAGGCGCGAATTATCGAACCGGCCACGACTTCGCGCTCGCCGGTCTTCCCGATACGGCGGGCGACGGCCAGTGGCTCTATCTGTCGTCGAGCAAGGCCGACCTCTCGAGTCCGGGAACCACGACCGCGTTGCTGGTTTTCGGCGGCGTCGGCAACGCGGGGCATCAGGGCTACGGCGGGGGACAGAACGGCCACAATCTGGCCGCCATCTCCGACCAGTACCTTTTTTCGGACGGCGGCAACAATCTCGGCGTGCAGGGCGCAGCGGGCTATCACGAATTGGCCCTGCATCCCGCGGGCACGGTCGCCAGCGGCGCTTTTGCCGGCAGCGCGGCGATGCCCTTCGCCGTCGCCCGCTGGATCGCGGGCGAATCCTCCGCGGGATTGGCCAACATCAACGGGTCGGTGCGGAACCTCATCAACAACAGCGACGGCATCGATTTCTACATCTATGTGGATGGCGCGCTCCGCTTCTCCGCCGCCGCCGGCCCGACCTTGCCCGAAACCTACTTCGATTTCGACGCGGCCATCTTCGGCGGCAGCATTGTAGATTTCGTGCTGGGCAATAACGGATCGGGAAACCTGTTCGGCGACGAATCGATGCTCCGCGCGATCATCCTGGTCCCGGATACCAAGCTCCTGCCCGACGTCCTCACCGCCACCTGGAAAGGCGGCGCGACTTCGGCCCCAACCTCCTGGAGCCTGACCGAAAATTGGATCCCCGGCACAGTTGTCCCGGACGGCGCCGGAATCAAGGTCGTCTTCGGCGATCAGGACGCCGCCGGCAATGTGGTGAATATCGACTCGGCCAACCGCACCGTCGGCAGCCTCGTCTTTCATGCCGGGACCGGCACGACCATTCAGAGCGCCGGCGGATTCAGTCTTACCTTGGATAACAACGGCAACGCCTCGACGATCGACGTGGCCGGAAGCCATGCCATCGACGCGCCGGTGATCATCGAGAACGACACCCTCATTAGCGGTCCGGGGGCATTGACCATCTCCGATAGCATCACCGGCAGCCACTCCCTTGCCGTTCTCGGCGCCCTCACGGCCGAAAGCATCCAGGTGAATGCGCTTTACATCGGCAGCGCGGGAGCATCGCAAGCCGTCCCCGAATGTTCCACCCTAGTCCTCCTCGGCATGGCTGCAATCGGCTTGCTGGCATATAGTCGGCGGCGCCCGGAGCGAATCCTCGGCCGCATCCCCCGCCCCCGAAATTAGGTCGCGCCTCCAAATTGCTTTAACACCGATATTCGGTTCGTGCCCCCTCCTGCTTAGTTCATCGCAACAGCGGTTCAAGGCAAGAACTATGACTTTTTCATTCCTCTTGCGTCCCACCACTGTCGGTGGCTACAATTTCGGAGAGCAAGGAGCGGTTCCGATGGAAAATTCTCCTGAATCCGTTGAAAAGCCGGTGGTGCGGAGGCTTCGCTGGTATCAGTACAGCCTGCGGTCGCTGCTCATCTCCATGACGCTTTTCGCTATTTTCTGTAGCATTACGGTTTATTATTTTCGGCAAAGAGGAGAAACAGTCGCAGAACTAAGAAAAGTTGGAGCAAATGTCCAATTTGCTCTATATTTTCCAGGAAAAGAGTCCTTCTTTCGCAAGTGGGGGATCAGTCTGTTTGGTGAAGACTGCATCCTCGAAGTTGGGTTTGTCTATTTAAAAGATTTGAAAGTCGGTGACGAAGTGATGCCGCTCATCGGGCGATTGAAGGAGCTTCAGGGAGTTGGACTCGAAAGAACGAAAGTCTCGGATGCTGGTTTAGCCCATTTGCGTTCATTGAACAAGTTGCAACGTTTGATACTTACTGAGACCTCGATAACCGATGCTGGTGTAAAGCACATTTGCAACCTCCCAAATTTGTATCATCTGAACCTTGGCGAAACGAAAATCACTGATGCCGCTATCCCCGATTTGGCAAAGTTACCAAAGCTCACCAATTTGATGATAACAGGAGTGAATATCACCGACAAAGGATTGGAGCAAATTGAATCGCTCAAAGGTCTTACGCATTTATATCTAAACGGAAGCAAATTCACCGACGAAGGGCTTCGGCATCTAAAACAGTTGCCAAGACTTGAAGAAGTTCTCTTATATCACACAACTGTTAGCGACGACGGGGTAATGCATTTGTCAGAAGTTACCTCGTTGAAGAAGATCAATTTAGAAATGACGCAAATTACGGATGTTGCCTTGGACTACCTCAATAAAATGCCAAATATTCAAGAGCTAAATGTGTCTAATACGAAAGTATCGAAAGCCGCCATTGCCAAGTTTGCAAGGCAGCATCCCAAATGCACGATTGAATCTCGTGGGTGCGAATGAGCAAGGAGCAGTTCCAATGGAAAATTTACCCCAATCCGTTGAAAAGCCCGCAGGGTGGCACCGGTTTTCAAACCGGTGGGCGAACGCCCAAGAGGCATTGCACTCATTCGATCCGTTCGATCGGCAAGCCGATCGATTTTCGCCGCTCGTCCCCGTGTGCGGAACGCCGGTAGCCCTGATAGCTCTGCTATCGGGATGCCGCAGGCACATGAGGGATGGCCGAGTTTGACATCGGGCCGATGGCTTCGAAAAACAGCCGTTCCGTATCGACCAAAACGCCGTGTGCCACTGGCATCCTGCCAGTGCTTCCCCCCGCGTCCCTATCATCCTGCTCGCTCGCTTTGGCGCGGCGCTCTCGATTCAATCTTCTCCACGCGCCGCATCGAACAGCGCCAGCAGATTTTCCGGGGGCACGTCGGGCTTGATCGCATGGTCCGGTCCGCAAATATACCCCCCGTCCCGGCCGAGCGTTGCGATTCGCGACCGCACTTCGCGGCGGATCTCCTCCGGCGCGGCGAAGGGCAACCGCTGCGTGTTGATCCCGCCGAAAAATGTAACGTGCTTGCCGAATTCCGCCTTCAGCTTTTCCGCCGAGATCGGCAGCGCGTGCAATTGCACCGTCTCCCAGACGTCCATTCCGATCTCGATCAGGTCGGGCAGCACCGCGGTGATGTCGCCGCAGGAATGGAACCAGACGAGTTTTCCCCGCCGCTTGCCGAGTTCGAAGAGTTTCGCCAGCCGGGGTTTCAGCATCTTCCGCCACAGCGCCGGCGAAACGATCATTCCGCGCTGGCCGGCGAAGTCGTCGGCCAGGTAGAGAATCGGCAGATCGTCGCCGCAGGCGTCGAGGAAGCGGCGGCAATACTCGGCGACGTGCCGGAACACGCCATCGAGCAGGGCCTCGAAAACGGCCGGCTCCGCCACCATCTTCACCAGGGCCTCTTCCATGCCGACGAGCGCGCAGACCTGGCAAAACAGCGGTTTCCAATACGGACCGCGAATGGCGTACTTGGCCGACCATCGCCGGGCGCAGGCTGCCGCGAACGCATAATCGTACTCCGCGGCGTCGGGCCAGGGGAACCGCTCGGCCTGGGCAACGCTCGCCACGTTCGTCAGCGGATACGCGTGCGAGGAGCCGTAAACCGTGCCCGGCAGCGTCCCCCATTCCGAAAGCGTTTGTCCGGCGGCGTTCACCCGCTTCCGGCCGCGGTAAACCGCTTGAATGACCCGCCCGTCGATGCCCAAGCGATCGTACAGCGGATCGAGATCGGACTTCAGATACTGAAGGTGCGCGAATCCGCCGTCGCAGCCCTCCACCGCGAATTCGTTCGGGCCAGGCTCTTTCATGCCCAGATACGCGACGATCCGCGGGATATTCTCGATGCAGATCGCATCCAACGAAATCCGGTCGGCCGGCTCCCGTCGAATCGCCGCCAATTGTCGCTCCCGCGGCGTCATGTTAGGAAATGGATAAAAGTGAAGATCGAACCAAGACTGTTGCGGCATTTCTGCCGACTCCCGATGATCGATCGCAACGCTTCCGATCTTAGCCCGGACGACGATGACCGTCAAGGCGATTGGGAAACTTGTCGTGATGAAACCGATTTCCCGCAACTCCCGCGTGGCGGGCGGGACACTCAGTCGGCATATCCGCCCGCCGTTTCTCTCCAAATCTTCCCCCCGTTCGCGTCGCAAGGGCGAGCGGGGCCTGAACTGCGGAAATGTGCGATCGAGGGTATCGGAGACTTTCCCGGCGGATTAAAATGGATTCGGTAAACACCTCGCTCGAAGCGGAAGCGAAATACTCCATGATAGTCAAAGCCCACATCTTGCGAAACGTGAAACTCGAAGGCTGGCGGGATAAAATCGTCGGCCGCTGGTCCTACCGCGAACTGGCCGCCGATCCGACATGGTCTCACGGCTGGATCAGCTTCGACGCCGTCGCCTTCAATCCCGACGACCGGAAAATCTACTGCGGCCTGAATTCCCTCGACGGCGATCTGCTCTACCGCTTCGATCCCGAGAGCGAACGGTTCGAGTGCTTGAACTCCAGGCAATGGGCCGACGAATTCGACGTGAAGATTCACCGCACCCTGTTGCACAATCCGCGCGACGGCTGCCTGTACTTCGGCACCTCGATGCTGCACGACATGGATCGGCAGCAGGCGGCGGCCGGCGGCAAACTGATGCGGTTCGATCCGGCCCAAGGCACGTACGAATTGCTGGCCGTGCCCGCGCCGCGGCTGTACCTGCAATCCATCGCCGCGGACTGGCGGCGGAACCTCCTTTACGGCTTCACCTATCCGGCCGAAGCCGTGTACAAGACGGACCTCGCTGCGAAGCACTCCGACTTGGTAGCCTATCTCGGGAACGCCATCCTCTTCGCCCAACCCCACAACGCGGTCGTTGATTGCCGCGGCTGGCTCTGGGGCACGATGGCCGAAACCCGCGCTTGGGATGAACGGCTCGGCCCCCATCCCGTGCGGCTCTTCAAGTACCATCCCGACCGGGACGAGTTGGTCTGTTTCGATTACGGGCTGCCGCGGCGGAACGAGAAGAAACGATTGCTCGACGACCCCGCCGACGCCGGTGCGGTCCCGCACGCGCTCGCCGAGACGCGGCATCCCCAGGACTTCGGCTTCTGCGATTCGATGGCCTACGACGGCGAACGTTTTATCTACGCGGGCACGGTGGCCGGCGTGTTGTGCCGCATCGATTCCGAAACGGGGACCGTGGAGAAGATCGCCAACGCCATCGCCACGGGCCGTTTTCCCGCCTTGGCGCTCCGCGACGGCGTGCTCTACGGCGCCGGCGGCATGAACGGCCATACCCAACTACTCCGCTGGAACGTCGGCGGCGACCGGATCGAATCCTACTCCGACTTGGCGGATGAATCGCTCGGCCAGCGCCCGGCGCGAATTCACGATCTGGCCGTGGACGACCGCGGCCGCGTCTATCTCGGCGAAAACGACCACCACGAACGGTCGAGCTATCTCTGGTCGGTCCGTTTCGATTGAACCGCAACCGCGGTCCGTGCCAGGAGGTCCGCACAATTTTTTCAATCAAGAGGGTAGGCAGTCCCGTCTCCCGCGAACCGCGACCAATGGTCGCGGCTTTCCAACGTGTCGCACCTTAAACAAACACTTTGCAGACTTCCCGGCGGGATTCCGAGGGCCGGAAGGATGCCGGTTTTTCCGTTGCGGTATTTCGCACAATTCGCTATGATTCCGCCTATGAAACGAACGCCATATTCCTGCCTTTGCGTGATTGTCATCCCCGTCATACTAATGGGGGTCTGCCCGGCCTGCTGCCCTGCGCAGACGCCCGTCCAGCAGCCGGCTGTCGAATCGCCGCCGGCCGAGCAACCGGCGGCGGCGGAAATCGCGGCCAAAGAGGCGGCGGCCGAATCGACGGAGGCCCCGGAAAAAGGGGCGAAAGCTCCGCCGAGCGGCGCGTCGGTGGGCGAACAGTTTTCGAGTATCCTCGCGAAACTCGATCCCGAACTGCTTTGGCGAAAAAACGGCATCGTCGCCTGGCTGTGGCTCTTGGGGTATATCTTCGCCGGCATGGTTTTGGGGAAAATCGTTTCCGTCCTCCTCCTCCGCGTGGCGTCGGGCAAGGAAGGCGTGATCGCGAAATTCTTTTCCGACATGGCCGGACCGGCCAATCTCGCGCTGGTGACGTTGGGCATCTTCGTGGGCCTGCATTGGCTGACGCTGGGCGAATCGCTCGAGGAATTCGCCGCCCAGGTCATCCATTTGCTGTTCACCCTCTCGGTTTTCTGGTACGCCTACAACCTAATCGGGATGATCGATCCGCTGTTGCGGCATTTGAGCCGCAACTCGGCCTCCGCGCTGGACAAGCAAGTCGCGCCCCTCGTGCGGCGGACGCTGCGCGTGTTCCTCCTCATCCTCACGGTGATGTACGTCTTCAAGGACGTGTTCGGGCAGGACATCGGCGCGTGGCTGGCAGGCTTGGGGATCGCCGGCATCGCGGTCTCGCTGGCCGCGCAGGATTCGCTGAAAAACCTCTTCGGCTCGATCACCATCATCCTCGACCGACCGTTCAAAATCGGCGACCGCATCATCTGCACGGGCTACGAGGGGGTGATCGAGGACATCGGCTTCCGCTCGACGAAGGTCCGCACGGGGGCCGGGCATCTGGTGAGCATCCCCAACGCCAACGTGGTGAACAGCCCCATCGAGAACATCAGCCGCCGGCCGGGCATCCGGCGGAATTTAACGATCAATCTTCCGTCCAACACGCCGGCGGAAAAGCTGAAGCAGGCGGCGGCGATCGCGCGCGAGTTGCTGGAAAGCGAGGAATTCCGCGAGCCGATCCACCCGCGAATCAACGGCGAAGCGAGCGCGCCGCAGGTTACCTGCGGGGAGATCGTCAACAATAATTTGCAACTGGCGATCGCCTACTGGTACGTCCCGGCGAAAGCCGCGGAGTTCAACCAGCATACCGAACGGCTCACCGTGCGGATCTTGGAGGCGTTCGAGAAGGCCGGCATCCCGCTCGCGCCGGCAAAATGAGCCGACGAAAAAACCCACGCGATTTTTCGGCGCGTGGGTTGTTACGCTTGCGACGGCGCGCCGTTCAAGGCGGCGCGGGCGGTTCCGCGAGCATTTTACCGCGTGCGAACGGCCTTGCTCGGCTGTTTGGCCGGGGTGGGCTGGCGCGAAACGCGCGTCGAAGGATATACGACGCGGCTCTCCTGGGGAATCGGCTGGCTGTCGTAGGCGCGATTCTTGTTGCAGTTGCTGCAACCGCCGCCGCTGGAACCGTAACCGCGAACGCTCCCCCAATCGCTATCGTAGTAGGAGCGGCCGGCGTAATTTCCACCGCGGTCGCAGGGATCGCAGCAATCGGGCGGATCGCTGTAGAAGTCGCCCCAGTAGCGCTCGCCGCAGGATGGACCGCGCCAAGTGTTGCAATTGAAGATCGAGAAAATAAGGGTTAATGGACCGCAGGCGGTCCGGTCGCCGCACGCGCCGCGTCCGCACGGCCGTCCGCACGGTTCGTCGCAGAAATCGTCGGAGCAATCGTCGCACGGGGCGCCGCATTCGTAGGTTCGCGCGGAAAAATCGCCCGCATACGGGGCGGAGTTCCCCTCGCCCGCGCGGGCCGAATTCGCCACCAATAATCCTAAGAGCAATCCGGTGAATAATAGAGCCTTCATCGTATCCGTGCCTCCCTGAGACGGAAAAATGAGCGTTTCGCAAGCGAGATTTTCGATTTCCCATTCGCGAGCCTCGCGCTCCCGATTATGCCCCGCAAGGTCTTATCGACGGAAGAATTGGAAGAATCGAGAAAAACGGAATAACCGCTACTGTTTGCCTATATTGCCCTGTTTGCCGTATATTCGCTGAAATTGCGGACTTTTCGGCTCGATCAGCCCGCATAAAAAGAACAGACACGTCAAACGGACGATCCAACCCAGGAGGAACGTGGTTTGATTGACATCCCAGGTCGTGCCGCCTAAGCTCCAAGTGAAACTTTTATAGCGGTCGAAGAGCCACCCGCCCAGCAGCGTCGTTCCTCCATAGCACAATCCGGCGCAAGTGTAATAGATCGCCAGGTAATCGGCGTTTTGGTCGCGGGGAGCGATTTTCAGCATCAGGTTCGGCAGGCCGATATTGAGTCCCGCGTAGGCGATCCACGCGATCCAAGCGCCGACGAACCAGCACCAACTTTCGGGCGTGGAGAACAGATAAAACAGCGGGCCTTGGGCGGTGATCAACAGGCAGAAGAGCATCATCGGCTTGTTGCCGAACCGGTCGGCCGCTCGGCCCAAATAAGGGCTGACGCCGATCTGCCCCAGACGCATTCCCGTCTGCACGGCGAGCATCAGAAAGAGTCCCACCTGCAAAACCTGCTTGGGATACGAGTTTTGCACGGTCTGCGTGATGCCGTTCGCGGCGGAAAACCAGCAACCGAAAAGCAAGAAGGCGAGAAACGCACGGTCGCCCAGCGGTTTCCAAAGCCGATTCCAGGAGTAGGCATTCCTCGTCGTTTCTCCCGGCCTGCCTTTGGCCGGAACGGGGTGTGGATCGTTGCAATTCGCGTTATCCGCGGATCTTTCCGCGCGCGGCATCCGCCGGAGGGGAACGATCGCGGCGAGTATGAACAGCGCGCCGAAGCCGGCGGGAATGGCGTAGCCGATCCAGTGTTGCGATTTGGGATAATGCAAGCACCACTCCCAGGCGAACCATCCGCAAGCGATGGCCGCCGCCGCTTCGCCGGCGACCAGCCACCGTTCCCGCCGTCCGAAAAACCGGCCGCGAACCGCCGTCGGCACCAGGTCGGCCAGCCACGAATAGAGCGCGATCGTGCCGAGATACTGCATTAAATGGTGCGAACACCACAACATCACCAACGCCCAGACCGAGGCGTTCGCCGAGGGCAGCACCTTCGGCGCGGCGCAAATCGGCAAACATAGCAACAAGACTCCACTCAGCGCGAAAGTGATGGTGCAGAATCGTTTGCGGTCCCGCCGGCGATCGAGCATGGCGGGCGTACCCAACCGCAAGACGCCGATGAAATGCCGCGCCGCCAGGATCAAGCCGATGCTCAGCCCGATGCGCTCGGCGCGCAGTTCCATCGCCAGATAAATCACCAGCGTGCTGCCGCTCAGGCCGTTGCCGATCGACCAGAGCAGCGCATTCCAGTACGCCAACCGCCGGGCGCGACGGCGAGCCGCCAAATCGAGCGCGGGTGGAGCGATTGCGGCGGGTGGTCGATCGTTCACGGTTTGGCTCACGCGTCCGCGGGGAGTAATGCAGGGCGATCGTCGATCGCGCGACGTTCGGTATTACATCCTTCGCCGGGCGGAAGTTACGATCCGTTCGATCAATTCCACGTAGCCGATGCCCAACTGCCGGCATAAAATCGGCAGGTCGGAATCTTTTTCGTTCAGGCCCGGCAGGGGATTGATCTCGATGAAATTCGGGCGGGCTTGGGCGTCGGAACGAAAATCGACGCGGCCGGCGTCGCGGCAGCCGAGGCAGCGATAAGCCGTCAGCGCGAGTGCTTCGCATTGGCGGACTTCATCGTCCTTTTCGGGCCGCACCAGAGTATAGTCCATGCAAGTATCGTAGAGTTGCTTGTTATGATAGGAATAAAAATCTTCCTTCGCCGAGGACGTGAGCGAGACTTCGAGCGTACCCACCACGCGGGCCTCCGCATCCGTCCCGGTGATGCCGACCGTGAACTCCCGGCCCGAAAGATACGCTTCGATCAGCACCGGCTGGCGGAACCGTTCGAGCAGGGCGGCGCAGGATTTTTTCAGGCCGTCGCGGTCCGAAATTTTCGAATCGGCATTGATTCCCTTGCTCGTCCCCTCGGCCGCCGGCTTGGCGAAAAGCGGAAAGGGCAGATCGACGGTTTCGAGGTCTTCCATGCGGCGGACCACGGCGAATCGCGGGGTGGGCACGCCCGCTTGGCGGATGACGGTCTTGGTCAGGTCCTTCTGCAGCGCGAGGCCCAGCGCCAGCGGATCGGAAAAGGTGTAGGGGATTTGGTGCATGTCGAGGATCGCCGGCACTTGCCCCTCGCGCGCGGCGCCGTGCAAACCCTCGGCGATATTGAACACCAAATCCCAGCGGTCGCCCGCGGCCAGCCGCCCGATAAGTTTTTTCCCGTTGCCTATGCGGTCGGTCGCGTAGCCCAACTCCCGCAAGGCGGATTCGATGCCCTCGATAGTTTCGATTTTATCGCACTCGGCCGTTTCTTCGAGCGAGTAGCCTTCGGCCAGATAGTCTTGGCGGAGGTCGTAGGTGAGGCCGATGCGCATGATTGCCTAAGGTAAATAGCGCTAAAGTTGACTTCATCCACCCGTCAAATGAAGATTAAAGAAGTGGACCAGTACCATTTAACGAGAACTTGAATGGGGACATGCAAGCATATTCGAATCAAGTGCAGAGCGTAAGAGTGGCAGTTCATCCCAAGTGCGCCCGTCCAATTCACGTCCTGTGCGTTTTTTTTGGATGCCCCCCCATTGCTTGAAGAAAAAAGGCACCTTCGCCTCTTGGCACTGATCGAGAATATCGGAAATCCATTCCCGTTTCATAGGCCGCGCACCGGGGCCCGATTCACCGCCAACTATTACCCAGTCGATACCGCCCAGGTTGAGATTAGGCAACGGACCAAGCAGGGGTTCAAGCGAAAGGAATTTCGTATAAGCGTGAGTTTTGCGAAGGTGGTTAATGCGGAATGTATAGTCCCGATTCTCCACGCTAACACCCATCCAGATATGAGGTACCCAAGAAAGCTGCTTATCCAATTCCAGCAGGCGTTCAGACCGTTTGGTAAGTAGTTGGAATTGATGCCAATTCGCACGAAGCATGACCTCGAATACCCGTTTGATAAAATCGACCGAAATCGACTTATGAAACAAATCGCTCATGGAGTTAACGAAGATCGTCCGCGGCTTTTTCCAAGATAGCGGTAAATCCACGGCATGTTCATGCGTCGCAACCTTGAATCCGTCGAGATAATTCGCTTGGCCCATTGCCTGAAGCCGTTTCGCCATGCGTTCGGCATAACAGTTCAAGCAACCTGGGCTGATTTTCGTGCAACCCGTGACTGGATTCCAAGTGGACTCGGTCCATTCAATGGAAGAATTCGTGGCCATTAAACGGCCCCCCGGTCTCGGTAGGTATTGAAGATATCGGAAACGATTTTCGCACCAGTTTCATTGGGTGACGCAAAAAACAAGTAATAAACAATCGCGCCGCGCGAATTCCGCATCGGCATCGGATCGGGAACGTATTTGAAGCCTGCGACTCTCTTCAGTCGATCCTGGTATGCTTTAGCGACGGCTGCATTTGATACCTTCTCCTCAATATCGAAGCCCGGCAACAAGCCCGTCGGTTTCTGATATAACGTATTGCGCCAAGAATGGTCACCCCAAAAAGCATCCATACGCATCAACTGCGAAGGCTGGACGCTGTCAGGATTATTCCAAAGGACATTCATGTTGACATCCATAACCATGAAATTCATGAATATCTCAATGCTTTTCATCAGTCCGGCTGTCTGGATGACTTCCCAGTCAAGATTCATCGCATAAGGATCCAAAAGACAGAGCGCGCGATTAAAATCATCCCAACGAGCACGAGTGAACACCTTGGCAGGCAAAACTGAATTGCAATCTTCATTATAAATCCAAACGTTCGGGACGTCACCCGCCAACTGCCGCAAATTATCCGCCTTATCGCCATCCAGGTCGATAAAATGGTATTCGCTGAATGGAGGTTGTACATTTAGGGCGTGGAGTGGGCTACCGGGGACGAAATCGCCGGTTAGCTTCGAGATGTGAACTCCGGCACCGGCAAAGGCATCGATATAGAGATACTTGCGAATACTTGACTGTTTGGATAGAACGCTGGAATACGCCTGCGCATATTTGCGAACGATGTCGAGCTTGATCTCTGACCAGTAGCCAATCTCATCATACCGAACCTCGCTCATGTTACCCCTAACTTGCGTAGTATTTTATATCCCGCATTCTTGGTGAATGCCACTTGTTGCTTCCAATCCTGCCCTCATCCCCGGCCCCTCTCCCAAAGGGAGAGGGGAGAAAGAGATTATCCTACCGGATCGGGATACCGGAACTCTTGGCCTTCGTAATTGCGAAGGAGAAGGTCGTCGCCGTCGCGGCCGAGGACGAAGTTGGGCGTCAGAATGATCTTGCCGCCGCCGCCGGGGGCGTCGATCACGTAGTTCGGCACGGCATAGCCGGTCGTGTGGCCGCGGAGGCCGTCAATGATCTCCAAGCCCTTCGAGACCGGGGTGCGAAAATGGGCGGAGCCGCTGATCGGATCGCACTGGTACAAATAATACGGGCGGACCCGCATCACGAGCAGCCGGTGGACCAGCTTTTTCATCGTCTCGACGTCGTCGTTCACACCCTTCAAGAGCACCGTTTGCGAGCCGAGGGGGATGCCCGCGTCGGCCAGCCGGGTGCAGGCTTGGAAAGATTCCGGCGTGCATTCGTCGGGATGGATGAAATGCAGGCTCATGAACAGCGGATGGTGCTTTCTGAGCATCCGGCAGAGTTCCGGCGTGATCCGCTGCGGCAGCACGGCGGGCATTTTGGTGCCGATGCGGACGAACTCCACGTGCGGAATCTGCCGCAGCGAAGTCAAAACCCAATCCAGCCGCTCGTCGCTCAAGGCCAGCGGATCGCCGCCCGAAACGAGCACGTCGCGAATGGCCGGCGTAGCGCGGATGTACTCGAACGCCCGTTCCAGCCGCTGTTCCTGCGGGACGATATGTCCTTGTCCCACGACCCGCGAGCGGGTGCAGTAACGGCAATAGCTCGAACAGAAGTCGGTTACCAGGAGCAAAACCCGGTCGGGATAGCGGTGGACCAGGCCCGGCACGGGGCTGTCGTGGTCTTCGCCGAGGGGGTCGTCGGCCTCGCCGGGCGAACGCGCGAGTTCATCGAGGGTGGGAATGACGGTCCGCCGCAGCGGCTGGCGGCAATCGTCGGCCGAAACCAGGCTCATGTAGTAGGGAGTGATGCTCACCGGGAGCATTGAATTCGACTGCGACAAGGCTGCCCGCTCGGAGTCCGAAAGCTCCAAAACCAGTTCGAGTTGCTGGGGAGCGCGGATTCGGTTGCGGGCCTGCCAGTGCCAGGAGTTCCACTCCTTGTCGGCGACGTCGGGGTAGAAGGTTTTGCGAAAAACCTTGGTTTGGAAGGTGCTTCGCGGCATCCGGCCGGGCAATCCACCGGGGACGAAAAGATCGCGTTCCGAGCCGGAACGCTGCCGTTTCGACGGGGAGAGGGGCGCCGGGGGGCGCGAGGACAATTGGTAGGTCGTACTACCGGGAGGCTCTTCTTCGCAATAAGCGCACGCTTCTGCAGCTTCAAAGCTGGACATTCAGGTTTCTCCTAGAAGCACCACAAAGCGTTGGGAGCGCGACGTCCTGATCGGCTCCTGCAACCGCCGCGTGGAGACCGTGCTTTTCCGGCCCGCAGGCGGCGAATAATCCGTTATCGAAAGGGTTGAAGAATCCCAGGTGCGGCGTCTAAATTTTCGATTGCCGGCGTTAAATTGAGCTGCAAACCGCGGGCAAATCGAACGGCACTATCCAAATCGGCGGAATAATCGTCCCGATAAAAACAATTCATACAATGTTAAGAAAATATGTCAAGAGGAAAAGCCGGACGAAAGAGAAAATGGGAAAAGTTTTTCGCGAGGGGCTGGGGACTAGAGATCGGGGGCTGGGGATTAGAGATCGGAATCCGATGAATGAGCTATTCGGGAGAATTCGAAATTGGTGAACTGAATTGCGAAGAGAAGCCTTGGAGAAAGCTCGCTCCCCAACAGAGCCTGGGAGCAAGTAGCCACGAATCCCAGATCCCTAGCCCCTGATCTCCAGCCCCTAGCCCCTCGTCCGTTTCACCAATTCGACGCAGATTCCGCCGGCCCGGAGCACCCGATGGACGCCGGTGAACCAGAGTTCCGCGTGCCAGATCAGCCCGACTTCCTCGCAAATTCGGGCCAATTCCCGGCGATTATAGGTGCGGCAGCGCCACATCAGGCTGGTCCACGCGCCGGAAAAGGTGTCCTCCGTAACCAACAGCAGCATCCTCGCGCCGGGCGTCATGACCCGGCTCAGTTCGGCTAGGCCGACCTTGGCGTCGGGCAGGTGTTCGAGCACGTAGCCGCAGGTAACGCAATCGAAGGTTTCGGCGGGGAAGGGGAGGCTCGAGAGGTCGGCGACCACGAACCGCGGCCGGTCGCTCTTCAAACGGCTCCGCGCTCGGCGGAGCATTTCGTGCGACAGGTCGAAGCAGGTGATTTCGGCATCCGGATCGGCGTACTTGATGAGGTGCTTGGCGATCTGGCCCGCCCCGCTGCCGACGTCGAGAAAACTCCGCAGGCCGCGGAGGTCGAATTTTCCGCTTCGGAAGAGCCGCTCGCCCATCGGCGTATGCAGCGAAATGAGGCTGCACGCGGCGAGCATGGCTCCCTGGGGGCCGTCGTACACGTCGCGGACTTTCTCCCGATACTCCTCGAAGCTCACCCGCCGCATCAGATCGTTTTCCAAGATCCGATTGAGGAACTTTCGGCGGGGACGGAGCGGCCCCCCCTCCTGCCGATGGCCCCGACGGCGATGTGGTTCGGTTCGGATTGGCATTTTGGGAAAAAGTTTTCCGCGGCAAAATCGCATCGCCCCCTGCATTATTGCGAGGCGAAGTGTTTCGAGATGCCGTTTTTCCCCCGCCGTGGACGGCGGGGCAAAACCATCGAGGTTAATAAATTCGGCGACTATAGATATACCACTCTCCCGCCAGAACCGCTAGGCCGAATAACGCCAGCGTCTTCCAAAAATCCTTTCGGGCGGCCTCGGAGGTCGCTTCTCCCTCGACCTCGACTTCGCCCACCTTGATCGAAGGCGAAGGATTGGGGCGGATATCACTCTCGGCGGGATCGAAAAGATTCACCGCGAAGCGATCGACGGACTTTCCGCCGGTTTGCACATCGTAAATACCCAATTCCGACGTTTCGGTGAAGCTCAATTTGCCGGATTTGTTCGACCGCAGGTCCACATTGCTCCCCGAAGGCGTCTTGACGCGGACTTTCGCCTCCGCGGCGGTAACGTCTAATTGAACGGATTGGCCCGGCCGATAACCTTCGGAATTCGCGCCCACCCGGTTGCGGCCGAAATATTCAAATAGATTTCTTACAAAAACCGGAAAACTTTGCCGCGAGTACCAGTTCGTGCCGTAAAATCGCGCAGTTTTCCCACCTTCCCCAGCTTGCTCCTCGAAAAATGAAAAACCGAGGACGACATCTTCAAACGCATCCCGCGGGGCGATGGCCAACATCGCGCCGCTGGGCGAGCCGGCATCGGAATCGATCAGCACTTTGCCCCCGACCGGCGGTTTCAACGGCGTACCCGACAACAGCACCACGTCGCTCATGTCCATCCATTGCAGCAGGGGATGCGACGAATCGATGTCGATGATCTGGGGGATATCGACCTTCGCCCCGGCGGTCCAGTTCTTTTCCGGCGGCGAATTGGCGATTTTCGGCGGCAGATCGGCGATGAAAAGCGTGTTCGCCTGGGGCATTTGCTCGGGGTGGCAGCGGTCGTAAATCACCAAATCGAACGTGCCCGCCGCCGCCGGAGTTTGGTATTTCACCTTGTTTTTCAAGAATTCGGGCGGTTCGATTTGCACCTCGGCGATTTCCTGGGCCGATTTCGTGGTCAGGGCGATGGCCAGCGGCTCGTTGCCCGGCGTAACCAGCAAGACTTTCGTCCGCTGCGGCATTCGCAACACCAAAAAGGCCTCGTCGTCGATTTTCAATTGGTCTTTCGACTTAATTTTGAGCCTGAGCACGCCCGACTCGACCGCCGCGATATCGAAGGCGATCCCCCGCGGCTCTTCGGGCGTAACTTCCACCTCGTCGGCATCGACCAGATGATCGTCGAGGTAAAGCTCCCCCGCGACCTTGGTTTTTTCCTTGCAGAAATTTTCCAGCCGGGCGAACGCCTGAAAGCGGTCGGGCCGCGATTCGTTCCGCTGCGCGCTGAAGGCCAAAATGCCGATGTTCTTCGACTCGGCCAAACCGATGGGAAGGAACTTCGGTTCGAGATTGCCCAGTTTAATGCCGGCTACGGGCGGAAATTTCCCGTCCGAAAGGATGTAGAGCGTCGCCGGCAGGGCCTCGGCCACTTGCGTGTCGGTATCCTTTTCCGCGCTGCGGCCGGGATTCGCCAAGCCGGAGGCCAGTTTCAACGCCTCCAAGAGCGACGTGCCCCGCGCGGTCGGTTTGATGCCATCCACGGCGCGATGCAGCAGGGTCCGATTGTCGGAGTAGCTCTGCTCGACGCGGGCGGCATCGGCAAAGCTGATGACCATTGCCGCCTGGCCCGATTTCATTCCCTCGATTAAATCGTGGACCTTCTCCTTGGCCGAGGCCAGCCGGGAAGGCTGCCGATCGTCGGCCGACATGCTCGCCGAATTGTCGATGAGGAAGATGAACCGCTCGCCGACCAGCTTCGTCCCCTGCCAACTTGGCCGGAAGAGCGCCAAGGCGAGCAGCAAGATCAGCAAGAGTTGCAGCCAGAGCAGCAAATTATTTCGCAGCCGCTGCCAGATCGCGTTGACGTGCAAATCCTCGATCGACTTGTGCCAGAGAAACGTGCTGGGCACCTCGACCGGATGCCGCTTGAGCTTCAAGAAATACAAGAGCACGATCGCCGGCGGCACCGCCGCCAAGATCGTCCACTGCCACCAGGTCAGCATCGGCATGAAGCTGGGCATGTGAGGGGATAGGGGATAGGGGATAGAGATCGGGGATTAGGGATTAGGATTTTTCTGTGGCGCATGATTCTGTAATTCTCTAGCCCCTCGCCCCCGATCTCTAGCCCCTTTATTTCACCAATCCTCACGTCGCCAAATAACCGGTCACCAAATCTTCCACCGGCCCGGTGTTTCGCGCCAGTTAATATGCAATACCGCGTTTGGTGTAAAACTCTTGGCCGACTCGACCAACGCGGTACGGTCGTGCCGGATTGAGATCTCGCGGAGTCCAACTCCATTACCCAGAACAAAGGTCAATATATCAAAATAATCCTTTCCGAAACAGGTGCATACGGCCCGGAAAACGATCTCAGCCCAACGATCCCGCCAGAGTACTGAAAAGTCATTTTTCACGGGAGGACGTGCTCGAAAGCCGCGACCATTGGTCGCGGTTCGCGGGAAACAGGAATGTCTGGCTCCCGGTTTTGCCGAATTGGCAGTTCTCCTGGGAAGGAAGTGCGGTTTATAGCCTAACACCGATCAATTCGGTATAATTGGCTTCCGTTGCGGATTCATGCGTCGGGTGGGTCAAGCGCAGCGCCGATCCGCCAAAATCGGGAGAAAACTCATGGTGGGTCGGCGCTGCGCTGGACCCACCCTACCTTCCGCAACGGAAACTAATTTCATCCGAGTCCGGATCGAAGCACGAGAAAAACGTCATTTCAATTCAAGCCCTAACATTTCACTCGACGAATCCTAACGAAAAACATGCCGAACTTCCCTCGCAAACCGGTTATCGTTCTTATTCTCTCGCTCCTCGCCGCGGCGGCGGCGGCCGCCGCCGAGCCGTTCCGCTATCCCGAAGGAAAGCACGGCGGGGGAGAACTCCGTTATCTCCGGGGCCTGCCCGTGCTCACCGTCGGCGGTTCCTGGGAGGAGATGGGCGAGCAGGTCGGCGTGCTCGCGCTCAAGCCGGCCGATTCGCTGGTCGCGCACTTTCGGGAGTATCTCGAAAAGAAGGGCCTGAAACCGGTTCTGCCGATGATCTACGCGGCCTCCGAGGCGATGTTCGCCCGCTTCCCCAAGGAATACCGCACGGAAATCGAATCCATGATCAAGGCCGCCGGCGCGGATCGAGACCTGATCGTGCTGGCCAATACCGCCTTCGATTTGCAGCAACTCGTCGGCTGCTCCGGGCTGCTGGTTTCCGCCGAGCGCAGCGCGACCGGCGGATCGCTCTACGGCCGGAACTTCGACTTCCCCTTCGACGATCCGATCGCCGAATACAGCCTGGTCGTCGCGTATCGTCCGACGGGCAAGAAAGCCTTCGTCATGGTTACCTTTCCCGGCCTCCTGGCGGCGAGCGTGGGGATGAACGAAGACAGCCTCGCGCTCGGCGCGAACACCGCCAAGCGGACCGGCGACGGCGCGCCGCCCTTCGATCCCGAAGGCATGCCCTACTTCATCGCCGCCCGCGAGGTCATGGAAGGCTGCCGCTCGGTCGAGGAATTCGACCGCTGGATGCACGCGCATACCCGCACCGCGATGGGCATCCTCTTGGGATGCGATCCCCAGCGGCAGGCGATCTTCGAAATCACCACCCGCAACATCGGCGTCCGCGCGCCGGAAGACGGCCTGCTCTACTGCACGAATCATTTCCGCGCCGCCCCCATGAAAACCGAAACGAAATGCCGGCGCTACCCCAAGCTCGAAAAGAGCCGCGAGTTGGCGAAACTCTCGGTGGACGACGTCGCCCGGCTGCTGAACGACGTCAATCAAGGCAAACGCACGATCCAGACGATGGTCTTCGAGCCGTCGAAGCTCGTGCTGCACTTGAGCATCGGCCGCGGCCCGACCTCCGCCAAACCGCTGAAGACGCTGGACCTGAAACCGCTGCTCAAACCCGCGCAAAATCAATAACTCGTTCCCACGCGCCGCGTGGGAACGCAATTCCGCGACGCTCCGCGTCGCAGAACTGCTCGCAAGCATTCCTCAACCACTTACCTCGTTTCCACGCGGAGCGTGTGAACGAGTGTCAAACAAATCAAGAAACCCCATGCATCCCACCCTCGAAAATCTTCTCGCCCACGGCCCGGTGCTCACCGACGGCGCGTGGGGCACGCAACTGCAACTCCGCGGGCTGCCCATCGGCGAATGCCCCGATCCCTGGAACCTGTCCCATCCCGAAAAAGTCGAAGAAGTCGCCCGCGCCTACGTCGCGGCCGGCAGCCGGGTCATCCTCACCAACACCTTCGGCGCGAATCGCTTCATCCTCGAACGCCAAGGCGCGGCCGCGCAGTTGGGCGAAATCAATCGGGCCGGCGTCGCCATCTCGAAACGCGCCGCCGCCGGAAAGGCGATGGTCTTCGCCTCCCTCGGCCCCAGCGGCAAGCTGCTGATGACCGGCGAAGTTACCGAAGCCGATCTCCTCGCCGGATTCTCCGATCAAGCCCGGCACATGGCCGCCGCCGGCGCGGATGGCATCGCGATCGAATCCATGTCCGATCTGGCCGAAATCAAAATCGCCGTCGCCGCCGCCAAGGAAACCGGCCTGCCCGTCGTGGCCTGCATGAGCTTCGATTCCGGCGCGAACCACGACCGCACGATGATGGGCGTTACGCCCGAACGGGCCGCCGAAGCACTCGCCGCCGCCGGCGCGGACGCGATCGGCTCGAATTGCGGCCAAGGCATTGCCGGCTTCGACGCCATCTGCCGCCGCCTCAAAACCGCCGCCGATCTTCCGATCTGGATCAAAGCCAACGCCGGCCTCCCGCAAATGAAAGACGGCAAAACCGTTTACACCCAAACGCCTGAAGATTTCGCCGCCTACGTCCCCCAACTCCTCGAAGCCGGCGCGTCCTTCCTCGGCGGCTGCTGCGGCACCTCCCCCGACTTCATCCGCGCCCTGAAAGCGATGTTGGAGAAAAGTGATTAGGCTTTTTTGTCGCCCTATTCGTAGAATCCGCCCGGCTTCCGCGCGTGCCAGTCGGTCGCCTGCTGGAACATGAACGCGCCGCGCAATAGGCGCTCCTCTTCAAACGGCGGGGCTTGCAGATGCAGACCGATGGGCAGCCCGGCTTGGGAGAATCCGCAGGGGATCGACATCCCGCCGATGCCCGCTAGGTTCGTGCTCACCGTATAGAGATCGAACAGATACATCGACAGCGGATCATCGACCTTCTCGCCGATCTTGTACGCCGGGGTGGGCGTAACCGGGCCGACGAGCAGATCGACCTCCGCGAAGGCGCGGTCGAAATCGCCGCGGATCAGCCGCCGCACCTGCAGCGCCTTTTTATAGTAGGCGTCGTAATAGCCCGCGCTCAGGGCGTAAGTGCCGAGCATGATGCGGCGCTTGACTTCCGCGCCGAAACCTTCCGCCCGGCTGCGGCGATACATGCGGATCAAGGCGTTATCCTGATTTTTCAATTCTTCGTGTGTGCCACTGGCAGCTTGCCAGTGCTTCTGCCGTGTGCCACTGGCATCTTGCCAGTGCCTTCGCTGGGCCTCCAACTCGGCCGCCATCTTCTTTTCGTCCGTGCGATGCCCGTAATGCACGCCGTCGTAGCGTGCCAAATTGCTCGAGGCCTCGCAAGGGGCGATCACGTAATACGTCGCCACCGCGTACTTGCCGTGCGGCAGCGAAAGCTCCACGACCTTCGCCCCCAGCGACTCGTAAACCTTGACCGCTTCGCGCACCGCCGCCTCGACCTCGCCGTCCAATCCTTCGCCGAAATGCTCCCGAACCAGACCGATGCGGAGATTTTCCAGCGGCTTGCGGATGGTCTCGGAATACTTCGGCACGGGCAGATCGACCGACGTGGAATCCTTCGGATCGTGCCCGGCCAATACTTCGAGCAACAGCGCCGCGTCTTCGGCGGTCTGGGCCATCGGGCCGACCTGATCGAGACTGCTGGCGAACGCCACCAACCCGTAGCGGCTCACGCGGCCGTAGGTCGGCTTCAGTCCGGTAACGCCGCACAGGCCCGCCGGGCAGCGGATCGAGCCGCCGGTGTCGGTCCCCAGCGAAAGCGGGGCCATCCGCGCCGCCACGCAGGCCGCCGCGCCGCCGCTCGAACCGCCGGGAATCCGCGACAAATCCCAGGGATTCCGCGTGGGAAAGAAGGCCGAATTCTCGTTCGACCCGCCCATCGCGAACTCGTCCATGTTCGTCTTGCCGATCAACACCGCGTCGGCCGCCTTGAGCTTGGCGACGACCGTGGCGTCGTACGGCGGGCGGAAATTTTCCAGCATCTTCGACGCGCAGGTGGTCGGCTCCCCCGCTGTGCAGAGCAAATCCTTGATCGCCACCGGCAGGCCCGCCAGCCGGCCCAACGGCTTCCCCGCCTTCCGCCGCCGGTCGATCTCCTCCGCCCGCTCGAGCGCAGCATTGGGATCGACGCGGAGGAACGCCTTCACTTGATGATCGATTTGCTCGATGCGATCCAGATAGGCCTGAGTCAATTCGACCGAAGTAACATCGCCCGCTTGCAGCATTGCCAGGAGTTCGACGGCGGTTTGGTCGATGAGCGGCATGATGTCCCTGCAAAGCCGCGACCATTGGTCACGGTTCGGATATGCGAAGCCGCGACCAGTCGTCGCGGCGCGTGATCGGTGAAATCCCGAAAAACCCCAACCTCCGCGCCGCCGTAAACCGCGACCAATGGTCGCGGCTTTGCATTTCACCCCTCCCCCAACACCGCCGGCACGAGGTAACATTCCCCATCGCGGTGCGGGGCGTTGGCTAAAGCCTGTTCGCGTTCGAGGCTCGGTTGCACCGCGTCTTCGCGAAAAGCGTTCGACACGTCGATCGCGTGCGCCATCGGCTCGACGCCCGCCGTATCGACCTCGCCCAAAAGCTCCATGTAGGCCAGGATATCGCCCAACTGATGGGTCATCGTATCGAGTTCCGCCTCGCCCAGCAGCAGCCGGCCCAGCAGCGATACTTTTTCGACTTCTTGACGGGAGATAGGCATGGCAAGGAGAGTGGTCAGTGGTCAGTGGTCAGTGGCTAGTAAACTCTCTGGCCACTGACCACTGGCCACTGACCACTATATTTACTTCTTTTCCGCCGCTACCGGCAATTTGAAGGGCGCTTGGCGGATGGTCTTCGTCACCGCGCCGCTGCGGAGGCACTGCGTGCAAACGCGCATCGACTTCTTCGTCCCGTTGGGCGTGCTGACATGCACGCTCTGCAAGTTCGGTTTGAACTTGCGGCGGGTGATGCCGGTTACCTTGGTGCCCACCCCGCCGAGGTATTTCGCCTTCCCGCGATGCGTTACCGAATTGCCCAACACGGGCTTCTTCCCACAAACTTGACACGCTCGAGCCATGACATCTACTCCCCACAATGGGCGTTAAGGGCAAAAAATCGGAAACCTATAATATAGCGACTCCGCAGGGCATTGCAAGGGCTTATGTAATACGCAAATCGCACTTTCACGCTGCCATTTGACTACATCAACCGCCATGCCTCCCCCCCCATCGTTACCACATAGACGCCCAGCAAAAAGTTCGTAACCGCATGGGCGGCGACGCAGTCCCAAATATTCTTCATGCGAAGCATGAGCCAGGTTACCAGCGAAAACCAGACGGCCGCGGCCAGCAGTTCTCCCGGATGCATGAGCATCGGCACCGCGGTGCCGGCGACAACCGCCAGCCGATTCACCCTGCCGAACGGGACTTTCCACCAATCCTTCTCCATAACGAACCGCATGACGAAGCCGCGGAGGAAAAATTCCTCGATGATCGGCACGACGAGCGCGAGACCGAAGAAACGGAAGACCAAGAAGGTCCACGCCCAAACCGGCTGATTCGCAAGTCGTTCGAGCGGATTGAATCCCGCCCGCTCGCCGGAACCGATGAGCCAGCCCAGCCCCAACTTATCCAAAAACGGCTGCAAATAGCGATGTTCGAGATCGAGCTTGCATAGCCCGATCCAGAGCGCAATTCCTACCACGCCCACCGCCACGGACAAAGGACTGATGCGGAAGGGAAATTCCCGATAGCCCGGCCACACGAAAATCACCGCCGCCAAAGAAAGGGCGATTTTTAGCGAATAGACGAGTGGATACTGGTCGTAGGGGATCGACAGCCCGATGATCCCGCCGCTGGGCTTATCGGGCGTCGGCTCGAAGGCTCCCACGAGCATAAAGACCACAAACGGCAGCAAAAACACGAGCCAAGGATTTTTTCGATTCATGAGTGACTATTCAAGGAAGGTTGGGGGGCGTAGGACAGGTTTCCAACCTGTCGCCCGGTGTCGATTAATTAACGACAGGTTGGAAACCTGTCCTACGACACCCCTATCTTGCCTTTCTTGGGGAAATCTGGCAACCTGTAGGGATGGGATTTTGTGGTCTATAAAACTGTTTTGAACCAAAGGAGGTTCTATGGTACGCACTTTAATGCACTTTTTGGCAGCCGTGATTGCGCTTTCGCTGGGTGGCTGCTTGGGGGATCGGGCGGCGGACCGCACCCTTGAGATTCACCAAATTCAGAGTACTTCCACCTATGACGGACCGTTTGAGATCGATGTAAGCCAGCTACCGCCCGGTGCCGTTAAAACCAAAGTCAACAGTGGCGGCGCGGGAACCCCCGTTACGTCGCTGACGATTGACCAGGAGTGTTCCTTTCGTGTCGTGCTTGTACCAATCACGCAAGCCGAATCGAGCCTGCCTGCTGCAAAACCGTCGGAGAAGAAATACTAATAATCGAACCCGCGAAGCAACACAAAATAGGTTATGCTTTTGCGTAACGCTCGTTTGCCAAAAACGATGTGCTGAAGCGCGACCTGCGCGACCAACGACAGGTTGGAAACCTGTCCCACGAAGGAGTTCCCCCTTGCACCCCTCCGACCTCGGCCTGTTGATCCAAGCCCGCAATCCGATCATCGCGATCCAAACGCCCGACGAACCCCGGGCGATAAAAATTGTCCGCGAGTTCAGCGAGCAATTGAAGCTGCCGTTTTACGAATGGTCGATCGTCGATGGCCTGCGGCAAACCTATCCGCCGATCGGCGGAAAGGCCGTCATCGAGCCGAACAAAGTCATTCCCGCGCTCGGCCATCTGCGGCAGACGACGATGCCGGCCTTGTATCTGTTCAAGGACTTGGGCGCGCACTGCAAGGACGCGCAGGTGGTCCGCCTGCTGCGCGAGCTGTATTATTCGCCCGACAGCCGCCTCTGGACCCTGGTGATGGTCGATGGCGGGTCGCTGCCGCCGGAGGTCAAGCGGCTTACGGTCCCGTTCGAGGTCGGTTGGCCCGACGAGGAAGAGCTTACCGATTTGGTCCGCGAAACGTACCGGCACATCAAGCGCGAGAGCCTGGTCGAAGTGCAATCGAAGCTCACCAAGCGCGAGATGGAGCAGCTCGTGCAGACGCTCCGCGGCCTGACCACCGAGGAAGCCCGCCGGATCGTCGCCGGCGCGATTCACGAAGACAACATCCTCGACAGCGCCGATCTCACGCGCGTCATCGAGGCCAAGCGGAACCGGCTGGGCACGATGGGCTGCCTCGAAGCGATCGCCGTCGATGTCTCGCCCGACGACATCGGCGGGCTGAAGAACCTCAAGCAATGGCTCAATCTGCGGCGCGGCGGCTTTTCCGCCCGGGCGCGGGAGTTCGGCCTCGATCCGCCGCGCGGGATACTGCTTCTCGGTGTGCAGGGCTGCGGCAAGAGCCTGTGCGCGAAAGTGGTAGCCTCGGCCTGGCGGATGCCGCTATTGCGGATGGACCCCGGCGTGCTCTATCAGAAATTCATCGGCGAGAGCGAAGCCCGGCTCCGCGAAGCGCTCACGCAGGCCGAGTCGATGTCGCCGGTGATCCTCTGGATCGACGAGATCGAAAAGGCGTTCGCCTCGGCGGGCGCGGAATCGGCCGACGGCGGCCTCTCGCAGCGGATGTTCGGCACGCTGCTCTCCTGGATGCAGGACCACCGGCAGCCGATCTTCCTCATGGCCACGGCGAACAACATCGGCCAACTCCCGCCCGAACTGATGCGCAAAGGCCGCTTCGACGAGATTTTCTTCGTCGATCTGCCCGAAAAGGAGGACCGCGAGTCGATCTTCGGCATCCACCTCCGCAAGCGGCGGCGCGAGAAAACGACGTTCGAGATGCAAGCCTTGGTCGAAGCCAGCGAAGGCTACAGCGGCGCGGAAATCGAGCAGGCCGTCGTCTCCGGCATGTACGCCGCCTTCGCCGAAGGCGCCGAGTGCCAAACCGAACACATCCTCTCGGCGATCCGCGCGAGCCAGCCCCTCTCCGTCGTCCTCCGCGAGCGCGTCGAAACCCTCCGCGCCTGGGCCAAAGGCCGCTGCGTGCCGGCGGATTGAGGGGAGAGGGGTCAGTGGATCGTGAAAAATCATCCTTGTTCCCATGCGCTGGCGTCGAAGAGAAGCCAACCAACTACGAATACTATTTTTTGGTTCATCCGGAAAGGGCGTACCTGATAAGCCGAGATTTCACGTTAATGAAAACCGAATCCGGTAAATGTTACTCGTGGCGCGGATTTCCATGTTTCGGGCCGAAGGCCCAGCCGTTCGCCCAGCCCAGGGCGCAGCCCTGAGGAGCCTAACGCCCACGACGTAATCCGAGGCCCTACGGGCCGTCAGTTCTCCCGTGCGAGGAGAACGGTTGGCCCCTTGGGCCGAAAATATATTTTTCGATATCGCCAACCCCAGGCGATGCCTGGGGCTGGGCGAACGGTTGGCCCTTTGGGCCGCGGCGACTTCCGGCCGCAAAATCCATCGAACAGGTACGCTTAAACCGGATGAACCTTTTAATTTAAATGAGTATTCTCACTATGATAAAAATGTTATTCATTTTTTGTTATTACTTTCAGATATCGTCTTTATGTGCATTCGCCTATGACAACGGGCAGTCCCTTTCCGTCCAAAACACGTTCGACAATCGCCCCTTCGCTTATCTCGAAAGACCGCTCGCCGTGCGGCCGGGGTATAAGATTTTGAGATTACAATATCCTTCGCCGATGACGACGGCGGTCGAGCAGAACAACACCGTGCCGGCGGATTACTATCTGCCCGACGGCGTCAAGCCGGGCGACCCCCAGCGGCCGGCGGTGATTTGCCTGCACATCCTCGACGGCAACGAAGCCTTGACCGATCTGGTCTGTTCCGCGCTCGCCGCGCGGGGCATTCCCGCGCTAGCCTTCAAGCTCCCCTACTACGGCGAGCGCGGCTTGCCCCAAGGGCCGATGGCGATGGCCAAAGACCCGAAACTCTTCGCCGCCGCGCTCGAGCAGACCGGTTTCGACGTGCGGCGCACCGTCGATCTGCTGGCTTCGCGGCCGGAAATCGATCCGCGGAAGATCGGCATCGCCGGCATCAGTTTGGGCGGGATCATCGCCGCCGGCGCGGCGGGGGGCGAACCGCGGATCCATCGGGCGGCGCTGCTCCTGGCCGGCGGCGACGTGCTCTCGATCATCCACAGCGCGCGGGAAACCAAACCGCTCAGCGAAACCATCAAGGCTCTGCCCTTCGAGGAGCGAACCGCGCTCGAGGAGAAGATCGAGGCGGGCGATCCGCTCCGGTTCGCCTCCGCGCTCCGCGACCGCGCGCTGCGCGGGCAAGTGCTGATGATCAACGCAACCGCGGACGAAGTGATCCCAAAAAAATGCACGGAGAAACTCGCCGACGCGCTGGCGATCCCCGACAAAATCGTCTGGCTTGACGGGTTGGGGCACTACACGGCAATGGCCGAGTTGCCCTTCGCGCTGAAGACCGCCGCCGAATTCTTCGCCCGCGACTTGCCGCCGGGCGTCGTGCCGCCCGGCACGGAGTCGCGCAAGAGCGAATTGAAAAAACTCGCCGACGTCCTGCGCCAAGCGGCGGCGCTGCTTGCCGAGCGGCCGCGGCCCGGCAAGCAGCATTCCCTGGAAATGCTGATCTTGCTGACGACCGGCGATCAGAACCCTCTCGCAGGCCGCCTGCGGATTTGCCGCGATGCGGGCGCGCGGTTTTCACTCGCGTACAAGTTGCCCGTCATCGGCGAAATCGCGCTGGGACAGAACGGGCATCCCTGGATCGTCGCGCACGGCGCGGTGTTGGCGGGCACGGAAAATCCCGCGCCGGCGATGAAAAGTCTGGAGGATTTCGTCCCGCCGCGGCGCCGCTTGCAGTTTCGCTCGCTGGCGGGCGTCATGCGCGCCTGCGCCGCGACGCCCGAAGTGCTGCTGCGTTTCACGAGCGTGGACGACGTCGTTCGGGCGGACGGTCGGCCGGGGATCGCGCTCGTCGGCAAGCAGCCGTTCACCGCACGGCTGGAAATGATCTTTCACCGCGAGAATCGGACGTTGGACGAATTGAAGTTCAAAGCGGAGGCCTTCGAGGGCTTGGTCCGATTGGTCGAAATGAAAATCAACGCCCCCGCGCGGCCGGAACGGTTCGATCCACCCGCCGCTCTGCCGGTGAAGAAAGTCGAGCAGCAGGAAGTTTACCGCATGTTCGCGGACTTGATTGCGGCCGCCGAAAGTTTGGGAAGGATGTAAGGCAATTTACGGCCGAAAAGCAGCTTTCTAGCACGGCTGCGGCCATCTCGCGGGGGATGGTCAAGGGGGAGTGCTTCTTTTAGAATTGAATGCTGTTTTTCGGATCGGTCCCCCCAGTTATATCGATTCGTGCCCCCGCGTGGACGCGGGGGCTAAACATGCCGATCTCTATTCCCTATCCCCAATCCCCTGCTCCCATGCCCATTCGCGTGCTCTCGCAATCGCTGATCAACAAAATCGCCGCCGGCGAGGTGATCGAACGGCCGGCGAGCGTGGTGAAGGAGTTGATGGAGAACGCGGTGGATGCGGGCGCGACGCGGATCGACGTCTCGGTCGCGCAGGGCGGATTGGAACTGGTCCGCGTGGTCGATAACGGGGGCGGCATCTCGGCCGAGGAACTGCCGCTGGCCGTGGCCAGCCATGCGACGAGCAAACTGATCGAGGCGGACGATCTTTTCCGCGTGGCGACGCTCGGCTTCCGCGGCGAAGCGCTGGCCTCGATCGCCGAGGTCAGCCGCCTGGCCATCCGCAGCCGCACGCCCGACGCGCCCGGCGGGGCCGAGTTGGAAGTCGTCGGCGGGCGGCGGGGCGAGGTCGCGCCCTGCGGCGGGCCGGTGGGCACGGCCGTCGAGGTGCATAACCTCTTCTTCAATACGCCGGTCCGCAAAAAGTTCCTCCGCACCACGCAGACCGAGTTCGGCCACGTGGCCGAGGCCTTCACGCGCATCGCGCTGGCCACGCACCGCGTCCACTTCACGCTGCGGCACAACGAGAAGACGGTGTTCGAACTGGCCGCCGCGGACGATTGGCGGGAGCGCATCGCCCGCTTTTTCGGCCGCGATTTGGCCGAGCAGCTTATATGGATCGAAAGCGAGGAAGGGGGCGTGCGCCTCCGCGGATTCGCGGCCCATCCGAGCCGCAGCCGCAGCCACAACCGGATGCAGTACTTTTTCCTGAACGGCCGGCACATCCGCGACCGGTCGTTGCAGCACGCCTTGGGCGAATCGTACCGCGGGCTGCTGCTGACGGGCCGGTTCCCGATCGCGTTTTTGGAACTGCGGATGCCGCCCGAATCGGTCGATGTCAACGTGCATCCGACGAAGCTCGAAGTCCGCTTTCAGGATTCGGGCCGCCTCTACAGCCAGTTGCTCGCGGCGCTGCGGAACAAGTTTTTATCGGCCGATCTGGATACCCGCGTGCAATCGCCGGTTGCGGGCGCGCCGCGGGCGGAGTTCGCGGCGGACTACGAAACCGGCGGCGCGGAGGCGAGCGGCGTCGATGCGGCCCGCGCCGAGCAGTTGCGGCGCAACCTGGTCGATTGGGCGAAAGGCAAGGTTTCCGAGTGGAATCTGCCCGGAAGGAGCGGGGCCGAAGCGGCGTCGCAGGCGGTGATGCCCTTCAAGCCGTTTCCCGATCAGCGGCCGGGGCTGGGATTGTATCGCATCGATCGGCCGGTAGGACAGGTTACCAACCTGTCCCGCGAGTCGAATGACAGGTTGGAAACCCGTCCTGCGCCCGAACCCGCGCCGCGGTACTGCGATTGCGAGCGTTCGGCGGTGCATCACCACGCGGCGATGCAGATTCACAACCGCTATTTGATCGCCGAGAGCGAGGAAGGGGTGATGGTCATCGACCAGCACGCCTTGCACGAGCGGATTCTGTACGAGCAGTTGCGATCGCGCGTCGAGTCTGGCGCGCTGGAAACGCAAACGCTTTTGGTGCCCGAACCGGTCGATTTGAGTCCCGCCGAGGCGGCCGCGGCCTTCGAGAACCGCGATCTTCTGGCCGAACTGGGAATGAAGATCGAGCCGTTCGGCGGCGAGACGGTGCTCGTTTCCGGCTATCCGGCGATGCTCGCGAACCTGAGCCCGGTCGAGATGCTGCACGAACTCGTGGGCCGGTTGCTTGCCGGCGGCAAGCAGCCCGAGCGCAGGGACCTGATGGACGATCTGCTGCACACGATCGCCTGCAAGGCGGCGATCAAGGCCGGCGACCGGCTCGCGCCGGAGGAGATCGCCGCGCTGTTGGCGCAGCGGCATCTGGTGGAAGACGCCCACCACTGCCCCCACGGCCGCCCCACCGCGCTCATCTTCACCCGCGAGGAATTGGACCGGCAGTTCAAGCGGATTTAACGTGGAGCAGGTTGTCAACCTGTCCTGTGCGATGCTATAATAGATTGAACGGGGAATGCATCTAATAGCCCGCCGCCATTCATTGACCACCGTCGCCACTCGTTGCGAAAGGCGTAAATCGCATGAGCGCCATCACCCATCTTACTCTGGAAGAATACGACCGGATGATTTGCGACGGCGTTTTCGAGCGGAGATTAAATCGCTATCGGGCGGAACTCATTCGCGGGGAGATCATTGAAATGGCGCCGATTGGTTCGATTCACGAAGAAGTCGTCGATCGATTGAATGAATGGAGTATCCTTATTCTTCGCTCGAAAAAAGTCCGCGTCCGCGTACAAAACTCGATCGGCCTTCCGGAACTCGAGAGCGCGCCCGAACCGGATATCGTCTGGGTAAGAAAGCGGGATTACTCCCAAGGCCGGCCCACTTCCGCCGATGTCTTGCTCGTGATCGAAGTGTCCGAGAGCAGCTTGAAATTCGATTGCGGAATCAAAGCCGAGTTGTACGCTTCGACGGGCATCCAAGATTATTGGGTGGTGAACCTGATCGACCGCCGCATCGAGGTCCGTCGCGATCCGCAAGACGGGCATTACGGCGGCATCAAATGCTTTACGGACATGCAAGAAGTGCGGCCGCTGGCTTTTCCCGACATCGCGCTGCGCCCCGCGGCGCTGTGGCGCGATTGATTTTATTCCTTCACCGCCCCCGGATCGGCGATTTCGACGGCGAGGATGTGGATCTCCAAGTCGGTGGGATCTTCTTTTTGGTTCGGATCGTAGGGCGATTTGTCGAGCCGGGTAACGATCACGTCGAGCGACCGGCGGGGCGCGGACGCGGCGGCGGGTTTCGGATAGACTTCGGCCCACAGGCCGTTCTCGAGTTCGTGGAGTTCGGCGCCTTTCATGCCGCGCTTGAGGTTGGTCATGCTCTTCTTGATGGTGCCGGTCTGCGTGAGACGGAAGTATTGGATTTTCAGCGCTCCGGGCTTGGCGGCGGCGAGGCCGGCGGGGGCTTTTTCGGGCCAGTTGAGTTGATAGGCATCCTCGATTTTCGTGTCCTTTTCCTTGGGGATTTCGAAATCGTCGAGCTTCGCGGGGGCCGGTTCGCCGATGGGCGTTCCCCTTCGGGCGGCCTTCCGCTGCGCTTGGGCCGCCGCCTCGAAGCGGCTGCACCACAAGCCGACGAGCTTCCTCGACTCCTCGAACCAATCGTATTCGGTTTGCAGCTTTTTCGCCGCCGCCTCGGCCTTGGAGGTCGCGCCCGCGGGATTGGGGCCGTAACCCGCGGCCGGCGGTCCGTAGCCCGGCGTGCGGCCGGGCGCGCCCTTGGGCGTCTTCTGCTCCTTGCGGCCCAGCATTTTGACCAATACCAGGGTGCCGGGGTCGTTCAACACGCGGTCGGACCAGCCGGCGGCGTCCAATACTTGGGGGCCGTCCAACTGCCGCTTCTTCAACATGCGAAACATCGCCGCGCGCACCGAATCCACGGGAAACGTGCTGGCGAGCACGATGGCGGGCGCGCTCTTTTCCATCGACCGCACTTCGTTGAGTTGATCCGTGAGAGAAACGATGAGGGGACCGGACCACATCGCATTGGCAAGTTTGACGCCGCGTTCGAGATCGGTGAGTTTTTCGCGGGGGACTTCGGGCGTAGGCAGGCCCGCGCCCGGGCCGTAGCCGCGTTCGCCGCCGGGCATGACGCCGCCGTAACCGCCGGGGCCGTAGCCGCGTTCGCCGCCGGGCACTCCGCCGCCGTAACCGGGTCCATACCCGCCGGCGCCGCCCATCGGCATTCCCTCGACGCCGGAAGGAATGCCCATCGTCAGGCCGAGGGCCTGCGAGGCGTAGTTCAAGAAATACTGTTCCAGTTTGGTTCTCGTTTCGCCGATGACATCCTCGGAGCGATAGAGCGCCAATTGCGCGCCGAGATTCGCCGGGTCTTCCTGGAGCAGGAATTGCACGGTGGAGTCGTTGGGATCGATGCCCATTCTCGCGAAATGCTCCGCCAACTTGATCCGCAGATTTTCGGAAGCCGAAAGTTTGACCAATTCCTGCGCCTTCGCGCGCATGTCGAAGGGCGTCATGGCCATTTGCGGATTCATGGGATTCGCCGGCGCCGTCGCGGCCTTCCGCACCGCTTCGGGCTGAACGAGCAACTGCAGCATGAGGGCGTCGTTCTCGGCGGAAGCATTAAAAAGCAAGGTTTTAATGACGGCCTCGACTGCCGCGCGGTCGTCGTCGGCGGGAAAATCGCCGGAAAGGATCGCTTTCAAGGCATCCTTGGCCGGCTTGGTGCCGTTCTCGGCCAACGCATTGACGATCGTTTCGATCAACTGCGGCGACGCCGCGGCCCCCGGTTGGACGTACGTGCCCGGCGGATCGTTGGGATTCGCTTCCACCTTGACGGGTTTGAGCAGTTCGATCAATAGACCGGCGCTCGCCTCGTTGCGGGGGGCCGTCTTGTTCAAAATAAACAAAGCTTCCGCCAACTTATGATGATTGTCCCTTCGCGCGCGACGGTAATCGTCCGGATTTTTCCACTTGGAAACGTCATCGATGAGCGGCGGTTGATCCGCAGCGGCGGGATAGCCGCCGGGACCGCCGGGACCGCCGGGACCGCCGGGATAGCCTTCCGCTCCCTCGTTTCGCCGCGGAGGTCCTTCGGATAACTCTCCGGTTCCGGTAACCTGCGGCGGCATTCCCGGTGCGTTGCGCACGGGGGGATCAGCGGTTTCTTGGGCGGGGGGAGTAGGAGGCGTTTGAGCGAGAGCAGACGGAGCGGCAACGGGCGCAGGCGGAGGTTGGGTTGGTCCGCTATCGGGCGCCGCGGTCATTCCGCCGGCGGGATTCGACGCCGTATTTTTACCTTTGCCGCCGCCGAACAACATCACTGCAAAAATCAGCACGGTTAAGGCCAGTAACACGGCAGCTACGCCGATTTTTACGCCGTTCGATTTTTTCCAATCGAACTCTTTTTTCGCAATGGGACCGGGCCCTTCGGGAATGGCCGAAAAATCGTCGAGATTTGGCATATTGCTCATAATCGCACTCCCGCTTTTACGCCTTTCGCCTCAATCCCATGCAGGAGGCAAGGCAACCAGCTAAATGCTTATATTACGATTAAAATAAGAATGAGTTCCGAAGGCCGATCCCCCGCCTTTTCTAATTCGCTCAATACACTATCCCTTTAGTATTGCACATTTCGATAAAAAATGCCACAGGGAAGCGACGATCCGCAATCTACCTACAAGAGGGGGTAGTGCGTGCCGACTCGCGATGTTGCCACCAAGCCGAGGGCGAGGTCATTCCCGGCTCGTGCAGTTCCCAATCGACATAACGGGGATATGGTGTTACAATATCTCGATTGGTAATACCACTTCGCAACGGCTGATCTGCTCGCCGAAACCCCGGCGTTTACCCGTTATCTCTCGCCATGCACATTTACGAAGGCGTTTTATTGGTTTCGGAACGGGGGCGGGAAGTGCTCCTGGCCGGGGCGACGCTCGCGGTTCTGGGGACGGGGATCGGATTGCGGCGACTCGAGCCGGAGCGATTGCCGCGGGCGGCGGTGCTGAGCGCGGCGTTTTTCGTCGTTTCGCTCGTTCACGTACCACTGTGGCCTTCGTCGGTGCATTTGCTGTTGACAGGATTGATGGGCGTGATGCTCGGCTGGAGCGCCTTTCCCGCCGTGCTGGTCGCGCTCCTCCTGCAGGCGATGCTGTTTTCCTACGGCGGATTGACCGCGCTGGGCTTGAATGCGTTCATCATGGCCGCGCCCGCCGTGGCGTGTCATTATTTATTCCGCCGCGCGGCGGCTTCGGAGAACGAGCGCCTGGCGTTGGGCGGCGGATTCGCGGCGGGCGCGACGGCCATTCTCCTGAGCGGCTTGCTGATGGCCGGTTCGCTCATGCTCGGCGGCAGAACCGAATTCGATTCGCTGGGGAAAATCCTCGCGATTTTGCAGATACCGCTGGCCGTCATTGAAGGACTGGTCGCCGCGAGCGCGGTGGCGCTCATTCGCAAGGTTCGGCCCGAACTGATCGCCGCGCCGATTCTTGCCGCAATTCCGCGGGAGAGGGAAAATGGATAAACGAAGCGCGGATGCAAAGATAAATGCGATACTTTGCAATTTGAAATTTGCACTTTGCAATTTGAAATTTCAGATTCGTAATTCGAAATTTGCAATACTCGTTTTCTTTCTCATCGCCGCGCCTGCTTTCGCGCATGGGATTCGCGTTTCGGCTACGGTGGAAGGAAAAGTTATTCGCGGGCGGGTGACGTATCAGGACGGCAGTCCGGCGAAAAACTGCGCCGTGACGGGGCACGACGCCGCCGACGAGGTTTTGGCGAAAACCGAGACCGACGAGGACGGCAAGTTCTCGCTCGAAGCCTTGTGGCGCTGCGATTATCGCCTTGAAGCCGACATCGGCGACGGCCACGGCGGCGAGTACGTGGTGAAAGGATCGCTCTTGCCCGGCGATCTTCCGCCGCGCGAAAATAATCCGCCGCCCGAAGCGCAGTCCGATACGCGCGATCATCGTCATGTGGGCGGCGGTTCGCGCAATCCCGGCGATGAAAACGCTTGGACGGTCGAGCAAATTCGCCTGATGCAGGCGAAATTGGACGCCTTGCGGGAGAAACTCGAGGCCGGGGAAAAGTCGATCCGCTTGCGGGATATCTTGGGCGGCCTGGGCTATATTTTCGGGGTGTTCGGATTGTACGCGATTGCCGGAAATTATCGAAAAAAGTACGGCCATTGATCGGATGACGATGATTCCCACGATCCAGCCCGCCGCCGGTTCCGCAAGTGCGTATCTCTCCGGCGCGGACCCGCGGGCGAGGATCGTTTTCGCGGCGGCGTTTGCGGCAGCGGTCGCCTGGTCGAGTAGTTTTCCGGCGTTGGGCACGGCGCTGGCGGCGTCGATTTTCGCGTCGTTTTTTTCGGGCGTTCGGCCAGCGGCGGTTTTCAAGCGATTGCTGCCCTTGAATGTCGTATTTCTGTGTCTGTTTCTCATTTTGCCCTTCACCGCGCCCGGGCGGCAGGCGGCAATGCTTTATTCCCTAAGTCTTTCGCGGGAAGGTTTTTTGCTGGCGGCGGCGATTGCGCTGAAGGGCAACGCCATCGCGTTGATGATGATCGCCCTGTTCGGGTCGATGGAGACGACGACGCTGGGCCATGCCTTGAGCCATTTGGGCGTTCCGCGGAAACTCGCGCTCTTGCTGCTTTTCACCGCTCGCTACGTAGCGGTGCTTGAGCGGGAGTATTCCCGTTTGCGGGCGGCGATGCGCGTGCGGGCGTTTCGGCCGGGGATGAACCGGCACACCTATCGCGCGTTCGGCTTTCTGGCGGGAATGCTGTTGGTCCGCAGCCTCGACCGCTCCGAACGGATTCTCGCGGCCATGAAGTGCCGCGGATTCGCGGGCCGGTTTTATTTGCTCGATCATTTCGCTTTTACGAAAAAAGATTTGCCGTTTTGCGCGGCGGCGGTCGTGGTTTTAGCGCTCACCGTCGGGATGGAATTATGGCGGAAGCGTTGATCGTTTTCCGCGCGGCTATTCGTTGGGATGACAGTTGTACTGTCATCCCTTGTTCGGTGTCGATTTTAGAGATGGTAGTGCGACCGCCATCCCAACTTTTTCCGCTTAGATGGAATTATGGCTGAAGCGTTGATCGTTTTCCGCGCGGTCGATTTTGCCTACGGCCCGGAGCGTCCGGTGCTGCGGCAGTGCGATTTTCGTCTGGAGCCGGGCGAACGGCTGGCCATCGCCGGTCCCAACGGCAGCGGGAAGACAACGCTCTTGCACTTGATCGTGGGTCTCTTGCGGCTCCAGCGGGGCGAAATCGAAATCTTCGGCAAGCCGCGGCGCAAGGAGGGCGATTTTCACGAGGTCCGCCGCCGCGCGGGCCTGCTCTTCCAAGAAGCCGACGACCAGCTTTTCTGCCCGACGGTGCTGGAAGACGTGGCTTTCGGGCCGCTCAATTTGGGATACGACCGCGACGCGGTGCGGCGGATCGTAGCGCAAACTCTCGAAGAGCTTGGCCTTGCGGGCTACGAGCATCGCATCACCTATCAACTCTCCGGCGGCGAAAAACGGCTCGTCGCCCTGGCCGCCGTTTTAGCCATGCAGCCCGAAGTCCTCCTCTTTGACGAACCCACCGCCGGCCTCGACGAAACCTCCCGCCGCCGGCTGCTGGAAATACTGCTCGGCCTGCCGCAGTCGATGATCGTCGTCTCGCACGATTGGGAGTTTCGGGAAGCGATTGCCGGGAGAACGCTTTTTCTGCGAGAGGGTCGGTTGGATTAAGCCCGGTATCATGCTATAGAGGATTAGTGATCGTCAGTCAATTCTCTGTCTTTGCCTTCGATACCATGGCCGGTAACAACAAAATGGGCACCATCGGTTCTATGCCCCAGCAAACGCCAATGCTCGGAATATTCATCCTTGCGCGAATCACAAGAAAACGCCTCCAATGCGAAGTCTCCTTCGAGTGCGATGCGGAATCCGCCATAAACATCTCCATGGGCATAGACGACCTTCAAAGGTTGGGCGCGATGCTCTTCAAACCATTGCTTTTGCCTCATGTCTAAAACAGAAGGTTGCTTGTCCCAATCGAACTCCTCCAAAAGGATGGAATCATCGGCCGGGTAGTTTAAATCATCTCGCCCAAAGATAATGCTCTTCGCGTCTGTCATGCGCCAGCGGCACTGTACGTGAAGCCTAAAGTCGCTAACTTCAATCTCTTCACCCATGCGGTTGAGTTTGCGATGACGCGAACCGAACTCAAATATCTGCATGTTTGCCGCGCGCCAGCAATCGCCGATCGGTTGGCCGAGCAATACGCTCAGTTCGGCAGTGATCTTTTCGGAAATTGTGGTCATTTGGCTACAGTCAGAATTCAACACGGGGGAAAAGGAGATGCGTCCAATATCGGTATTGTTTCAATTCCCCAAAATATAACACTTCGATTCGATCGGCAGTGGTTCGATCCGTTCGTGTCCCACAAGTCGCCGGGCGTAAATGAGACAGGCCCGCACGTCCTCCACTTCAAGCCAGGGATAGCCTTCCAGAATGGTTTCGATCGTATCGCCGGCGGCGAGCATTCCCAAAACGTGTTCGACGGCCAGCCTCCTTCCGCGAATAATCGGCTTGCCGCCGAAAATTCGCGGATCGAGGGTGATTCGTTCGAGAATTTTGTTTTCGTCCGTCATCGGAATCGCTTTCCGATATGTTGATCACCGACCGACCGTTAATACATTATCTATTGTATCCTCGGCGAGTCAAGTGATGTAGATTCTTGGCTAGGGGCCACCCGCGTATCGAGGAATCGAGCTGATCCATTGATCTAAATTTCATTTTTTGTAACATTTTAGCCGAATGAAGCGATCAGCGAGCCGCCGGGTTTATCCCGGCGCTTCGGATGGAAATGGCAGT
>JADLEL010000153.1 GCA_020846145.1 Pirellulales bacterium | reverse complement strand
GCAAAGGGGAACACTAATTTCCACTGATTACCACTAATATCAGTGGAGATTAGCGGATATTAGTGTTCCCTCAGATGTTTTCACTCTACGGAAAACACGACCGTTATTGAATTGCCGATCCTTAACGACTCGATGCTACCGTTTTTTCATCTGGCGTAATTGATGCCCATGAAAATCTTTTGATTCGATGCACTTGCACTCTTCCTTAGCGGTATCCACCAACCGGCCCAAGGAACTACCTTACATTGAATGGGGATACATCTGCTTCGGTTTCGCTCAGGAGTAGGTTCGAGCATGAAGGGCACAGGGCACAGGGGGATAGGGGATAGGGAGGCGTGATACCTTTCCAGCAGAGTCATCTTCCCAGCCAATTTTTCATTCCCAGGGAGAAGATGATTTTCAGCGCGCTCGCCGCCTCGCCGGCATGGATTTTCGATTCGCCCCGCCGCCGTTCGACGAACACGATCGGCGATTCGCCGAACCGGGCGCCCAGCCGTTTCAACCGCCAGAGAATTTCCTCCTGAAAGGAATATCCCCGGCTCAAGATCGAGCCGAAATCAATTTTTTCCAACAGCGATACCCGATAGCAGCGATACGCGCCGCTGCAATCCTTCGGCATCAGGCCCAGCAAACATCGGGCGTAGAGATTCACCGCGCGGCTCATCAGCTTTCGCGCGATCGGCCAGCCTTGCGTGCCGCCGCCGGGAACGTAGCGCGAGCCGATCAGTACGTCTTTCGCCTCCCCGCCCGGCGGATCCATGCCCGCGATCAACTCCGGCAGGCATTGCGGCGGGTGGCTGAAGTCGGCGTCGAGAGTGAGCAGGTAGCGGTAGCCCTGCGCGACGGCGAATTTCATCGCCGCGACGTGCGCCGTGCCCAAGCCCAGCTTGCCCGGCCGATGCAAGCAAAATACCCGGGGGTCTTCCGTCCGCTTCCGCTCGCACCACGCGCCGGTGCCGTCCGGCGAATTGTCGTCGATCACCAGGAGATCGGCCTCGGGCGCGAAGCGAAAAATTTCCTCGACCAGCGCGGGCAGATTTTCCAACTCGTTGTAGGTCGCCACGCTCACGAGCGTCTTGCCGGCATTGGCCATTTTTCTTGGTCGTGGGGCGATTGAAAATTCATTGCGAAGCCGCAAGCGGCTGTCATTCATTCAGCATTCAGCATTCATACTTCATCCTTCCTGCTACTTCCCCGCGACAGAACGATAATACTCGATCGAGCGGCGGAGGCCTTCCTCGAAATCGACCTCCGGCTCGTATTTGAGGAAGTTGCGCGCCAGGGTGATGTCGGCCAGGCTCTCGCGGACATCGCCCACTCGGGCCGGCTCGTGGATCGGCTGGATGTTTAGCCCTAAAAGTTCGTTGAGCAGGCGGATCAGCGTCAAGAGGTCGGTGCTCTTGCCGTTGGCGGCGTTGAAGGTCCGCCCGGCGACGTTGGGGGCGTCGGCCGCGAGCAGATTCGCCTGCACCACGTTGGCCACGAAGGTGAAGTCGCGCGATTGCAGGCCGTCGCCGTAGATCACAGGTTGCTTTCCGGCGAGCATGGCGGTGATAAAGCGGGGGATGACCGCCGAGTATTCGCTGTTGGGGTCTTGCCGCGGACCGAACACGTTGAAGTAGCGGATGGCCACCGTTTCCAAGCCGTACGTGGCGGTGAAAACCTGGCAGTAATACTCGCAGGCCAGCTTCGCGGCGGCGTAAGGCGAGAGCGGGGCGGGCAGATCGATCTCCCGCTTGCTACAGTAAGGCTGGTCGCCGTACGCGCTCGACGAGGCGGCATAGACCACGCGGCGGACCTTCGCCCGCCGCGCGGCGTTCAGAAGCGTAACGGTGCCGGTAACGCAATGGGCGTGCGAGGCGAGCGGATCGGCCACGCTGCGGGGGACCGAGGCCAGCGCCGCCTCGTGGAAGACGCAATCGACGCCTTCGACGGCCTTGGCGACGGCCTTCGAGTCGAGCAGATCGCCCTCGATGAACTCGATGCGGTCCAAAAAGCCCTTCATATTCGCCTTGAAGCCGGTGCTGAGATTGTCGAGCACGCGGACGCGGTCGCCGCGCTCGACCAAAGCCGTTGCGATATGAGAGCCGATAAAGCCCGCGCCGCCGGTAACGAGAATGGTTCGCATGATGCCGTAGGACAGGTTTTCAACCTGTCGTTTGAAGGAATGTAGGGTGGGACAAGCAACGCGCAGTCCCGCCAAATTATAGTTAAATCCGCCGTTTTATTTCGTAAGCTCTTGGATCGGCCCCAGATATCCGATGAAAAACAAGCGGAAGATCATGGTGATGATCACCGCGGCGATCATCAGCCAGACCGCGAGCCCGGCGATCATCGTCAGCACCGAAATCGCCGCCCGGGCCTGGTCCTGATACTGCCGCGAGAGATTTTCCATGGTTTGCGAAAGCCTGCCGCTGCGCTCGCCGACGGCCAGCGCGTCCAAAAAATCCTTCGGGAAGCATTGCGCGCGGCTAAAGGTTTCGTATAGGGAATTGCCGTTCGCGATCGATTTGTCGATCTCCCCGGTGCGATCGATGTAGCGGGCGTTGTTCGTGGTCCGCAGGCTCAGCCGCACCGCGCGGCGGATTTCCATGCCCGACTCGAGCGTGATATAGAACGTCCAAATGAATCGGGCGAGGAACAGTTTCTCCAGCGCCTTGCCGAGCGTGGGAATCCGCAACACGAGATATTGAATCAGCCGCGTCCAAACCAGCCCCCGCCCGACGGCGCGGACGATCAGCCAGACTGCCGCCGCCGCCGCGCCGATCAAGGCGAAATAGATCGTTACCCCGCGCGCGCCGTACAGCCCGAAGCCGAGCATGTCGATATTGCTGTGGGTGATTTCGCGGACGATGCCCAGGATATAAATCAGCAGGCCGATCGCGCAGATCGCGGCGCCCAATTGAAACATCGGCCAGGCGATGGCGGCGAAAAACGTCCGCCGGATTTGCAGCCGCTGCTGGAAATGGTCGGCGAGTTGCTTATAAACGGCGTCGAGCTTGCCGGTCTCCTCGCCGACGGCCGTCAGCTCGCGCATCAATAGCGGGAAGTAATCGCCGGTGGCCGCCATGCCGTGGGCCATCGATTGCCCCTGGGCGACCGCGTTGCTGATGGTGCGGAAGCGGCTCTTCGCCAGTCCCTGCGCGCGGCCGGCCTCGTCCGACCAGATTTTCCGCGCGTCGATGCCGGCGTCGATGGCGATCGACAGCCTTTGGCACAGCCGTGCCGTGTCGCGCGTCGAATAGCGGGGTGAAAGCAGCATGCCTCCAGTATAAACGAATCCGCGATTTTTGGAAACGGGAAAGCGGGGAGAAAAAAGAATATCCGGCGCACGACCGCGGACAGGAGGCGCGGCGCCGGCTATTGCGGGGGCGGAAACGACAAAGCGAGCCGAGTGGAGATGCTCGGCTCGCTGGAAAATGAGGTCCCGCCGCCGCATTCGGCACGCCGCGGCGAGACGCGATGAAGACCGCGATTCACTTCACGGCCGCTTGGAAGCACTTTTCCGCGAAGTCCCAGTTGACCACGTTCCAGAAGCCATCGACGTATCTCGGCCGTTCGTTGCGGTAATCGACGTAATAGGCGTGCTCCCAAACGTCGATCGTCAGCAGCGGCTCCTTGCCGTGCTTCAGCGGCGTGTCGGCGTTGCCCAAGGGCATGATCTCCAGTTTGCCTTGCTTATCGGCCGCCAGCCAGCCCCAGCCGGAGCCGAAGACCTTGACCGATAATTCGGACATCGCCTTTTTGAAATCGTCGTAACCGCCGAAGTCGCGCTTGATGGCCGCCGCCAGATCGCCTTTGGGCTGCCCGCCCCCGTGCGGCATCATGCAATCCCAATAGAAGCTGTGGTTCCAGGCCTGGGCGGCGTTGTTGAACACCGGCCCGGCGGCCGCTTGAGCGACCACCTCGCGCAGCGGGAGCGCGGCCTCCGGCTTGCCTTCGACCAGGCCGTTCAAGTTTTTGAAGTACGTGGCATGATGCTTGTCGTAATGGTACATCATCTGTTCCTCGGAAAGGAACGGCGCGAGCGCGCTCTTGGCATACGTCAGCGGCGGTTGCTGGAAAGGCATTTTCGATTCTCCTTGGGTGGTTAGAGGTTGCGGTTCGGCGGAAAGCCGGGCGCCGAGCACGAGACCCGACCCGGCGGCCAGCGTTCCGGTAAGAAATTCGCGTCTTTGCATGACGAGCCCTCCGCAGGGGCGTTTATTGCAATCAACTTCCCCCATGATGCAGGGCGATTGATCGACATACGTAAACGAACACTGTAATAAAAACAGATACTTCCCGATTGTTCTCGCGACCCCCAATTGTATTAAAGGAGTCAAGGGGGAACGAGCGTAACTTTATCTCGCTTTCTCCGATCGCGCGATGATTTCATCCAACTCCCGTTTCAATCTAGGAATAATCTCCGCGAACGAAAAGGCCCCCAACGGCGTGCCGCCGCGCTTCAGATTGACGAAATTCGGGCCGCACCAGAGGCCGAGGTCGGCTTTGTCGGTCTCGCCGGGACCGTTCACGCGGCAACCCATCACGGCGATGGTTACGGGATAATCGGCCGCGTAGCGGGTTGCCTCGCGGACCCGTTCGGCCAACTCGCAGAATTTGTCGTTCTCCACGCGGGAGCAACTCGGGCAACTGATGATTTCCAGCCGTTTTTTCGAGCCTTCCGCGAACGTTCGATAATACTCGTCGCCCGAAAATCGGCCCGCCGCGACATCGGCGAGAATCGCGCGTCCCGCTTCCACCTCTTCGTGCTTCCGCGCAACCGGCACCGTAAGCGACACGCGGAGCGTATCGCCGATCCCCTCGGCCAACAGTTTCTCGAAAGCCGCGCGGGTTTTCAAGACGCCTTCGGGCGGCATGCCCGCCTCGGTGACGCCCAGGTGCAGCGGCACGTCGGGACGCGCGGCGGCAAACCGCCGGTTGACCTCGACCACTTTGGCCGGATCGGAATCCTTGAGCGAGACGCAATACCGCGTGAAACCCAGTTGGTCGAGCCACGCGCAATGCTCCAGGGCGCTTTCGAGCATGGGTCGGAGCGCGTCGTCGGCCGCGAATTTTTCCTGCTGCGCCGGATCGACCGAGCCGCAATTCACGCCGATGCGGAGCGCGCAATCGTTCGCGGCGGCGATATCGGCCAGAAAGCGCACCTTTTCCCGCCAAGGTTTTTCGCGCTCGTGATGATAGAGGTGGCCCGGATTGTAGCGGAGTTTATCGACCCAGGGAGCCACCTCGGCGGCCAGCCGGTAGTTTTCCTGGAGATCGACTGCGAGATTCGCCCCGGTTCTCTGCCGGATTTCCCGGAGGGCGTCGCAATCAGCTTTGTGATCGACGGCCACGCGAACCACGTCCGCCCCCGCCGCGGCAAGCTGCTCGATCTGCGCGAGTGTCGCCTCCACGTCCGCCGTCTTCGTGGCGCACATGCTCTGCACCACGATCGGCTGCCCGCCGCCGATCGTCGTCGAGCCGATTTCGACCGCGCGGGTAGGGTTGCGGAAAAGGGGCATTTCTATCGTTTTACAAGGTGTCGTTTGATCCAGTTAACCAAGTCGCTTCGGGAGTATTCTCCCGTTGCCGCGCGTAGAATTACGACTTCAGCTTCTTCGACGGAAGCCTCCAACTCATGCCCATTAAGAACCAAGAAGGTTTCAATGGCGGCATGACCAATGCGTTGGTTTCCATCGAGGAAAGGATGATTGCAGATCAGTGAGAAACCAAGCGCGGAGGCCTTTTCTTCCAGAGAACGATAGAGATCGATGCCATCAAAAATCATCCGGGGCTGAGCAACGGCCGATTTCAATGCGCCGAGATCTCGAATCCCGGAAGAACCGCCCGTTCGCAATATGATTTTACCGTGAATTTCTAATATATCTTCAAGCGTAAGATAACGCATTAACTCAAGCGACGATATAGTTCGTGATTTTTTTCCAAAACATATTCGACGGCTTCAAGAAACGCTTTCCTGTCCTGATTGAGGAAATCGGATAAGGCGGCTTGAGCCAACTCCTCCGGCTCAATCCCCAACCGTTGGGCGGTATCGGCGAGATGAATGGATTCGTTTTCCGGAAGTTCCAAAGTAATTTTCATCGCACTTCTCCAAATAATAAACTACTCCCAAATTATCCTCCAACAAATACTGCTTATCAAGTCTTGAAAACCATAATTCAAACTGGAGAATCTATAGCGACTTTGCCGATAATTCCGGCGCATGATGGTCCCGCTATCCTAATCGAGTGAGTAATCAATGGGATTAATACGATGAAGAACGAACTTCCTCTTCTTCGTAAATGCTTACTATCAAAGATGTTAAGATTAACCGCCATTCTTGGATGCCTGCTGCTGACCGGCTGTCAATTGCTGCCGGAGGTATATCGTCAGCCGCAGTTCCACAATCCATTTCCCCAGCTTTCCCGCGTTGCCGTAGCACCGTTTTTCAATTTAACTTCCGAACCGACCCTCGATGGGCGGAAGGTGGCAATCGCGTATTATTTCGAGTTGCAGGCGGTTCCGGGCTATGAGGTGATCGACGTCGGCGTCGTGGAAAAGGCGATGGCGGCGACGAAAAACGACTTAAAAAGCCCGGAAGATGCCCGCCGCTTGGCGCAGCATTTGAATGCGGATGCCATCGTGATTGGGGCCGTTACCGATTATTCGCCCTATTATCCGCCGCGATTGGGCTTGACCGTCGAATGGTATGCGGCGAATCCCGGTTTTCATCCGATTCCGCCGGGCTACGGTCTCCCGTGGGGAACGCCCGACGAGAAAGACATTCCCGGCCCGTTGGTTTTTGAAGCCGAAATGGCGCTGGCCAAGGCGCAACTAAAGACGCAAACGCCGGCCCAGCCGGTTACACCGGTTCCCGAACCGCCCCAACGGGGCGATCCCGATGCGAGCGACCCCCCCTTGCCGAACGACTCGGCGCATGCTCCACCATCGGGTGGTTCTAAAACGGACAGCCATGTTAAACCGGTGGATTATGCGGCCGAGGTCGATGCAAACGCTACCGCGGGAAAATATCCCGCAGTCGATCCAGTTTTACCCGAAAATTGGCCCGATCCGAAAGGATTCATCCCGCCGGGGCCGCGTCCGACGCCGCCGCCCTATCGGCCGAGCAAAGGCCCAGTTCTGCGTCACGTAAGGGTTTACAGCGGCAACGACGCGGAGTTCACGACCGCGCTTTCCAATTATTACGAACTCCGCGACGAGGCCCGCTTTGGCGGCTGGCAAGGCTATTTGCAGCGCAGCGACGACTTCATTCGCTTCTGTTGCCACAAGCATATCGCGGAAATGCTCTCCGCCCGGGGCGGCGCCGGCGAATCGAAAGTAGTGTGGCGCTGGCCGAACATCCGATAAGGAAGATAGGGCGATGTTCCGCCGGATCGCGATTCTCCGGGGGAATCGGTCCATTTTCGCGGAAACCCGCCCGCAGCTCGAACGAAAATAACGCGAACCATTCATGGAGTTGCGTGATCCGGCGGTTGAGAAGACGCCGCCGCGCATGCAACTCCATTCCGGCCATCGTCGCGGCGTCGATCGGCGGCCGATAGCACGGAAGTTGCCGCAAGGAGATACCGACCGTGGGTCAAGACATCAATGTTTTGGCGTTAGTCAAAGGACGGGAACGCTACGTCTTTCTGTACGACGATCGGAGCCGCGCCGAAACCTTGCGCATGTTGGGCCGCTACGCCTCGAACCCCGACTTGAGCTTCACGTGGTACGACGCCGCCGTATTGAGCCAGAAAGTCCGGCAGGAGTCGCGCAAGTACGCACCCCATTCTCGCTTCGAGTTGCCCATGACCGCCGAGTCGGACGAATTGTGATTATTTGGTCTTGGGCCTTAGGTCTTAGGTCTTGGAACATTTCTAAGCTAAGTCCCAAGACCTAAGCCCCAAGACCTCCCTCCCATGCACCATGCCGTCGATCGCTTTCTGCAATACCTGCGCGTGGAGCGTAACGCTTCGGAACTGACGCTGAAGAGTTATCGCGAGGACCTTGCCGCGCTGGAAGAGTATCTGCGCGAGGCGGCCGGCGGCAAGGAAGTCGCGCCCGGCGAAGTTGCGGTGCTCGATCTGCGCGGCTACGTGGCCGCGCTCCACGAGTCGGGCTACGCCAAAACGACCATCGCCCGGCGGCTGGCTTCGATGCGGAGTTTCTTTCGCTTCGGGCAGCGCGAAGGGTGGACCAAAGCGAATCCCGCCAAACCGTTGCGCAATCCCCGCAAAGGACGATCGCTGCCGCATTTCCTCTCGGCCGAAGATATCGGCAGCCTGCTGCAATCGCCGCCGGAGGGCGGCCCGATGGGGCTTCGCGACCGGGCGATCTTGGAAACGATGTACTCCGCCGGCCTGCGGGTGAGCGAAGTGGTGGGACTCGACGACGGCGACCTGGATTTCGAGGCCGGCGTGCTCCGCGTCCGCGGCAAGGGCCGCCGCGAACGGCTCTCGCCCGTGGGCAGTTACGCGACGGACGCCTTGCGGCGCTGGCTCCGCGCGCGCAAGCTGCATCGCGGCAAGCCGCCCGGCCCGACGTCGCCGGTGTTCGTCAACAAATACGGCAGGCGACTCACGACCCGCAGCGTGGCGCGGATGTTGGAAAAGTATCTGAAACTGACGGGCCTCGACAATCGCACCACGCCGCACTCGCTGCGCCACAGTTTCGCCACGCATCTTTTGGACCGCGGCGCCGATATCCGCAGCGTGCAGGAGCTATTGGGCCATAAAAGCCTCGTCACCACGCAAATCTACACGCACGTCAGCACGTCCTCCGTGCGCGCGATCTACGAGAAAGCCCATCCGCGGGCTCGATAATCGCGAAGCAGGGCGGCGCGATCGAAGCGCGGCCCCGTGAATTACTCGCCGCGACAGCGGTCGGATCCTCGGACGGTCGCAAGCGGTCCTGCAAATTATATTTGACGGGTGCCATGCCCACGACAAGCGTGGGCATGGCACCCTAACCTGTCATTTAGTGATTGACGGTCGCTAGATCGCGTCCGCGTAACGGATGCGAGTTCCCATGCCGCTTGCCAGGCAGATGCGGATGGACATCGTCGCCAACTCCGTCTCGCGCGGGGGAGAAAGCTGTCGATGAATTTGCGGTTGTTTGCCGAAGCGGCGGATTACTTCGTCAAAGAGCGTTTTGGCGGCCTCCTCGGTGACCGGTAAACCGGCGCCGGTGGTTATCCAAAATCCTTCAAAAAGAAATAGGTGGCCGGCCAAAACAAGCCCCGGCTGAGCCGTGCGGCTGAAATTCACGTCGAGGAGCGTCTGGCTCTCGTCGCGGAAGATGTCGCGAACCCGAACACCGAAACCGGAATAGACCTCTTCAACCTGCACGATGCGATAACGCGCCGTTTGCGACGCCTTCAACCATGCCAATTCGTCGCGGTCGCGCGGGGGCGTTTCGATCAGATACCTTTCGATCGCCGTTTTTTTGTTCTGCCGCACGTGGTGGAGGGCGTAATCCATGAGCACCGAACTTTCGTCCTCGCTTTCGAGAACGATCGCGTTCTTGCGCATCATCCCGAGTTGCCGGGCCGCGGCTTCGATGGCGAATCGATCGAGCGTCGCCACCACCCGATGAATCAGGGGGATGCCCATCTCCCGCATCCGCTGGTAGCGCGCCAGGATTTCCGATTGTCGTTCCGGGGCGATCGTTTCCATGTCAGCGATTCCTTTTCTTCCAATGTTGGCCGATCATGGGCGGCGGGGAAAAATGCCTCTTCCGCGCCGGAGGCGACTCGTCCTCTTCGTCCTCATCATCGTCCTCATCGCAATCCTCGTCGTCCTCGATATCGTCGTCCTCGTCGTCTTCGCCGGGGCGTCTAAGCGTTGGGATGAGGGAAGTCAACTTCAACGCTTGCAAGAAAAAATAGCAGATCGCAATCGTGGAGATCAGCCCCGCCAAAACGCCCGCGCCGAGATCCACCCCGGGGATCAGCCAGCGGAGGAGGAAGCCGATTCCCACCGACACGGCGAGAAAAACCGTTTGGATGAGGACGAAGACTAAAAACAATCCGATAAAAGCCGCCATGATTCGCAAACCTCCCGATATTAAGAGCAAGATTCCGCAACTTCAACGCACCGCCGATTTACTTCGCTTCCTCCGGCTTGGGGATACTCGGCGTCAGGTCTTCGGGCATGGTTTCTTCGGCAGGCTTGGCCGGCGGAGGGGCGTCGGCGGGGGGCGCCGCTTGCGGATTGAAGAGCGGCGCGCCGCCCGCGTCGTCCTCCTCGATCAGCGAAACTTTCCTTCCGCTTTTCCCGTCCGGCAGCGTAACCTCCGCGATGCTCGTTTCCCATTTGCCGTTCATCAGCCGCTGGAAAACGTGGACTTTCGCCTGCTTCCCCGACGAACCGGCGATGGTCCATAAGATATCCGTCTCGCTTGAATCCTGGCGAATCGAAGGCGCCGGACTGAGATAGATCGTGGTGATCGGCGCGCCCAAGTTCGTTTTGATTTCCTCGTTTTCGCCGATTTTGCGCATCGCGTGCAGGTACGCTTCGTGGCTTAAGACCCTCTGGAAAAACCAATAGGCGCCCCCGCCGCCGGCGAGGAGCAACAGCAGCAAAATCGCGAGAAACCACCTGAAAAACCGGGCCCAGCGGCTTTTCGGGGGCTTTTTCAGATTTTGCAGATCGCGGTCCAATGCAGCCAAGTCGATTTCCTTCGCACTCATGGCTTCCGCTCCTTGGAAATTGATTTATTCCTCTATTTTCTCTGTTGGGGTGGCAGTTGTACTGCCACCCCTTTATTGGTGAAGATCGCAGGGGTGGCAGTACAACTGCCACCCCAACAGTCGTTTCGTTAGAGTCTCATTCCTCGATCTTCAAATACTCCGGCTCGATCTCGTACCAGGCCGAGTCCGGGCCTTCGAATTGCACCAGCGCCCCGCCGTTGCAATTGACGGTAATCACCTTCCCGCGCAACTCGGCCATGCGCACGAGTTCCGGCCGCTGGGCATCGACGGTTACCGTCTTGCCGGCGAAACTTTGCTTCAAAATGTCGAGTTCCGAAGTCGTCATTACGCGCAGCGCAATTCCTTTAGCCCCCGGTGAATACACCGGGAGCGACTGGGGGATAATCCTTCGGAATGCTTCTCGAAAATGCGGCGGATTGCTCCCCTCACATGCCCCCCGTGTATTCACGGGGGGCTAAATAATTTAATCCAGGCGCCCGAAATAGTTTACCCCCGCGGCGGATTTCCGCCAAGGGCTATTTCCGTTCCGATTTGTGCCAGCGGAGGTAGGCATCCAAAAAGCCCTGGAGGTTGCCGTCCAGCACGTCGTGGAATTGCGTCGCCGAATGGCCGGTTCGGGCGTCCTTCACCCGCTGTTCGGGATGCAAAAAGTAACTGCGAATCTGTGCCCCGAAGCCGACTTTAGGCATCTTGTCGTACTTGGCGGCCTGTTCGGCCTCGCGCTTTTCCTCTTCGATCCGCGCCAGCCGCGCGCGGAGCATTTTCATGGCCATGGCGCGGTTCTTATGCTGGCTGCGTTCGCTCTGGCAGGCCACGGCGATGCCGGTGGGGAGATGAATCAGCCGCACCGCGCTCGAAGTCTTGTTCACGTGCTGGCCGCCCGGCCCGCTCGCGCGGAAAACCTGCTCCTCGATATCCGCGTCGGGGATTTCGATAGCGACCGAATCGGCCACTTCCGGCGAAACATCGACCGCCGCGAAACTCGTCTGCCGCTTGCCTTCGGCATTGTAGGGGCTGATGCGCACCAGGCGGTGGATGCCCCCTTCGCTTTTCAGGTAGCCGTACGCCATCGGGCCGCGGACGGCGATGACCGCGCTGTTGATGCCCGCCTGCTCGTTGTCCTGCCGGTCGAGCAACTCGGTGTCGTAGCCGTTCTGCTTGGCCCAATTCAGATACATCCGCAAGAGCATTTCGGCCCAATCGTTGGCGTCGGTGCCGCCGTCGCGGGCGTTGATGGTGAGGAGGGCGGGATTGGCGTCGAAGGGGCCGTCCAAGAGGGCCTTCGTTTCCAGTTCTTCGAGCAGCCGTTCCATCCGCGCGACTTCTGCGGCGACTTCGGCCGCCAGGCTTCCCTCTTCTTGAGCCATTTCGACCAGCGTGGCCAAGTCCTCGTCGCCGCGCACGCCTTCTTCCAACGGCTTAAGCACGGCCTTGAGGCTTTTCAGTTGGCCGACGACATCCTGCACCCGCTCCTGATTATTCCAGAAATCGGCCGCCGCCATTTGCTCTTCGATGGCCTTGGTTTTCGCAAGTTTGCCGTCGTAGTCAAAGAGAGTCCCGCAGTTGCAGGACTCGTTGGTGAATCGCCTCGGCTCGATCGATGAGTTCGCGTTCCATGAATGATTGTTGCTCTCAAGGAGAGGCGTTGGGGATTGAATTTGATTTACAGCAAGCCGATAAACTCTTCAATGCTCAATCCCGCCGTTCGGATTAAAGACCGTAAAGTGCCGGGAGACAATTCCCGATGTTGCGGGACGGACAAACTGATGATTTCTCCTGATTTTATCAACACCACATGGCTTCCTCGCTGTCGTGCGAATTTCCATCCAATGCGTTAAAATGCTTTCACGACTTCGACGCCCGAGACGACGGGAAGCTTGGGCATTATAGGGCGACCTCGACTTCCCGAATGTCGATCGTCAAAGGCATGCCATGCTCGGCGCGAACTTCCAGGCAGAGCTGGATCGCTTCTTGGATATTCGCCATTGCCTCCTCTTCCGTCCTGCCTTGGGAAATGCAGCCCGGAATGGCGGGACATTCGGCAACGATCATGCCCGTTTCATCGCGTTCCAAAGTCACTAAAAGTTTCATGCTTGATTCGCTCTCTGAGAGGTAACCGTTCACGGGGGACTGTCCCGATTTTCGCGGCGCAAAAGATGATGGCGCCGTAAAAATGCTTAATCCGCATTATTCATCAAAGCGATTTGTAGAAGCGGCATCTTGCCGCTTTTGCCTAAAATGCGGCAGGATGCCGCATCTACGATGTTCCCGGTTAATTGCCGCGAAAATGGGGCTGTCCCCCTCGCGCCGCGGGAAGAGGACAGGTCCATGTTTTCGGGCTGCCGTTTGTCCGCAATATACGTTATCCCGCCGAAAAATGGACCAGTCCCCGACCGGGGCGCGAGCGCTTTTGTCTCCTTCAATGTTATCGAACGCCGCATCGTTCGTCAATACCCGAATGGCAGTCAATCCCTATTGGTCTGCGACGAAAATCGGCGTTATTCCTCCGGCCCCATTTCTTTCAAAGGCAACTCCGGCAGATCGGGGGATGTTTTTCGTCCGCCGGTTTCGTTTTTCGGCAATTCGCGCGGGATTTCGGTTCCCGGCGCATCGCCAAAAGCCTCCGTCGTGGCTTCGACCGGCTTGTCCGACAAGAGAGAGCGGACCAGGGCATACAGGACGTTGTAGCGCCGCTTGGCGTCGTCATTCGGATCGGCGGACCACGTGCCGCCCAGGTTGCGGTCGTTGAAGAGCGATCCGAAGCCGACGGCCATCACCGCGCCTTTGCCTCGATGCGTAACCGCGGCGACCGGCTGCCCGTCGATTTCCGCAATCGCCGTGCCGCCGGTTACTTTGCCGGCTTTTTCCACGGGAATGTTCGGCCAACGATCTTTGAGGATCAGCGATCCGGCGAGTGGATTTCCGCGTTCGATGCGGATATTAAAGGGCGAGAGCAATTCGTTGGCCACTTCGTGGTTCGCATCGGGCGAATCGAAGACCAGGAGCTTTCCGCCGTTTTGCACGTAATTTAGAAGCTTCCTGCGATAATCTTCCGAGACCGGCTGCGTGGGGGCAATCACGACCAAGGCGTCGCCGGAAAGCGCGGCGTCGTCTTTTTGGCGGATGGTATAGACGCCGCGGCCGTCGATTTTCAACCTTGGAATCCATTGTTCCAACAAGCCGAAGCCGCTGCCGTTTTCGCCTTTCGTATATGCGCCTAGGGAAAGCGGCACGTTCGAGGCCGTGCGATCGACGACCACGCGGAGCATGGGCCGCAGCGCTTCGGGAAGGGGCATGCTCGCGCGGTGCAGGGTCGCCGTCAAGCCGCAGGCGGCGATCCAGCCGGCCATGCCCGCCGCCGCGAAACACGCGAGAGATTCCGCGCGAAAACCGCTCCGCAAGGCAAGCCAAGCGACGGCGAGCAGCGTTACCGCGCCCAAGAGGTTCAACCAGAACCGCGGCTCGAGCGGCGGATTCTCGCGGTTCAGCCATTCGATCTGGCCGAGCATGAGTTCGGCCTTGCTCGGCTGGTAGATGCAAAAGTTCGAGAAGATGGTCGAGTCGGTGAAGGCCATCGCCCGGCCGTCGCCGTATTCGGTCGCCCAAAGCTGCACGAACGCGCCGTAGCGCATGGGGGCGCAGTGCTGGGGGATGGGATGAAAGTTGCTCATGTGATATTCCGGCGGCATGCTCCACAGGCCGGTATTGGCGATAACCGCCCGGCCGCGGCTTCCGCCGGGATCGACCGAACAGGAAACCGCGAACTCCATCGGCGTCATGTAGGACAGCGCGGGATGCGCCGGCCAGGGCGGCACGTATAGCTGATGGTAGCACGTTCTTTCGTCGGGCGAGGTCGGCTCGTCCTGCAGCGCGGTTTCGGGGCTAATGTCCTTGAGTTGCCGGATTTTCGTGCGCTCGTTGCTGAACAGCAAATCGTCGCGGAAAGTAAAGCCCATCGGCCGGGCGATATCGTTCATGGTGGTTCCCATGCCGTCCAAATTCGTATGATCGCCGACGAAGAGCACGCCCCCGCCGCGGCGCACGAACTCCAACACCGCCTCGATCTCCTCCTTCGCGTAGCGCCCCGCGGTGGGCGTTTTCACGATCAGCACGTCGCAGTCGGCCAACGTCGCGGCGTCGATTTTGCCGTCCTCCATGATCCGCGACATTTCATAGAACTGGCCGAGATAATCGTAGATCTCCGTGTAACTGTAACTCGCGTCGTGGCCGTACCACGCCGTGTGCGACTTGTAGCCTTCGGGCATGAAGGTCGGCTCCCAGGCGGAATGCCGTTCGACGACTTTCACCCGGCCCGCCTTGCGCTTGCCGACAGGCGACCATTCGACGGCCAGCGTGAAAATTGCCGTGGCCAAGGCGGTTAAGAGCAAGGCCGCGAGACGACGCCAAGCGAAGGATGGTGTGGGGGAATTTCTTGCCGCATCGGCCCTCACCCCCGGCCCCTCTCCCAAAGGGAGAGGGGGGAGTTTTGAGCGGACGAATCGCCAGGCAAGGAGCATCGGCACGATCGTATAGAGCAAGAGCGGCCAGGGGGCGAAGAAATGGTTCATCACGTACAGCGATCGTTCGGGATCGAAGTTCAGAACTCGATGCACGTAGAGCGCCATCAGCAGGCCCGCGCGAATGGGCAGCCAAACCAGCACGATCGCCGTGAATATCCGCAGGGCGCGGACCCACGGCGTCCACCGCTTTCCCGGAGTCTGCTCGCCGGCGATTTTCAAGCCGAGGAACAGCATCCCGCCGACCAGGAAGCATAGACTGACGGGATCGAACAGCAGTTCCCAAGTGGGCGCGAGCCGGTGCGTTTGCCGCATCGTGCGGAAGACGATATTCGCGCCGTCGAAAGCGGCGTCGATGGAAAACACCCGACCGACGGCCGCCAATAAATGCGCCAGTGGAGCGGGCAATTCATGCGAGCGCGCGGTTTGCGCCGTATAAGCCGCCAACGCCAACGCCTGGACGAGCAAGATTCCGCCCGTTGCCAGCAGTCCATTCCCGAAACTTTTCAACATCCGCAACCGCCCCGGCATATTTTGCAGAACCAAGCCGATCAGCAGCAGAAGAGGAATGATGGCGTAAGGGCGCGGCGTCCAAATTGCCGCGGGGAGCAGGAGCGCCGCGGCGAGCCACCTTTCGCCTTTGTCGGGCAGGGGGATCGGCGTTCCGTACAGCAGAAGCATCGCCGCCGCCAGCAAGACCGTCCAAGTGGCGTAATCGGCAGGATAAAAATATCCCAAGCCGAACATCCACGAGCCGGCCAAGAGCGCGACGGCGGTCCACGCACGAAACATTTTCATGGATTATCTTTCATCCGGCCCGCGTTCTCGGATCGGTTCTTCCTCGCCGGGTGCGTTCGCCGGGGAGCGTTCGGGCGATTTTTCCCCGCCGCCGCGCGCGGGTCCGGCGATCCGCGGCAAAAACCACCGCCAAAAACGCTCGTTGGCTTCGCCGACTTTGAGATTGGGATCGGGATTGGCGTTGGCGGCGAAAAAAGTGTCGGCAATCGCGGCGACGCAGCCTTTGCGATCGCCGAAATGCCGCGAAACGATGAACCATTCCTCGCGGTCGTTCTCGGTGCGGTAAATATACGGGAGAACTTCCTCGCCCTCCGAGCCGATCGCCAGCGAGTCGATCTCCCAGGCGGCGAAAAAATAAACGCTATCGTCTTTTTCGTCTTCGGGCTTCGTGTAAGTAATGGATAGACTCCCCTTCGGCGCCGGTTCCCGAACCGTTTCGCGCGGCGGCGCCGGAGTATGCGGAACGCGGAGATCGAACTGCTCCAGCAGCGGATCGATCGCCCGCGATTCCTCCGCGCCCGCCATGCACACGAGCGTTCCGCCGCCGCTGACGAAATTCCGAACGGCTTCGATCTCGCCGGCGGAATAGCTCCGCCCCGGCGCCATCGAAACGAGGAGGCTGCCGCGCTCGAGTTGGCCGGGCGCGAACGAGCGCAATCGCAGCGGCAAGTAGCCGTTGCGGGCCAGCGTGCGGGCGAAATTGCCGATCCCCTGGTCGAACCAGATCTTGCCGGAAAATTCCGCGACCGCGGGCCGGGGATTCCAGGATTTGCCGCTATAAGCTTCCAGATGCGATTCGTCGATGAAAGCCAACCTGCGGGCCAAATCTTCCCGCTCGCTCGGCAATATCCGCTGGATGCCGAGCGTAACGCTGCCGAAAAATACCACAGCAGCGGCAAACGCCAAGGCCGCGACCGCCGGTTGGGATGGCTTCCGCATGGCGGCGATCAAAAAAATTAGGGCGATTGTGAAAAACTGCACGCCCACCATTCGCCACCGCGAAAACGCCGGCGTTTTTTGCGCGAGATATCCCAGCAACCGCCCCACGAACTCGTAAGATGCCGGCAGCAGATCGTTGCTCAAGCAGGCCGCGTCGCCCAGTACGACGATTTTGCCGTTATTTAATCGGTTCGCTTCCGCAACGAGCACTAAATCACCCAGCCGGTCGCCTGCTTTGTAGGTTGCTTTTGCGCCGTCATGCAGATTTCCGCCCGAATCGTTCCATCCCCATTGTCCCGTCAAAAGCGGATAGGCAGATCCTTGCACATTCAGCGTTAAACTCGATTCCAAACCAAAGCCGTTACGGAAATCGTCAACGCCCAACGAAACGGGATGATTCATCGCCCGAACGGTTTGTTCCCAGTTTTCCAATCGACTCGTAGCGATCGTGCGATCGACTCGAATGCCGGAGGATTTCAAAATCTCTCCAAGTTTTTTTCGGGAATTTTCCGTTGCATTTCGGTCCGATGAAACTAAGAGCGATCCACCGCGATCGGCGTAAAGTTCGAGTAGGGCCTGCTGCTCCATAGATAGTTTCTCGTCGGGATTGAGCAAAAGAACCACGTCAGCCTTCGTAAACTCTTCCCTAGAAAGATTGCTGGAAAAAACGAACTTTCCGCCTAGGCTTCGCACAAAATCCGGCAGCAAGCCGTAGCGGTTTTCACCGAGATCGCCGTGCTGGGGCGCGGTCCAGCGAACGCCGTCGCTTTGGTACGCGACGACGGTCTTGCCGGTAAGGTCGGGTTCGATCGTCCAGAGCGTCGCCGCCGCCGCCAGCAGGATTGCCGCCGCTGCCGGCCCGAATCGAAGGAAAACGCTCGACGGTTCGCTTTTACGAGAGGCAACTTTTTTTGCGGTCGTTTTCCCGCCGGCCGCTTGCGGTTTATCCGGCGCGACCGACGGCTCGCTTCGCCAACTCGCCCGGCGAAACATCATCGCGGCGACGAGCGTTTGCAGGAGCAACGCCACGAGCGGCAGGTTCCAGGGGATCATCGACCGCAGGGCATTTTGCCACACCCAGGCGCCCATCCGCATGTAATCGTCCTCGACGGGATAGATCGGAGCGGGCAACATCTCGATCAACTTTTCCGAATAAACGAGCACGGCAAGATATGCAAATTGCGCCGCGATGATTGCCAGGCCGGCGCAAACCGCGCGTCGCCTTCGCGGCGATGCGGTGCGATAGAGCCAAAAGCCGTATAAAAAAACCATCAACAGCAGAAAATCGACGCCCGCGAATGTCGCTCCCACCGACAACGCTTGGCCGGTTATTTTGCCCGCCAGCCACCCGCAAGCCTGTCCGAGATAATCCCCCGCCAACCAGAATCGCGGACAAACGGAATAGAGGAAATGGCAGATTGTGAAACAGAAAACCGCTTGGGCCGCGAGCAGAAACGCCCGCCCGTCCAAACCTCCGCGTAGCTGCGCGAGCGCGGACAGAATAATCACCACGGAGAGGATATTCACGGCCTCCAGCGGAACGACTGCCATGATAATCGCCACGACAATTCCGCCCGCAAAGATTACCCAGCTTTTCCATTCTTTCGCTTGCGTGGGCCATCCTGCGACTGCGGCCGCGCCCAGCACGATGCACGTAACGACGTGCCGTAGGCTATGGGCGATTACCCCGCTCGACCCCGCCGCAACCCACGCCGCCGCCACGCCCGCGGCAACGATCAGCGTCGCCGACGTGGAAACGCGATTTTCGTCGGGGATATCGGGGTTTTCGATCACGATAATAATACGCCATTAACTGTTTAGCCCCCGCGCCACGCGGGGGCGATCCGCGCTACCATGCCGTGCTGCTTTCTTGAACTGACGAGTACCGACTATAATACCATATTGCATCATGTTGTTTAGCCCCCGCGTCCACGAGGGGGCTATCGTTTTCATTTCAGAGTGAATTACGATCCTCGTTCATACGGAACCACGAAATACCAAACTTGTTTTGGTCGCCCTTCTTTGATCGGATTATCTTCCACATATCGGATGCGTCCGGCCATCTCGCGGGGCGTGTTCAAAAACACGAACCAACCGTCCTCTCCCCAGGGACTTGGCGCACGTCCGTTGGTTCGGCGGTATTTCTTTAACGGATGCAAATCCATTTCCGCGAGCCGCCGCGTGGCGGCTCTTTTTATATAACCGCCGATATACTCGGCTTTGGCCTGATGCCGTGCCGTAACGAGATGCAAATGGTCGGGCAGGATTGCACAAGCATGGACACTCAGAGACAACTCCGAAACCACGCTGCTTAGCGCCTCGCCGATCAATGCGATCTGTTCGCCCGAAAACAAGACGGCCGGATAGAGCAGATTCTTTTTCGCTTCGAGTCGTTTAGCGCGGTCGTGTTCTCTTCCCGCAACGGACTGCCGTTCTTCGGTCTTCGTGGGTGGTCCGAAGCGGCGGAGATGTTCGGCCCAAACTTCGGTGGAACTGGAGCCGCGAGGATCGTTCGGAAGCCAAAAACCGTAAGACGATAGAATGATGTGATAGCCAATTACCATTGAGGAATTGCTGCGAATGGCGTATTATTTGCGCCAAGAGCGTTTGATGGCGCGGCAAGGCGAATCGCCCCCGCGTGGACGCGGGGGCTAAACGAATTAGTTCGCGCGATTATTTTCCGCTTTTTCTTCGCATGCCGCGGCATCGCGCGACCGTCGGCGGCCGAGCAGCCTCGGCCGTTCTATCCCGCTCGATCCTTCTTCTTTTTCGGCTCGCGGGTATCTTTCCAACGGCGGTGGATCCACCAGTATTGCTCGGGATTTTGCGCGATCAATTCTTCCAAACGCGAACTGTACCACTGGGTCATGTCCTTGACCGAAGCGGAGGCGTTGCCGGCATCCAATGGGTCGTACATGGCGTAATTGTGCAGGTGGAATTGCATCGGCCGCGCGGTGCGCGTCGAGGCGGTTACGGCGATCACGGCGTTATGCTCCAAACTCAACAAGCCGATCGCCTTATGCGCCGAGGCCGGCCGGTTGAAAAATCGAATCCAGCAGCCTTTGGCGCCGGCGTACTGATCGGCCAGGAACGTCATCGTGCCGTTGTTCGAGAGCACCGCCTGAATCTGGTCGTAGCCGCCGTTTTTCGGAATGATGAACTGGCCCGTGCGGCTGCGGAAGCGGTTGACGAATCGATCCAAATACGGATTATCGAGCGTCCGCGCCACGGTGAACGAGGGAAAGCCCAGAACGCCCAGCACGTAGCCGCCGACCTCGAAGTTGCCGAAATGGGCGGTGGTGATCAACAGCGGCCGCTCCTGGAACAACAGCCGCACGAGCATGTCTTCGTTGGTCAGCTTTACGTAGTCGCGCCAGTTGGTTTCGTGGATTTTGCGCGGCGTGTGCGCCACTTCGAGCACCAGGAGGAACAAATGCTCCCACATCCGCCGCGCGAGCCGCTCGCGGCCGTCGGCCGTGAGGCCGGGAAAGGCGTGGCTCAGGTTCTCCTCGACCACCTTGCCGCGGATTTTCAGCACGTCGCAAAATAGCCAGGCCAATCCGTGGGCGATGCCCTGCCCCGTCTCGATCCGCACCGCCTGCGCGACCGCAATGAATACGCGGACCACGAAGTAAACGAGCCAGTCGAGTATGCGCTTGCGATTCATGCGGGATTCACCGTTTCGAATTGTTCATGTATTATTACGTTTGCCGATCATTCGCTTTTTCCACGGGGCGCGAAAATGGTTTTTTTCGGCATGGGAGCGAATTGCTCCCCAAAACAAAAAGGATTGAATTTACGACACTTGAACATGCTTATCGGGCAATCGCGAAAGCGCGAAAACGCGAAAAACAAGCTTCAGGCCCTTTTTTTATTCCGGGTGGATATCGCGTTACCTCAAATACTTTTTTACGCGATTTCGCTCTTTCGTGTTTTCGCGATCCTTTGCTCGTTTTAATATTAACCATCCGATAACCAATGCTAAAGCGTCGATTTTAAGGTTTTTTTCGCGTTGTGAAAATAGGAAATGGCGTTTTTGTCGTGATTCTAAAGTTTCCGGGGACATAGATCTTGATTATCTTGGACTGGTCCGCCTTTTTTCCCTCTTCACGGAATTTTTCCCGAATCCGGCGAATCGGCCGGCGGCGTTTGGGGGCTTGTTTTCAGGGATTTTGTATTTGTTCCCTCCGGCGCAGCAAGCGAGTTTTGGGGGTTTTCCGGCTCGTCGAACTCGCGGGGATCGACATTTTGCGGAAAAACGCGGCGATCCGGGTACGAATATTTCCCTTGACGGTAGCGGCGTTCGAGGTTTTCGGGCGATTCGGCGAACATGCGTTCGAGGCGGGCGAAAATCTGCTTGCGGTAGCGCGCGACGGGCACTTCCTCGACCAGCATTTCGGTGAGGCGGCGGATAAATCGCTCCAATTCGTCATTGGTCACCAGGTCGAGGGGCCGCGGGGCGTACCGTTCGGGATTCCGCCGTTCGAGATACCAGGCCGAGGCGCGCCAGAAGCGCGATTCCCTGCTTGCATTTTTGAGGTTCATCAGGTGGGAGACTTCCGGGACGGCCTCGCGCTTTTCGAGCTGCACGGCGAACTCGGGGTCGCGCAGGGCGGTGTTGTAGATCGTCTTCAGATCGCATCCGACGTAGGCGGCGGCCGTTTGGCGGCTGCACCCCGCAGCGAGGACGGCGAGGATTTCGGCTTTTTTGATGTCCGTGAGGACGGGCGGTCGGCCACGGCGCGACATGATGTTGCTCCTTTTGGGTAAGCGCGAAAAGTCAAAAAGACCCTCACCCCCGGCCCCTCTCCCAAAGGGAGAGGGGCGGCGGCAATTCCGGGTTATCTGTACTTATGTATAGATGTCAGGCCGGCTTTTTTCAAGCAAAAAATCTCGATTGCGGAAACGATTGCGTCGCAAGACGATGGGCCGCAAGCGTTTGCGGCGACAAGAAAGTTTTTTTGGCGCGGCCCAATTCGCGCACGGATGGATCCGACCTGCCCGATTTCATTGGAGTGAATGCGCGTCGCCGCCCCACCTTGCAGTCGAGGAGCACGTGGCACCCGGCGTCATTCTCCAAATCACGCTATTCGCCGATCCTCTTTATCGCGCAATACTTGCGCGCTTCGCTCGCAGTCGCAAATTCCTTGATCTCCGGCTTCCAGAATTTGCCTTCCATTACGACGCACTCAAGCGTCGAATCGTGGAATGTAAAGACGTAGTGTTGCTTGTCCTCCAGAAATCGCTTCCGGTCATGCGCCGGGTGGACTGAGTTCCGTCGCTCCAACATGCTGATCCATGACGAATTCTCAACTCTGTGAACCGAATAAAACTGCAATCCCTTGCCGTACAGAGGATGTCCTGGCAGTGCCTCATCATTCGGTGAACCAAACGTGAATACCGAGCAAAGCGGGAAGTGGATGACCACGCAACTGCCGGTCGCCGTCAGATACATGATCCACAGCGAAGAGTCATCGGCAAACACCTCCGGCATTGGTGCGCCGCCGTCGGGCTGCGGCCAGTCGGACAACAATTTGACTCGCTCTTCAGTCATGATAACCTTTTCGAGGACTAAAAGACTCCCGCCGTTCAATTATCCCGCAACCAAGTGCATTTCCGTCGTCATAGGCAACTCGAAAAGATTGGAACGGAGTAATCTAGTCGAAAAGAAAAGCACTTCCAAACTTTCCACTTCACCGGTGGTCGGATTCAGCGCCACTGCTGGCTTGTCCAGCAGTGCTGTATAACGACTAACGGATTTCGACCCTATCGAATTTACCATTTCAAACCTCTGGCCGACCGGCACTGCTGGACAAGCCAGCAGTGGCACCCGCAGGACTTTATGCCATTAGTTTTCAGGATTGAGGAATGATCCTCAAAGTTTTTCGCCCGATAAACGCAAGTCGTGAAATCACCATGAGTTGCGATAAGATGAGCGAGGATCATCTATTCGAGGAAAAACGCCCTT
>JADLEL010000152.1 GCA_020846145.1 Pirellulales bacterium | reverse complement strand
ATGGTGCTCTAAAAGTGGTTAATCGCCGCGAAAATGGGACTGTCCCCCTCGCGCCGCGGGAAGGGGACAGGTCCATGTTTTCGGCCTACCGTTTGTCCGCAAAATACGTTTTCACGCCGAAAAATGGACCAGTCCCCGACAGGGGCGTGAACGGTTACGAAAATTCGTTGTCGAAGATTGTCCATCACGCGCGAAAAAACAACACCAACGCCAGCAACATCGGCAAATAAACGAGCGACATCCGCAGCAATCGCCGGGCGGTCTCCTCGCTCGGCGCGAAAGAAAATCGCAGGGAATACCAGGCGTAAACGAGTCCCAGAACGGCCGCCGCCGCGCCGTACTTCCAATCGGCAAGCGAAAGAAACGCCGGCAAAATACTGATCGGTAAGAGCATCATTGCTCCGCCGAGCGCGAAAAAACCCGCCGTGCGGCCCGAGGCATCGACCACCGTGGCCAGGCGGACCTCCGCCGCGGCAAACTCCCGCCGGTACAGCCAGGCAATGGCCATCGAATGCGGAAATTGCCACAAAAACACGATTCCGAACAAACACCACGCCCATCGGTTTTCCAAGGCATGAACGGCCGTCGCGCCCAGCAGCACGGGCATCGCGCCCGCCACCGCGCCGACGGGAGTTTGCCAGATGCTCCGGCTCTTCATGGGCGTATAGGCCGCGACATAGAAGAGCCAGCTCAAAAACGCCAAGCCCGCGAGCGGCCAACTGCCGAAAACGGCGAGATACCCCAAGCCCGCCAGCGTGGCGAGAACGGCGAACCGCGTCGTCTGCCGCTTGCTCAATCGGCCCGCGGGCAACGGTCGTCCGGCGGTGCGCGGCATTTTGGCGTCGGAGCGCGATTCGAGCCGCTGGTTGAAGGCAATCGCCCCCACGATCACGCCGGCCGTGCCCATTAAGGCGTGAAGGAGCGCGATCGCGTCGGGCGTTTTCGCCGCCGCCGTCCAGGCCGAAACGAGCATCGCCGCCAGCACCATTGCCACGATCCGCGGTCGTATGAGAAGCCAATAATCGCTCACCCCTTCGGCCCCCGCAATAACCGCCGCGTCCAGACCGTCAGATTGAACGCCGACACCAGCACCAGCGATCCGACGGCGGCGTGGGCGGTGGTGATCCACACTTGCAGCACGCCTTCCTTGACGACGGTGTAATTCCAATTGACGAAATTATCCGTGAACCACTTCGGCCAGCCGTAGTTCGCCACCCACGTGGTGCAAGCCAAAATCACTTGCAAAACGAAGAGCGATGCGAGCAGGAAGATGCGCCGGCGGATGATAGCGAGCGCGGAAAAATCGGTAGATTGACCGTCGGTTGGCGTATCGGCGACGCCGGAGCGTCGCGGAATTGCGTTCCCACGCGGGAGCGTGGGAACGAGAGTTAAAGACGGGAGCGTGGGAACGAGAAATAGCAAATAGCACATCCCCAAGAAAAGTACGCCGACGGTTATCACCTTCGACCAAATCCAAAACAGCGACCAGTTGGTCCAGGCGTCGATCAGCGGATGCCTCAAAAGCGTGCCGAACACGATTTCCAGGTAAATCAAACCGGTCAAAATCGGCGCGAGCCAAAGCATCCGTCTTGCGGCAGGATTGATGCGGAGATCGGCGGTATCTCGCCAGGTTTTCGAGGTGATGGCAACCATCAGTACACAAAGGCAAAAGATGATCGGGGCCGTGCACCCGTGAATCCGAGCCAGCAGGCGTTCGTCCCAACGCACGCGAAAACCGCCCAACGTGCCTTGAAAGAGCAATCCGGCCAGAATGATGATCGCCAGCCGGCGGGCCGACTTCCGCCCGTCGCCGCGAAAAACGGCGACGACCAGAAAGATCGAAGCCAATCCCACGAGTTGCGCGAGCGTCCGATGCCCATGTTCGAGAAACAAATCGCTGGAAACTTTCCAAATCCATTTTTGGAGGGGATAAAACCAGGAATCGTAGGTCGTCGGCCAGTCGGGCACCGCCATGCCCGCGTTGTACGTGGTAACCAGCCCGCCCATCCAGATCAGCGGAAAAACGCCGCACGCCACCACCCACGCCCACCGATGCGGCCAGGGAGAGGGAAGATTTGTCGTCGATCGTCGATCGTCGGTCGTTGGTCGATTATCCATTGCGAAGCCGCAAGCGGCGATAGTAATTTATTCCCGTTGAAAAAGGTGCGCGAACCTACTCCTCTCCCCTCTCCCCTCTCCCCTCTCCCCTTCCCTCCCCCCTCAATCGTTCGGCCATAATCCTTGCGAGAAACAAGGGATTGCCCACGAGATAACGGCGGGCCTTTTCGCGCGGTTGCTGGAACAGCCGCCAAAGCCATTCGTGCCCGGCTTTTCGCAGCCAGGCCGGCGCGCGGCTGACGTTGCCCGCCCAAAAATCGAACAATCCGCCGATACCCAGGCAAAGCGACGTATCTAGTCGCCCAAGATGATCGTGAATCCATCGCTCCTGGAGCGGATTCCCCATGCCGACCAGCAGCAGATCGGGCCGCGCGGCGTTAATGACGTCAATGACCGCCGCATTCAGTTCGGGATTTTTCAGGTAACCGTGGTGAAAGCCTGCCAGTCGCCAACCGGGAAAATTTTCCTGGGCATACCGCGCTGCTTGGGCGATCGTCGGTTCATCGCCGCCGAGCATGAAATACGAATAACCCCGCTCGGCGGTCGCCTTGAGCAACGAAGGCGTGAAGTCGGTCCCTTGCAGGTTATCGCACATCCGCGCGCCGTTCAACCGCGCCGCCCAGCGCACCCCCGTTCCGTCGCCGAAGACGAAATCGCCGCCGTTGAGCAGTTCCCGATATTGCGGATCGGCCGCCGCGAGATTCAGCGTATGGGCGTTGACGAAAAACACGCTTTTCGCCCGGCCTTCGCGGCGGCGTAAAACCTCCTCGAGCAATTCGATGCCGCGCTGCTTGCGGATATTGAGAATCCGCACGCCCAACACCGTGAAATAGGCCTCGCTCTCGAAAGCCGAACGACCGCAACCGGACTTTACCGACTCCGATGTCTTGCCGTTGTTCATGGTTTCGCTCTCGCGGGAAATTTCCGCCGTGGGTGACGGTTCGCCCGTTTCGCGGGCATCCCATGATACCCCAAACGACCCTTTTGGCAAAGGCTGTTCGACAAATATCAGGAGGTTTGCAATATCTTGCAATTGAGGAGGCTAGGCCTTCCTGCCTCCCGCGAACCGCGACCAATGGTCGCGGCTTTCCAACATGTCGTCCCGTGAAAAAATGACTTTGCCATTCTCCTGGTCAAATATCCCCTTGTTTTCCTCATAATTCCGCCTCTTCCCTTGAAAACGGGCCCGGAGATTCGCTAAGATGAATCGATAAACCGGTGCCGGATAACGACCTTCCGCGACAGGAACGAATAATGCCCAATCCGCTCGTCGAATGCGTGCCGAATTTCTCCGAAGGACGGGACGAATCCAAAATCGCGCAAATCGTGGATGCCGTCATTTCCGTCTCGGACATCGAGTTGCTGAATGTCGATCCCGGTTGGGACACGAACCGGACGGTGGTAACTTTCGTCGGCTCGCCGCGGGCGGTCGCCGAGGCGGCCTTTCGCGCGATCACCGAGGCGGCGCGGGTCATCGACATGCGCAAGCAACATGGCGTGCATCCGCGGATCGGCGCGACCGACGTCGTTCCCTTCGTGCCCATCGAAGGCGTTACGCTGGCCGAGTGCGCGGAGATCGCCCGGCAAGTCGGCCGCCGCGTGGGCGAGGAGCTTCAGATTCCCGTCTATCTCTACGAAGCCGCCGCCGCCGTGCCCGAAAGAGCGAACCTGGCGGACATCCGCAAGGGCGAGTACGAAGGTCTGGCGGAAAAACTAAAGGACCCACGCTGGAAACCCGATTTCGGCCCGGCGGAATTCAATCCGCGGGCGGGGGCAACGGCCATCGGCGCGCGGGAGTTCCTCATCGCTTACAACATCACGCTCAACACCCGCGACAAAGACGCCGCCGCCGATATCGCGCTCGAACTGCGCGAACGAGGCCGCGTCGCGCGCGGCAAAACCGATTCGCCGTATTATAACCGCGGCGAAATACTCTGTTATCGAAAAGGGCATTATCCTTGCGGAAACTGCGACTTCGTCGGCAAATCCTTCCGCGAAACCGAAGAACACTGCCGCAGCGCGCACGGCTACGAACTGCGCGAACTCGCCAAGGAGGATTTCGCCGATACCGACGAGCCGATCGGAATAAAAGTCCGCCGCGCCGGGAAATTCAAGTTCTGCAAGGCCATCGGCTGGTATGCCGACGCCTTCCGCCGCGCGCAGATTTCCATCAATTTGACGGACTATCGGACAACGCCGCCGCATCTCGTCCTGGAAGAAGCGCGGAAACTCGCCGCCCTGCGGGGTCTCGTCGTTACTGGCAGCGAGATCGTGGGCATGATCCCCTACGCGGCGCTCTTGGAGGCCGGCAACTACTATCTCGAAAAGCAGGGCGCCGCGGCGAATATTCCGACTTTGGATATTTTGGAAACCGCTGTTTTTTCGCTGGGCTTAAACGACCTGCAGCCCTTCGAGATCGCCGATAAGGTGATCGGCTTGCCACATGAAATCGAAAATACCATGGCGCGGCAGGCGAAAAAATGCCTTTTGGATCGGCAGGTCCGCATTTTCGTTGATGATGTTGCTCGGCCCTCGCCCACGCCGGCCGGCGGCTCCGTCGCCGCATTGGCCGGATCGCTGGGCGCGGCCTTGGCGGCGATGGCGGCGAAAATCGCCCGGCGTAAAACCGGCGGCGATCGCGAGCGGGACGACGCCCTTTCGCGGCTCGTCGAAACGGCCCTCGCCGCGGAAGCGAAGTTGCTGCAATCGGTCGATGACGACGCCGAAGCGTATCGCGCCTATCTCGATGCAAAGCGAATGCCCGCGCCGACCGCGAACGAACGAGAACTCCGTACGCGGAAAATCCAAGATGCCCTCAAACGGACGATCGACGTGCCCTATCGCACCGCGCTCGCCGGCATCGAGGCCATGCAAGCCGCCCGCGATGCCGCGCGCTATGGACCTCCCGCCGTTGCGGCCGATGCCGCCCTCGGCTGCGAAACCGCGTTCGTCTGCGTCCGGGGCAGTTTGTGGAACATCGCGGCGAACCTCAAGCAAATCGACGACCCGGAATACGTGGAACGGATCCAGGCCCAATCCGCCGCGCTTCTCGAAAACGCTCAAAACCTTCGCCGCGAGAATGAAAACGTTTTCCATGCCACTTTAGGGTTATTGCCAATACGGAAACCCGATGTAGAATAATTTCATATATTTCCATTGCTCGAACTCGGGAGGATCGCATGGCTCATCCGATTTCCAGCGAAATAAACGCATCCCCGCGGGTGCAAACCTCATCTCCGCCGGGCGGCTCTTGCCCCCGGTTTACGCAAGCGCCTGCGTTCTCCGCACCGGCCGCGAAAGAGCGAATCGAGCCCGCTCATTATCCCGCCGCGCATGAAAACGGAAACGCCGCCGAGGCCATCGAAAACAAATCCGCTTCGGCAACGGCGCTCGAGCGTTGGCTTTGCAAGCGCTTGTTGCGGACGATCGGCGGCCAATCCGTGGGCATCGTGCTCTGGAACGGCGAAGAAATCTCCCTCGGCGAGCGCGGCGCAACGATCCGCTTGCTGCTCCGCGATCGCCCGACGCTGTATCAATTGTTGTTCGATCCCGATTGGGAGTTCGGCGAAGCCTACAGCGACGGACGGCTGGAAATCGCGGGCGGCTTGCGGGAATTGCTGGAGATATTCTATCGCGGCGGCCAGAATCGCGATAAACGGTCGTCCCCATTCGCGCGAAGCGTCAAACTTTTGCGGCATTGGCGGCGCGCGAACTCGATCGCCGGTTCGCGGAAAAACATCCGCCATCATTACGACCTCGGCAACGACTTTTACCGGCTTTGGCTCGACGAACGCATGGTTTACAGTTGCGCCTATTTCGCCGAGCCGTCGATGACCTTGGAACGGGCACAACGCGCGAAGCTCGATTACGTCTGCCGCAAATTGGGATTGCAATCCGGCGAGGCCGTCGCCGAAGTCGGCGGCGGCTGGGGCGCGTTGGCCCTGCATATCGCCGAGCATTACGGCTGCCGCGTGAAATCGTTCAACATCTCCCGGGAACAAATCGAATACGCCCGGCAACGGGTTCGCGAGGAAGGACTGGACGATCGCGTCGAGATCGTCGAGGACGACTACCGCAACATCACCGGCCGTTTCGACGCGCTGGTTTCCCTGGGCATGTTGGAGCACGTGGGCCGGGAACACTACCTCGATTTCGGCAAAATGGCCCACCGCTGCCTCGCTCCCCACGGCAGGGCGCTGGTTCAGACCATCGGCCAGAATCGGCCCCTTCCCCACAATCCGTGGATCGAGCGCCGCATTTTTCCCGGCGGCCATTTGCCCACGCTCCGCGAATTCATGGAGATCGTCGAACCGTGGAACTTTTCGGTCGCCGACGTGGAAAATCTGCGCCTACACTACGCCAAAACCTTGGAATGCTGGCTCGCGCGGTTCGAGGCGTCCGCCGAAAATATCCGCCGAATGTTCGACGACCGTTTCGTGCGGATGTGGCGCCTCTACCTAACCGGTTCCGCGGCCGCATTCGCCGCCGGGGCGCTGCAACTCTTTCAAATACTGTTCACGCGCGGCGAAAGAACGAAACTCCCCTGGACCCGCGCGGAATGGTATCGGCAGGGTGAATCACGCGGCGAAATATGAGGCGAAAATTCCGCCGCAGCGGCCCATATTATCCATCTTGCCCAAAATTGATATTGTGTCGGACATGGAGATTCCCTATAGTGTTTTCAGGAGGTCTGCATAGTCTTGTAAATCAGGAGGCTAGGTATTCCTGTCTCCCGCGAACCGCGACCAATGGTCGCGGCTTTCCAACGTGTCGTACCTTGAAAAAATCACTTTGCAGACCTCCTGATAATATTTTCCCGGATACCAGGAGAGTCGTTTATTCCTCGACTTCGGCAAGGAGGCTGGAGCATGTTCGCCCGATATCTATTCATCGTTAGTCTTTGGACACTCTGTACCGGATATGTTTACGGGCAAACCCGTTCGGATGCCGGCCGCGCGGCCGCCGACTGGCGCACCGCGGCCGATATCGGCCCAGTCGCCTCCCAATCCGAAGCGATTTCCGCAACTGCGGCATCTTCCACCGGCGCGAGTCGAACCGGTTCGAGCCATGCCGCCGCGAACATTGGCGGCGGCATCGCATCGCTCGCCAACGACGCCGGGCAAGTCTGGAAGGAGTACGACATCAGCGCCTATTCGGCCCGCGTCACCACCACCAAGCAGCCGCAGCAGGCGATCATCGATTGGATTCTGCGCGAAACCGGCTACGAGGCGTGGCATTCGGAGCCGCTCGGCATTCTCACGGCGAACAGCCGCGCGCTGAAGGTCTATCACACGCCCGAAATGCAGGCGAAAATCGCCGATATCGTCGATCGCTTCGTCAATGCCGAAGCGGCGGCCTATCCCTTCACGCTGCGCGTGGTAACCGTCGATAGCCCCAGTTGGCGGACCAAAGCCCAATCGCTGTTGCGCCCGGTGCCGGTGCAAACACCCGGCGTGTGCGCCTGGGTGATGGCCCGCGAGGACGCCGCCATATTGTTGGCCGACCTCCGCCGCCGCACCGACTACCGCGAGCACAGTTCGCCGTATTTGATGGTAACCAACGGTCAAACGACGGTGGTGCCGGCGATGCGCAGCCGAACCTACCTCCGCGACGTCATCTCCCGGCCCGACCTCCCCGCGGGCTACGAATTTCAGCAGGGGCAGGTGGACGAGGGTTTTTCCCTGGATTTCAGTCCGCTATTGACCGCCGACCGCCGCTTGATCGACGCGACGATCAAGTGCGAGATCGACCAGGTGGAAAAGATGCTCCCCGTGTTCCTCGAAGCCGCCGCTTCCACGACGCCGCGCAACCGCGTCAAAATCGAAGTGCCGCAGATGACCCACTACCGCTTCCACGAACGCTTCCGCTGGCCGGTCGATCAGGTGCTGCTGGTCGGGATGGGCATGGTCGCGCTGCCGATGCCGGTCGATGGCAAGCCGCTCGTCCCCGGCGTCTCGCTGCCCATCGGCAATACCCCCGCCCGCGCCGATCTCCTGGTGTTCGTCGAAAGCCGCGGCCAAACTCCCCTCTCCCGCTCGAATCCCCCATCCCCCGAACGCGAAGCCCGCACCTACCGCGGCCGATATTGATCCTCCGTAACCGTTCACAGGGGACTGTCCCGATTTTCGCGGCGCAATAGATTATGGTGCCGTACAAGTGCTTAATCGCCGCGAAAATGGGACTGTCCCCCTCGCGCCGCGGGAAGGGGACAGATCCATGTTTTCGGCCTACCGTTTGTCCGCGAAATACGTTATCCCGCCGAAAAATGGACCAGTCCCCGTCCAGGGCGTGAACGCTTACAGCGAAAGAGACTTCTTCACAACGGCACCACCTCCACGCTCATCTCAGGCACTTTGACGATGGCCACGCTGGGGGCGGAGGTGCGGTGGAGCGCGCCGGGATTGAGGACCAGCGTGCGGCCGCAAACGGTGCGGGATTCCTTGTGCGAGTGGCCGTGGCAGATCAGGTCCCATTTCTGGCTGGAAATCAGGTCGCGGAGCGCCCGCTCGTCGTCGCCGTGCAGGAAGGCGATTTTTCGGCCCGCGAATTCCAATTCGCCCAAGTGCCCGTGAAAGGTCTGTTGTTCGCTGCAGAGGGCTTGCCGCAGGCCTTCTTCGCTGTCGGTATTGCCGCGGACGAAATGCGCGATGAAGCCGCGGAGTTCGTGCATCACGCCGGGGCCGACGTCGCCGCAATGCAACACGACCTGCACCCGTCGGTCCTCGAAGACGCGAACCGCATCGCGGGCGGCCCAAAGATCGCCGTGGGTGTCGCTCATGACGCCGATTCGCATGATAGGGCGGAATACAGGGGACAGGATACAGGGGACAGGATACAGGATACAGGGGACAGGGAATGGGATTGGGGATTCAGAGGCTCGAAATCAAGAGTTCCCCGTGCCCAAATTCTAAAATCCTGTCCCCTGTCCCCTGTCCCCTGTATCCTGTCCCCTCTTAATAAAATAATCATTTCCGGGAATTATTTCCAGATTCCCCGCCCCGCGATTTTTTTGAGCTATACTTTCAAATAGACGAGAACGCTTTTCAAGCGGTGCCGCTTTTCGAGCGCGATTCACATGTAGGACAGGTTTCCAACCTGTCTTTTGATGAATCTGTTTTACTTCCGGTAAGCGTTCACGCCCCGGTCGGGGACTGGTCCATTTTTCGGTGGGATAACGTATTTTGCGGATAAACGATAGGCCGAAAACATGGACCTGTCCCCTTCCCGCGGTGCGAGGGGGACAGTCCCATTTTCGCGGCGATTGAGCATTTTTACGGCACCATCATCTTCTGCGCCGCGAAAATCGGGACAGTCCCCTGTGAACGGTTACTACTTCCGACGACAGGTTGGAAACTTGTCCTACGAAGGAACGGGAATCGGGCCGAAATACGGAGCCGGCTGCCGTGAATCCGTGACGGTCAATTGCGATTGGCCGCAAGGATGAGGGAGCGCCTCCGTATTTTCGGCCGGGCCGGGTTTGGGGCGGCAAAACGAATTCGAGGAGCACCTCCGACAGGCGCGTACCCTCCATCAGATCCGATGGCGTTCATCGGAACGGATGGAGGGTTTTTTATTGGCGGCCAATTATAAAGCGAGACCGTTGGGGCGACAGTTGTAATGTCGCTCCTTATCCCCCCTACAATTTTTCAGGGGATGGCAGTACAACCGCCATCCCAAGGAGTCGAAGATCATCGGGAGAACTGCTGCACCCAATAGATCGTGCCGCCTTCGGTGCGGTACGCGCCGACGCCGATGCGGCGATGGTTCGGATTCAAGATGTTCGCGCGATGGCCGGAGGAGTTCATCCACGAGCGGACGACGTCCCGGCTGCTGGGCTGGCCCATGGCGATGTTCTCGGCAACGGACCGGCGGGTGTGCTGGAAAATCCGGTTCCAGGTCATCCAGGAGCAATGCTCCCGGGCGGTACTCATAAGTTGCTTATCGACTTCGAGGGGGGGTAGGCCATATCTCGCCCGCTCGTTGTTCGTGTAGGATACTACGTTCGCTTCGATGGCGAGCAGTTCTTTATCTTCGTCTTGCTTGGGTTTGGCGGTCTTCTCCGCTTTCTTCTCGGCCAAGGCGTTGTCTTCGGTCTTGACGGCCGGTTTGTTGGACTTGATCTCGGTCGGGACGGTGTTCTCGGTTTTCGCGGCCGGGGCGGTGGACGTTTTTTCCGCGGCCTTCTCCGTTTCGGCCAGAGGGAGCAATAAACTCGCACAGAATGTTAATGTCGTTAGCACGTTTAGCATCTCCATTAAGGGGGGTTGGGGATCGGTTTCGATCCTGGCAAATTAGCCGGGTGAAATAGGGACTGTCCCGATTTTCGGTCAACGAAAATGGGACTGTCCCCTTTGACGCGCGCAGGGAATCAGACAAATTGGCATCGCACGGTTTTTCCCGATCCCTGGGAGTAATACTCTTCCTCGATATGGAAACAGCGGCGAGTTCCTCCGTCGGGAATGCGCTGGTAGGTGGGAGTTTGTGGCAGGGAGGAGGGACTTCCGTTCCACTCCCGCGACATGAGGCAAGCCGAGGATGACTTCCCTCATGCCACGCCGACCACCCTTTGCTTTCTCCTTGGCGGGCCAAGGCTTAGCAAAATGGGGGGTGTGCACAAACTTTTCCGTTAGTGCCGCTAAGATAGCAAGATGTTTTTCGATTACAAGGGGACGGAAGAATTTATTGGCAAATTACTTTAAGATATCAATAAATGGGTAATATGCGTGATTTGAAAAGGAAAATAACCCCCTCTGTAGGATTGTTTTATATCATGGTGGGCGAAGCCCACCCTACACTGGCAACTCAAGAAAAAGTCTCTATGCTGTTATGATTGGCTCGGACTCCTGCAATGACTCAGAGTATTCATGGTAGGCGCAGAGGTTGTGAAAAAATGGGACTGGCTCCGAACCGAGTTGCTGGAAATCCGCCGAAGAATGGGAGTCATGAGGTGCCTGTCCCAATTTTTTCACAACCTCTCAGCCCGATCTACGTCCTCTTATAACCTAACAAAAAATCATGTCTCAGAACTTCGAACGGCTCTTCGACGACGTTTGCCATCACGCCCGGCGGGCGGCGATGCTGACGTCGATCTCCGCGCTTCTGGAGTGGGACGAGCGGGTGTATCTGCCCGCGGCGGGGAGCGAGTATCGCGCCGAGGAATGCACGTATCTCGCCGGGATGATGCACGAACGGTGGATCGACGCGAAGTTCGGCGATTCGCTGGCCGCGCTGGCCGAAAGTCCGCTTGCCGTCGATCCGGCGAGCGACGCGGCGGTGGTCGTTCGCCGGCTCAAGCACCAGCGGGACAAAAAAATCAAGTTGCCGCAAAGCTTGGTCGAGGAACTCGCCCGGACGGCGGTGCTCGGCCAGCATGCCTGGCAGGAAGCGCGGAAGCAAAATAATTTTGGGATGTTCCGGCCGCTGCTGGAAAAAACGATCGACCTGAAAAAGCAGCAAGCCGAAGCGCTGGGCTACGCCGATTGCCCTTACGACGCCTTGCTCGACGATTTCGAGCCGGACGAACGGACGGCGAACATCCGCCGGGCGCTAAGGGATCTGCGCGAGCAGCTCGTGCCGCTGGTGGCGGCGATCGGGGCTTCCGCGAAGCGGCCGAAGACGGAAATTCTCAAGCGGCCGTTTCCGGTCGCGCAGCAGGAGGCGTTCGGCAAGTTGGCGGCCGCCGCGATCGGATTCGATTTCGAAGCCGGCCGGGTCGATGTAACGGCGCATCCGTTTTGCACGACGCTCGGACCGCGCGATTGCCGCATCACCACGCGCTACCACGAGGACTTTTTCCCGGCGGCGTTTTTCGGCACCCTGCACGAGGCGGGGCACGGAATGTACGAGCAGGGCCTGCCGGCCGAGAACTACGGCCTGCCCACGGGCGAAGCGATCTCCCTGGGCGTTCACGAGTCGCAATCGCGAATGTGGGAGAATCTGGTCGGGCGGAGTAAAAGCTTTTGGAAGTTTTTCTATCCGGAAGCCAAAAAACAGTTCCCGCAGGCCCTGGACGGCGTTTCGCTCGATGATTTCTATTTCGCGGTAAACGACGTGCGGCCTTCGCTCGTTCGCATCGAGGCCGACGAGGCGACGTACAACCTGCACATTCTGATCCGCTTCGAGTTGGAGCAGGATTTGCTCGACGGGAAACTGGCGGCGGCCGACGCGGCGGAGGCGTGGCGAGACAGATATCGACAATATCTCGGCGTCGGTTCGCCGACCGACGCCGACGGCGTGTTGCAGGACGTCCACTGGAGCGCGGGGCTTTTCGGTTATTTTCCGACATATTCGCTCGGGAATCTTTACGCCGCGCAGTATTTCGAGCAGGCGCGAAAGGAGCTCGGCGATCTGGACGCGATGTTCGCCCGCGGCGAATTCAGGCCGCTATTGGATTGGCTCCGCGCGAACATCCACCGCCACGGCCAGTGCTACACGGCCGCCGAGTTGGTCGAGCGGGTAACGGGAAAGCCGCTCTCGCACGAGCCGCTGATGCGGCATTTGCGGGGGAAGTTCGGGGAGTTGTATGGAGTGTGATGCCTGGAAATTGAACTGCGCAAACCGCTCGTTAACCGGGATTATTCATAAACATCGTAGATGCGGCATCCTGCCGCATTTTAGGCAAAAAGCGGCAAGATGCCGCTTCTACAAATCGCTTTTATGAATAATGCGGATTGAGGCCGTCCAAAACGTCTCTTGAACATCCTGACGACGTCTCCGAGGCGGTTCACATCCTCACGCGGCATCTTCTTTTTCTTCCTGCGCCGCGCCTTCTTCGTTCAGCCGTTCGGCGCGGATATGGCCGTCTTCGCTGACATCCTCGAAGCAGACGGAGACTTGTTTGGAGACGCCCGATTCCTGCATCGTTACGCCGTAGATGGAATTGGCGCAAGTCATGGTTTTTTTGGAGTGCGTAACGATGATGAACTGCGTCCACGCGAGGAAGTCTTGAAGGACCTTGGTGAAGCGGTCGATATTGGCCTCGTCGAGCGCGGCATCGACTTCGTCGAGCACGCAGAAAGGACTGGGCCGGCTGCGAAAGATGGCCAACAACAGCGCGACGCAAGTGAGCGTCTTTTCGCCGCCGCTTAAGAGCGAGATGTTCCGCGGCTCCTTGCCCGGCGGCCGGGCGACGATCTCGATGCCGCTGTCGAGAATATCGACGCCCTCTTCCATGACGATATCGGCCTGGCCGCCGCCGAACAGGTCGCGGAACAACTGCTGGAAGTGGCCGCGAACGGTGTCCAGGGTTTCGGCGAACAGCCGGCGGCTGTCGGCGTTGATTTTTTCGATGATTTTTTCGAGCGCGTTTTTCGCGTCGGCCAGATCGCGGTACTGTTCGGCAAGGTTGTTGTATCGGGATTCGAGTTGTTCGAGTTCCTCGAGCGCTTCGAGGTTCACGTTGCCCAGGTAGTTGAGTTTCCGCCGCAAATCGTCGATTTCCCGCTGCACGGCTTCGCGCTCGTGCCGTTCCTCGATGCTCGGATCGTGCTCGAGTTCGGCGAGTTCGATGCCGTAATCTTCGCGGAGCCGGTCGGCCAGGCCGCCGCGCTCGTGGCGGACCTCGCCGGCGGCCAATTCCTGGGCGTGGATTTTTTCCTCCAGTTTGCGGATTTTGGCGCGGATTTTCTGGGCTTCCGCGCCGAGTTCCACGCGCTGCGATTGAAGCGATTCCCGATTCTCCAAAAGCCCGACGGTTTGCGAGGCGAAACTCTCCTTTCGCAGATAGAGTTCGGCGATTTCGGCTTCCGCCCGCAGGATGCTCCATTGCGATGCCTCGGCGCGGAGCTTCGACTGGGCGAGCAGTTCGCGGTTTTCGGCGACGGTCCGCCTTCGCTCCTCGCGGTTTTCCTCAAGCTGCCGCAGTTGCGCGTCGAGGTTCCGCAGGCGTTCCTCGCACTTGGCCAGTTCGACTTTGATTTCGGTCGTTTCGCGGCCGCGGAGGAGTCGCTGGTTTTCCATCAGGCCGAGTTGTTCGCTCAACCGGGCCATCAGGCTTTCCGTCTCGGCCAGGCCGAGATCGAGTTGCCGGCGCTGTTCCAGCGCCTCGGCCAGCCGCCGGCGGGCGTCGTCGTGCTGTTTTCCGGCGGCGTCGAGTTCGGTTTGCTGTTGTGAGAATTGCTCGTCCAATTGCAAGCGGCGCTGCTCGGCGGTATTGACGGCAAGGCGCATTTCGGCGATCGCTTCGATTGCCCGTTGATGTTCGGCCTGGCGCGATGCGAGAGCCTGTTTCCGCCGGGCGATTTCGTCTTCCAGGCGGTGCAGATCGGCATCGATTTCGGCGGCGGCGTTTTCGATCTCAATCAGTTGGGCTTTCAAGGCTCGCAGTTCGCTGCGGCGGGAGATGATGCCGGAGGCGGTGTGGCGAGGGCCGACGTGGAGGGTTCCGTCGGCTTCGAGCAATTCGCCGGCAAGGGTGACGAAGTTTATACTGCAAACGGTCAATAATGAGGCAAAAGTATCCTCCGGGGAAATTTGCTGCGCCAATGACCGCGCAGAGTTTAAATGGTTCCCCGCTCCCGGCCAACCTTCGCTCGACGCCCGGAGCGGGGAGATGTTTTCCTGCAACTGCAAGGCGTCGGCCAGTTTTTCGACGAACCAAGTGCGGCCCAGCAGGCGTTCGGCGAGCGGGGCGAATCGCGGGGCCGTCTCGACGAAGCGGTCGGCGCGTCCGAGCACTCCCGGCCGGCCCTGCAGATCGACGGCCGGCGCGGGCCGGGAAAGCCGTTCGTCGAACCAGAGGATTCCGACCCGGCCGCCGAGCCGCGGGGATTCCATTTGCAGAAAGTCGATCAACTCCCGCGTGGGCGAGGCGACGAGGTGCTGGGCGGCCTGCCCCAGGGCGATTTCGACAAGCGGCGCGAGATCGACGCCGACGTTGATCAGGTCGGCCACCAGGCCGTGCACGCCGCGGAGCGCGGGTTCGGCCGCATCGCGGCAGCGGGCGAGAATTTCCTTCACGCCCGCCCCGACGCCCTCTTGCCGGCGCATCAGGTCTTCGAGCACGGCGGCGCGTTCGGCGGTCCCGGTTTGCCGGCGGCGGAGCGCGGCCGCCTCTTCCTGCTTCAATGCGAGTTCCCGCTGCATACCGTTCAACTCGTCGGCGGCCGCGGCGAGGCGCAGCCGGCGATCCTCGGCTTCTTCGAGGCTCGAATCGCAGCGTTGCCGCAACCGGGCGAATTCGGCGAGCGACCGTTCGCGGAGGCCGTCGAGTTCGGCGATCCGCGCGCGGCATCGTTCGGCGGCGGCCCCCGCGGCGGCGACTTGGGCCTCGAGCGCGCCGCTCTCGTTGCCCAGCGCGGCGGAGATCCGCATTTGCCGCATGTAGGCGACGCGGCGTTCTTCGCTTTCGCCCCGCAGGCGATCGAGCGCGGCCATCGCTTCGGTCAGACCGCGCTCGGCCTCGGCCACATTTCGGGCGATCTGCCGATACTGCCGCTCGGCGGCGGTCTTTTCCTCGGCGGCAAGCGAGAGCTGCTTCTCCAGGTCGCCCGACCGGGCGCTCATGCCGACCAATTGCCGTCCGTGGCGGGCGATCTCCTGTTCCAAGTCGCGGAAGCGGGCGCGTTCGTGGTCGATGGAGGATTCCGCCGCCGCGATGCGTTCGCGGTTGGCGGAGATCCGCGCTTCGGCGGTGCGGATATTCTCGATGATTTCGCCCAACAGGCCGTCGATCTCCAGCAGCCGGGCTTCGAGCGATTCGACGGCCGCCGCGCCCGCGTCGCGCTCGTCGGCGCGCGCGAGGATTTCCGCCTCGATGCCCGCGAGCCGTTCGCTGAGCCGCCGCCAATCGACCATCGCCACCTGCGTCCTCAATTCCTGGAGCCGGTCGGCATATTCCTTATAACGTCGGGCCTTGCCGGCCTGGGCGCGGACGCTCTTGAGCCGGTTCTCGACCTCATCGACGATATCGTGCAGCCGCAAGAGATTTTGATCGACGCGTTCCAACCGCCGCTGGGCTTCCAGCTTGCGCATCTTGAAGCGGCTGATGCCCGCCGCTTCCTCGAAGATCAAGCGGCGGTCCTTGGCCGACGATTGCAGCAGCACATCGACTTTGCCCTGCTCGATGACGCTATACGCCTGGGTGCCCATGCCGGTGCCGGAGAGCAGGTCGCGGATGTCGCGCAAGCGGGCGGGATTGCGGTTGATCAGATACTCCCCCTCGCCGCTGCGATAGATCCGCCGGGTGATGTGGACTTCGGCGCTGTCGATGGGGAAGAGGCCGTTTGCGTTGTTGAAAGTGAGCGTAACTTCGCCGGTGTTCATTGCGCGGCGCGAGCCGGAGCCGTTGAAGATCACGTCGGCCATTTCCTTGCCGCGGAGGCTTTTGATGCTCTGTTCGCCCAAAACCCACTTGATGGCATCGACGACGTTCGATTTGCCGGAGCCGTTCGGCCCGACGACCACGGTGATGCCCGGCGGAAACTCGAACCGCGTGCGGTCGGCGAAGCTCTTGAAACCGACGAGTTCGAGCGCATTGAGCATGGGATGGAGTGTCGAATAAAGTTAGGGTTCAGGGTTTAGGTTCGGGATCATGCGACGCGCGCTTTCCCGAACCCTGAACCCTGAACCCTATTGCAAAAATCGCCGGTCGAAAGCCACTCGACGTTATGTATTCGATTCTGCGTCGGTTTCTTCCTTTTTGGAACCCCACCATTTCATTTTACCAAAGAAACCGGGCTTTTCTTCCTTTTTCACTTCTTCTTTCCAGTCGGAAGACTGGACGTGATTCGATTTATCCCCCTCTTTGTAACTAGCGGCAGATACTTTCGAGTCGAAGAGCGCGGGCAGCGGACTGGAAAGTTTCTTCCGAGATTTTTCCGACGGCAAGTCGTTCCCACCCGATTTGGCGGTGTCGCCCTCGGCGTTACGTTCGTAATTTCGGCCAGCTTGGGGGAGGGCATCGACCTCGAAGCGGCTCACGAGCGCGCCGGCGGCTTTTGCCTCCTGCAAGGCTTGCACGACATCGGGATAGCTCCCGCCAAGTTCCACGATGGCCCGCACCACCTCGTCCACATTCTTCGAGACGGCGCGTTTTTGGTCGGCTTCGTGGACGGCGAATTTGCTTACCGTGATCTCGCCCGACTCTTCGCTCTTGACGATGATCTGATTCCCCGCGCTCACCGTGATCGGCAACAGGAACTCTTGATCCTTGCCGAACAACACCAGTTCGGGCAAGCGGCTGCGGGTAACGTGGATCATCGCGGGTCCGCCCACGTCGAGAACGTGGTAATGGAACCGATCGCCGAAGACTTCGCCCCGCACGAACGGATCGTGGGGATTCATCGTCCAGAGCGAGCGGAATGCGCCGTAGCGGGTTTCCGCGCTCGACATCGAGAGCATTCCTTTCAATTGCTCGAAAGCGGCGGGGTCCTGCATCGCGCTTAAGGCGGTCAAGGCGAAAATGCGAAACGCCGGCTCTTCGCGCGCCGCCTCGCTCAACGGCATCACCGCCTCGTGCCGGTCGAGATACGCCAGCGCTTCGGCCGCGTAAAACCGCACTTCTCTATCCGACGATTCAAGCGCCTTCAACAGCGGGGGGATGCCGTCTTTATTCAAGGCCTCGAGCTGCAAAGCCGCTTCGGCCGCGGTGTCGCGGTCCTGAATCTCCTTTTCGAGCCGCGCGATGCGCTTCAGCCGGTCGGAGTCGGTTTCGTTGATGGCGATCGAACGCACCACCTGCACGTAGCGGTTGATGTTGTCCTTGTAGCGCGGATGCACGTCCAATTTGATGTATTGTTCGGTCTGGGCCTTGGCGACGCCGATTTTGTTTCCCCCTTCATACGTGGAGAAGCGTTTGTTCACGGCATTCTGCACCCGCGAACTGTTCATGATGGTTTGCTGCCCCTTTTTAAGCACTAAACCAAGCGGCCGCGATTTGAGCGCGACGCCCGCGCCGAGCACTCTTCCGCGGGTGGACATGATGCGGTCCTTTTTGGGATCGGCCGAAGGATCGACCAACAGCGGCCCTTCGGCGAGGGCCAAGACGGATCCTTCGTGATACCGGCCGTCCGCCATGGCGCCCAACTCGCGGAGGCGAGTTTCGAGCAGGTATCCGCCGCGGAGGCTGGTGGTGTCGCTTTGCGAGGGGACGCGAAATTCGAGGTCGAACCGCTCCCCTTTCTGTATGCCCGGCCGCAATACCGCCTGCACCAAAACGAGCGAGGTGTTGTTCGTGGCGAGTACCGCGCTGGGATTGGCGACTCCCCGGGTGCGCATTTCATCGATGAGTTCGGTCCGTTGCGGGGAGGGGGCGGGATCGCTTCCCGTCCCCTTTAATCCCGTTACGAAGCCGATGGCTTCCACGCGGACCGGGTACAGTCCGTAAGGCACGGCCAAATCGCCGACCAAACGGTGCTTTTTCGCGGTCGATTTATCGTCGGGGCTTTGCGACCGCATGTTTTTGCCCCCGAACCAGGTGCAACCGCAAAGGAACGTCAATAATGTCGCGAGGGTCCATTTTTGGAGCCGTTTCATGCTTCCCTGCACTCTCTCGGCCAGAATAGGTCGGAATAGTTTTTTGTGAAAAGAAGGAAAAAATCGCGTGCGGACAATATAGAAATTGCCCTCCCAGGTCAAGACCGATAAGTAGGGGACCGACGCGAAAAACGCCTATTTCCCGGAGACCGTTGGTTGTGCCCGACTTTTGTCAATCTCAGGTATTATTGTCCTAAGTTGTTGCAATATAAATGGTTATGACGATGAAGGCGAGAAGGTTCTGTTAAGAAGTCAAGGGACCGTTTGATAGGCGGTAACCGTTCACTGGGGACTGTCCCGATTTTCGCGGCGCAAAAGATTATGGTGCTCTAAAAATGCTCAATCGCCGCGAAAATGGGACTGTCCCCCTCACGCCGCGGAAGGGAACAGGTCCATGTTTTCGGCCTACCGTTTGTTCACAAAATACGTTTTCCCGCCGAAAAATGGACCAGTCCCCGACCGGGGCGTGAACGCTTACGATAGGCGTTTGCGTGCCGGATGCGGAGAGAGTCGAGTAGGCTGGGCTTGAATGCCGATGTTTTTCTGGTAATATGAATTTTATGGTGGTTTGGAGGCCGGCCTCGGCAATCATTCCGCCTAGGAGATCGTTTGAAAAGGTTTGCACCCGTTGATTCGAATCCGATCGCATTTGCGGCACGCCGTTTCGATTTTGGATAGGTAGCTCAGTTGGTAGAGCAACGGACTGAAAATCCGTGTGTCGCCGGTTCAATCCCGGCCCTGTCCACTAATGTAAACCTTTACTCGGCAGTGGTTTACGACGTATGCGGATGGCCGGCACATCGTTTTCGTTTTTCCTTGCCCCAATTGCCGCCATTCTCTTCGTTTCGCGGGGCCGTAGCTCAGTTGGGAGAGCGTCTGGTTTGCAACCAGAAGGTTGCCGGTTCGATCCCGGTCGGCTCCACTCGATATACGGGTGATTTGTTTCATTTCCTTGAATCGCATCTCCTCCTACTCTTCTAATAAGACGAGTTGGTTGAGAAGGATTGCAAGCATTTTTTGCCATTGCCCACGCATCGAAAGAGTGACACCGCCCATTGGGAGGGTAAGCGAATGGTTAGCGGCCACACTGGAAATGTGGTGCCGGGGAAACCTGGTTGCGGGTTCGAGCCCCGTGCCCTCCGCTTGTAAAGCCGAATCGTGCATGGTATAGTTTGCGGGAGAAGTAAAATTGGGATAGTGTTTCCTTGCACCGAGCGGGGATCAATCGTTTTTTTCGGTTTCCAAAAATTGTCCTAGGAGAGCGGACTGTGGTAAAAATCGTATTGCGCGAGCGGGAGTCTATTCAAGAAGCCGTGCGACGGCTTCGAAAAATCGTGGAGCGTTCGGGGCTGAAATTGGAATTGCGTCGGCGGGAACGATACGAAAAACCTTCGGATGTGCGCCGCAGGGCCAGGTTGCGCGCCATTCGCCGCGCCAAAGCGCAATCGCTCTCGAAGTGAGCGCGCGGAACCGGTCTTTCGCCGAAAGTTCCGTTGCGCGTCATTCCATTGCCTTCGTCTTATCGGCGAGGGTCGCTTGACCGGAATGATATGCTTTTTTATGGTCTGCGGTCCTTAGCGGTTTTTTGCCTTGGAAGAGTCCTTGACCCGATATCGACCGTCGGCAGCTTGCCTGCCAGCCCACGGCGCGGAACGTCTCCGCCCCGATCGTGAACGAAATGGATCGCTTCTAATAAATTTTCCGGGAGATTTTTCATGCTATCTCGCAGGATGTTCATCGCAACCGCGGCCGCCGCGCTTGCCGCATCGAATTCGCTCGCGGCGGCGGACGACAAACAGGAAGGAAAGAAAAAATTGCCAAAATGTTACTTTGAAATCGCGGCCGACGGAAAACCATTGGGCCGCATCGAAATCGAATTGCGGGCGGATGTCGTGCCGCAAACGGCCGAAAACTTCCGCGTTCTATGCACGGGCGAAAAGGGATTCGGCTACAAGGGGAGCGCTTTCCACCGCGTCATCCCCGATTTCATGTGCCAGGGCGGAGATTTCACCCGCGGCGACGGCACGGGCGGCAAATCGATCTACGGCGAAAAGTTCAAGGACGAAAACTTCAAGCTCAAGCATACCGGCCCCGGAATCCTGAGCATGGCGAACGCCGGTCCCCACACGAACGGCTCGCAGTTCTTCATCTGCACCGTCAAGACCGATTTTCTCGACGGCAAGCACGTCGTTTTCGGCTCGGTCGTGAAGGGCATGGACGTGGTCAAGAAGATCGAAAGCCTCGGTACGGAATCGGGCCGGCCCAAGGCGAAAATCGTCATCAAGGATTGCGGCGAAATCAAGGAAAAGGACCCCGCCGCGAAAGCGGAGAAAAAATAGTCCGCCTTTCCCATCCCCCAGGAAATCTGCATGGTCTTGCGAATCGGGAGGCTACGCATTCCTTCCTCCCGCGAGCCGCGACCACTGGTCGCGGCTTTCCAACGTGTCCTCCCGAGAAAACATGACTTTGCAGGCCGCCCGTCCCTTCCCCCGATCGTAAATCGGGGGCATTCCGCTTTGATCGAGAGCGGAATGCCCCTTTTTCGTTTCTCAAATCAGCGCATTCAACTCCTTGGAGGGTGAATCCCTTGCTCTCCCAAATTCCAAGCCGCGGTTTTTATACGCCCTATTTTCTCGCGAGTTTTCCCGCAGGAGTATTCGCGCGCAATTGCTCGATCATTTCGCGCGTCGCGGCTTCAACCGCTTCCCGCCAACGCGCCGCGCCAAAGCGTTCTCGATAAGGCTTGCTCGAATGAGCGAAGATGATCCCCCGGGAGTTATTGACGATGGCGCCCAGGCCGCGTTCGTCGAAAGCGCCCGCCGCGTCGGCGGCCGTGCCGCCTTGGCTGCCGAAACCGGGCACCAGAATCCACGCATGAGGCATTGCTTCGCGGAGTTCGGCAAGTTGCCGCGGATAGGTCGCCCCGACAACCGCTCCGACAATCCCGTAGCCGCATTGCCCCAGCGTCTCCGCCGCGTTGCGCTCGACGTATTCGGCCGCGTGCCGATACAAGGGACGGCCCTCGGCGACCAAATCTTGAAACATGCCGCCGCCGGGATTCGAGGTTTTCACCAGGACGAAGACGCCCGCTCCGCGTTCCCGGGCCGTCTCGATGAACGGCTGCAAACTGTCGTCGCCCAAATACGGATTGACGGTGAGCGCATCGGCCCCCCAGGGACTCTTGATTGCCTTGGTTGAATCGGAATCCAGTCGAACGGCCGGCCCCGATCCCAAAATGCCTTGGGCGTAGGCCGTGGCCGTCGAGCCGATGTCGTTGCGCTTGCCGTCGAAAATTACGAGCAAATCCTTTCGGTGGGCGTATTCGATGACATCGGCCAGCGCATTCATGCCCGGGGGGCCGATCTGCTCGAAAAATGCCGCCTGCGGTTTAACCGCCGGCACCAGCGGAGCGACGATATCGATCACTTCGCGGCAAAAAAGGGCGTATGCTTTTGCCACACCCGACCAATTTGTGGGCGAGACCTCGGCTATTAACGATTCCGGGAGGGAATCGAACCGCGGATCCAAGCCTACGAGGACCGGATTACCCCGTTGTTTTATATTCTCCGCCAAGCGATCGGAAAAAGATTGCACGACATAAGTCCTTGAACTAAAACATGTTACAGACAATAATCATACTGTGGCAATTATTCGGTCCCGATATCACCGGACAGTTCCACGTTGTGCATTTATCATCCAATTCCTCTCGATGATACGGCTATGGTAAGGGCTTTCCGGATAAATCAAATCCCCTTGTCCGTGCATTTTAGCCATGCCCTCTTCTCCAGCCCCTACCTCAATGGAGAGGGGTGATCGACACTTCATTCCACATCCATTGTGCCTTGTTTGGCGTCGAAATGCGAGTAGCCCCAAAATGCCCGTTGCATTAACGGGTCTTATCTGGCATACTAGTGCATGCTGGAAAGATTTTTCCAGCAACCCAGTCCGGGGCGTGGCGCAGCCTGGCTAGCGCGTCTGAATGGGGTTCAGAAGGTCGCAAGTTCAAATCTTGTCGCCCCGACAGCCGAAAGCCTTGCGTAGCAACGAGTTACGCAAGGCTTTCTTTTTTGTAAACATTCAGATAAATCGCCTCTCCCGCTGCTAGCAGTAGCATCATGTTGCAAAGGGAGAGGGGAGACTTGCAACTCGCGGCATTACTTCACCTCGAATTCCGCGTCGATCGTGTCGTCGTCGCCGCCTTGGCCGGGAGCGGCGCCGGCGACAGTGCCCGCTCCGGGAGCAGTGCCCGCTGGGCCGCCGTTGGTGGGCGGGGCGCCGGTTTTCTCGTAGAGCGTTTTGCTCAAGGCGTGCGAGGCTTGCTCCAACTCGTTGGTCGCCGATTTGATGCGTTCGAGGTCGTCGCTCTTGGCCGCCTCGCGGGTTTTTTCGATCGCTTTCTGCACGGCTTCCTTGTCGGCCGCGCCCAGCTTGGCGTCGTGCTCCTTGAGCAGTTTCTCCATCGACCAGCACATGCTGTCGGCTTTGTTGCGCTCTTCGGCAAGCTGCCGTTTGCGCTTGTCCTCCTCGGCGTGCGATTCGGCGTCTTTTTGCATGCGTTCGATTTCGGCGTCGTTCAAGCCGCTCGACTGCTCGATCCGCACGGTCTGCTCCTTGCCCGTGCCCAGGTCCTTCGCCGAAACGTGCAAAATGCCGTTGGCGTCGATGTCGAATTTGACTTCGATCTGCGGGATGCCGCGCGGAGCGGGCGGAATACCTTCGAGATTGAACTGGCCCAACAGCCGGTTGTCGCCCGCCATTTGCCGTTCGCCCTGATAGACCTTCACCGTAACCGCGCTTTGATTGTCGTCGGCGGTGCTGAATACCTGCTTCCGCTCGGTGGGGATGGTGGTGTTCTTCTCGACCAGCTTGGTCATGATGCCGCCCAAGGTCTCGATGCCCAGGCTCAAGGGCGTTACGTCCAAGAGCAGCACGTCCTTCACGTCGCCCATCAGCACGCCGCCTTGGATGGCCGCGCCGACCGCCACAACTTCATCGGGATTCACGCCCTTGTGCGGCTCTTTGCCGAACATCCCCTTGACGAGTTCCTGCACCTTCGGGATCCGCGTCGATCCGCCGACCAAGACCACCTCGTCGATATCCTTCGGCGTGAAATGCGCATCCTTCATCGCCTGGTTGACCGGACCGCGGCAGCGCTCGATCAGATGATCGACCAGTTGCTCGAATTTCGCCCGCGTGATGTTCATCTGCAAGTGCTTGGGACCGTTGGCGTCGGCCGTGATGAAAGGCAGGTTGATGTCGGTCGATTGCGCGGAGCTTAGCTCTTTCTTCGCCTTCTCGCAGGCTTCCTGCAACCGCTGCAGCGCCATCGGGTCTTTGCGCAGATCGATGCCTTGCTGTTTTTGGAATTCGTCGGCGACGTGGTTAATGAGCACGTGGTCGATGTCGTCGCCGCCGAGGTGGGTGTCGCCGTTGGTGCTGATGACGCGGAACACGCCGTCGGCCACTTCGAGCACGGAAACGTCGAAAGTGCCGCCGCCGAGATCGAAGACGACGATCTTTTCGTTCTTTTTCTTGTCCAGTCCGTAAGCCAGCGAAGCGGCGGTCGGCTCGTTGATGATCCGCATTACTTCGAGGCCCGCGATCTGGCCGGCGTCCTTGGTGGCTTGCCGCTGGGCGTCGTTGAAATACGCCGGCACGGTGATCACGGCCTTATGGACCGTATGGCCCAGGTACGACTCGGCGGCTTCCTTGAGTTTCCGCAAAACGTAGGACGAGATTTCCGGAGGCGTGTATTGCTTGTTGTTGACATCGACTTTGACGTAATCTTCCGGTCCGCCAATCACTTTATAGGGGACGATCTTCTCTTCGCTGGCGACCTCGTTGTGCCGCCGGCCCATGAATCGCTTGATCGAGGAAATCGTGCGGTGCGAGTTGGTAATCGCCTGCCGCCGGGCGGGCTCGCCGACGATGGTTTCGTTCTTATCGTTGAACGCCACCACGCTGGGCGTGAGCCGGTTCCCCTCGGCATTGGGAATGACTTTTGCTTCTTTGCCTTCCATCACCGCCACCACCGAGTTGGTCGTGCCCAAGTCGATGCCGATAATTTTTTCTGTAACCGCCATTCAAGTAGCTCCTTTGTTTATGTTTGGGGTCGCTCGGGGAAAATCGAAGTTCGCCCGGCCGGCCCTGTCTGATTTTTCACTTAAATCGCGCTATTCATACGAAATCAGCCATAAGCGGCAAATATCTAATTAAAGACAACGTTAAGCAAAGAGTGTGCCGTCGATAATCGTTTATCAGGTCGATGATGCAACTAATTGTAATGTAATAAGATACAACAATAGTTCGCGAACATTAGTAATCTTCTGCTGAATGCACGATCTACGAGCCTGTCATTTTGACAGTCTTTTGTGCGGTTACGCTACAAGGAGAAAACCTAAAGACGGTTTGGAAAAGTGTCCTGAATTTATAACCCGTTGGGTGGGGAATATTGCAGTATTTAATTAAATTCGGGTATTTTCTGGAGAGTTGGGCAGACTTTGCCGATTATCCGTCCTGCGTAAAAAGTGCGTCTCTTGTCATGCCGCACGCGCTGAGAACAAGGTGGGGGGAAAACGCCATGTTCGAAAAGCCATGTCTCTTTCAAAACGATTCAATCCCGTTGCTTTGATTGGTCTCGCGGTAGCGGTAGCGATATTGGCATTGCTGGCGGTCTTGCCCAACGCCTCCGCCCAATCGAAAGCGATTCTTAAAAGTTATGCCTTTCCCGTCGAACGGCTGGAGGCCGCCGCGGAACAAATCCGCATGGATTTCAAAGACGTGGCCGAGTTGCGCGTTTCCGCCGACCGGCGGAACGGCCAAATTCTGGTGATCGCGCCGGCCGAAGTCCACGCCCAAATCGCGGCGGAGATGAACCGCAGCGCGGCCCAAGCCGCGCCGGCGCAACCGGCTCCGGCGATCGATGCGGCAACGGTTCCCGTCGCCCAACCGCCGGCGGCGGATGCCTCCGGGCTGACCGCGACGAATATGCCCTTGCGGAATATCACGGCGCGCGAGTTCGAAGCGAAATTGCGCGACATTTTGAAGAACCGCCTCACGACCTTGCCGAGCCTGATGCCGGGCACGAATCGCTACCAACTCGCCTCTTCCCAGCGCGGCGGGGTGGAATTCGCGGTCGATTTTTCCGCCAATCAGGTATCGCTGCGCGGGCCGGCGCTGGGCGTTCAAGGGGCGGGCCGTCTGGTCCGCGCCATGGACACCTCGGCCGACGACCAGAACGAGAACATGCGGATGATCGCCTACCAAACGGCCAAGCCGGAAAACATGAAAAAAGCCGTGGACGCCGTGCGCCTTGCCGGGACCGGCCGGTCGAACGCCGCGCCCTTGGCGGCGACCTTGTTCGCCGGGCAAATCCAAGTCGTCGAGCCGAAGCCGGAGGAGCCGGCGGCCGCCGCGGCGCAGCCTCCCATCGCGCCCGGAGGGACGCCTGCGGGAGAGCCGCAAATCGCGCCGCGGCCCGAAGCCGGGAAAGAAGGCGAAACGAGCGGATTGAGCGGCACGGTGCAGGTCGAAATGCTCGAAGGTCTCGACGTGATCGTGATTCGCGGGAAAAAAAGAGACATCGAGCAGGTCGCGGCGATCATCGAGCAAATCGAGAAACTGAGCAAAATCACCGAGCCGGTGATCCTCATTCAGCCCCTGGCGAACGTCAACTGCGAAGCGATGGCTGCGCTGGTCAACCAACTTTACCTTGACGTTTACTATCAGCGTCAGGGGACCGTCAGCATCACGCCCTTGGTCAAGCCGAACGCGCTGCTGTTGGTCGGCCGCAAGGAAAACGTGCAAACGGCGATCGATCTGATCGAGAAGCTCGATACGCACGTTTCGCCGGAATCGGAATTCCGCGTCTTTCCGCTCAAGCACGCGACGGCCGCTTCGGTGCAAACCGCGGTGGATTCCTTTTACAACGGCCGCGCCAATGCCGGCGTCGGCTTGAGCACCCGCGTCGTCGCCATTGCCGACGTGCGCTCGAACTCGGTGGTCGTTCAAGCCGGGCCGCGCGACATGGTCGAAATCGCCGCCCTCGTCGCGCGGTTGGACACCTCCACCAGCCCGATGGTGAACGAGGTCCAAATCGTGAAGCTCGAAAACACGCTGGCCAGCGAACTGGTGCAAATCCTCCAATACGCCTTCAACGTGAAGGGATACGTCCCGCAACAAACGCAAACGGGGGTTTTCGGGGGCATCCAGCAACAACAACAGACCGCGGTCGCCACGCCCGACCAAAAGTCGGCCATTCTGCGGTTCCTCAAGATCGACGGCAAGAACAAGCGGATCTGGGAATCGGGGATCCTCACCGACGTGCGGGTAACGGCCGACATGCGGGCCAACGCGGTGGTCGTTTCGGCTCCCGCCGAGAGCATGGAATTGCTCGTTACCTTGATCCACGAACTCGACCGCCTGCCGCTGGCCGAAGCCCAAATCAAGGTCTTTACGCTCGACCACGGCGACGCCTCCGCGCTGATGCAAATGCTGCAAATGCTGTTCACGCCCGCCAGCCAGCAGCGAACCACCGGGGGCGGCGGCGGATTCGGCGGATTCGGCGGCGCGTTCGGCCAAAACCAGCAAGCGGTCGTCTTGGAAGGGGGCGAGGCGTTGATCCCCGTCCGCCTGGCCGCCGATACCCGCACCAACAGCATCATCGCTTCCGGCGACGCGAGCAATTTGTCGATCATCGAGGCGATTTTGCTGCGGTTGGACGGCAGCGACATCCGCAATCGGAAAAACTTCGTTTACCGCCTGAAAAACTCGCCTGCCCCGGAAGTCGGCCAGGCCATCAATACTTATCTGCAGCAGGTGCAGCAGATGCAGTCTCAACAGGGCGGCGTGCTCAGCGCTTTCGCCTTGGTCGAGCAAGAGGTGATCGTGGTGCCCGAATCGGTGAGCAACAATCTGATCGTCAGCGCTACGCCGCGCTACTACGACGACATCAAGCTCATGATCGAGCAGATCGACGCCCGGCCACCGATGGTGATGATCCAGGTACTTCTGGCTGAAGTCACCTTGACCGATAATGAAGAGCTAGGTGTGGAGATGGGCTTGCAGGACGGCATCTTGTTCGACCGCAGCGTGGCGAACGCGGCGGCGGGCGCGGCGGGCGTGCCCGGTTACAACTTCATCGGCCAGGCGTTGGGCAACGGCAGCATCGCCAATGCGCCGTTGGTAGGCTCCCAAGGCACGTCGAATTTCGCCGTGGGCCGCACCAACAGCAACTTGGGATTCGGCGGTTTCACGTTTTCGGCCTCCAGCGAGAGCGTGAGCGTGCTGATCCGCGCGCTGAAGGAAAACGACCGGTTGGAAATACTCAGTCGTCCACAAGTTCAAACGCTCGATAATCAATTGGCGCTCGTTTTTTCCGGTAAACAAGTACCGACGGTAACGGGTACAGCTACCGCTGCAGCCACTCAAACAACCACAACATCCCAGCAATTGGTCGGATTGCAGCTTCAGGTAAGGCCGAGAATTAGCCCAGATAATGTCGTAGTAATGGAACTCAATGCACAAAATTCGGCTATTGATCCAGGTGCGGGGGTTCCGATCACTTCCGTTAATGGTGAGGTCATTACCGCCCCGATTTTCGATTTGACCACAGCTCAAACCACAGTGAGCGCGATGGACGGCCAAACGGTGGTCCTCGGCGGGCTGATCACCAAAACCAAATCGGAAATTCACCGCAAAGTGCCTTGGCTGGGCGACGTGCCCTACCTGGGCCGATTGTTCCGCTACGACAGCGTACAGAACACGAAGAAGGAATTGTTGATCATCATGACGCCGCACGTCATCCGCAGCGAAGCCGACGCCGACGCGGTCAGGAAAATGGAAACGTCGCGCATGAATTGGTGCCTCGCCGACGTCATTCAACTGACCGGCGACAACAGCCTGCGGCAGCGCAACGGCGAATGGTCGGACAAGGAAACGCCGACGGTCTATCCCGATCTGGATCCGCGGGCGGCGAAACGCCCCTTGCCCGAAGTGCCGGAACCGATTCCCGCGCCGGACGGAAATCGGAACCCCGCGCCAAGCGTACAGCCCCCGCAACCGCAAAATATGCCGACGAACGGCCAACCGCCGCTCAAACTGCAACAGCCGGGCGGCGAAAATGGGACGATGCCGCCGCTTCCGCCGGAACCGGCGCTGCCGCCGCCGGCGAATGGGACGAGTGCGATACCCGCCCGGCCGATGCCTCCCGGACCGAGCGGACCGCCGCCGGCCGTTCAGCCGGCCGGTTATCGGCCTCCGGTCAGTTTGCCCCCGGTGCAGCCGGCGACTTACGAACGGCCCGCTGCCGCGAATTCCGATCCGCGGAACGATCGCGTCGCAGCGCCCATTTATTACGATGCCCCGCCGAGTTATCCCTCGACGCAAGCGACGGTTTTTAGATAGTGGAGAGTGGATAGTGGAGAGTGGAGAGTGGAGAGGGGAGAGGGGAGAGTGGAGAGGGGAGAGTGGAGAGGGGAGAGTGGAGAGGGGAGAGTGGAGAGGGGAGAGGGGCTTATTCCAAAATGCGCAGAAACGCCAATTTGCCTTTGTTCAATTTGCAATTTGAAATTTGAAATTTCAAATTTGAAATCTGAAATTTGAACTCTGAAATTACCAATTTGAAATCTGAAATTCGAAATCTGAAATATCCGATTTGAAATCTGAAATTTGAAATTTGAGCTTTTTCCCTCACAATAAAGTGGGAACTATCATGTCTCGAAATCATCTCTCGGTCGTCGTCCTTCCCTTGTTGCTCACCATCCTCACGGGCTGCACTTCGATGAGCCTGAAAAAGCCGGATGTCTGGCCGTTCACGATTGCCGACGAAAAGCCGGGAATGCCCAGCCAGGTAGTCGCCAACTGGACGGATACCATTCTCTATCAGGGCAACGAGGCTCCCGTGCGCGGATTCGGCGGACGGTTGATCTTTTATGGAGAGGGGAAAAAAGAGCCTATCAAGATCGAGGGAACCTTGACCGTTTACGCCTTCGACGAGAAGAATCGCGATCCCAACAACGTAAAGCCCGACCGAAAATTCGTCTTCACCAAGGACCAACTCGCCACGCATTACAGCAAGTCGAAATTGGGGCATTCTTACAGCGTGTGGATTCCTTGGGACGAGGCCGGCGGAGAGCAAAAGGAAGTCAGTCTCATCGTTCGCTTCACGCCCGAAAAGGGGAGCGTGGTCGTGAGCGAGCAGACCCGGCACATTTTGCCCGGAAAAATCCAAGATCTGGCGAAAAAATCGAACTTGCCCGCCTTAGGGCAAGGAAACGACGCCATCCAGCCCGCAAGCTACGCGGCGCCGATGAATCCCAATGATTCGGGAAGAGAAGCCCCAAGCGGCCAGCCGCGGAGCATCACCACCACGACCATCGCCGTGCCGCCTTCGAGCTTATTGACGACGATGCCGAGGCTCGGCCAGAATGCGAACGTAGGCGGCAATTTCACTCCGCCGAACGCGGCGCCCCACGGAGCGGCGAATTCGGTGAACGCGCCAAATTCGCCCGCGACGCGGCAGCCGGACGCGGCGGGGATTAATTCGGCGAACTCTTCGGTCCCGCAGTATCCGGCGCACCAACCACCAATTCGTTCTGGACTCGGTCGATTCCCGGCTCCAAGAGCATCATTTTCTCAGCCAGCGACTTATCGTGCTCCGTGGCAACCGTCCCCTTCAGGATCAGGGTTCGGCCCTGCAGCGACGCCTGGAGCGGCGACAAACTACGGTTTCCCCACGCCTCCAGAAGGCGCCGGTTCATCGACGTACTGACGGCGGCGGAAGCGCGGAGGGGGACCTCGAAAGCGAGTCGCGAAGCCGTAACCAGTTGCTGCCTTTGATTATTCTGCATGCCGAAGGCGTTATTCATGCCCATGCCGAATTGATTCTGGCCCATTCTGCCGCCCATTCCGAATTGACTCATGCCGCCGAAATTCTGGCGATTCATTCCCATCCCTTGCATTCCCGACTGGTTGGCGCCGATGAATTGATTGGCATTGGTGTTGGCGCCGATGAATCCGCTATTCTGCCGATTCGTCATGCCGCCCAAGCCGCTCATTCCACCCATGCCCGTGCCGCCCATTCCCATGCCCGTACCCATGCTTCCCATGCCCATCCCCGTTCCCATGCTTCCCATGCCCATGCTTCCCATCCCCATGCCCGTGCTCCCGATGCCCATGCTTCCCATGCCCGTGCTACCGATTCCCATGCTGCCCAAGCCGGAGTTGCCCATGCTCGAACTCGAACTTCGCGGTGTAAACATTTGTGCCTGTGCATCCCAAGCGACGGCAAAAAACGCCAGGGTCAGCCAAAAAATTGCAATGGTTTTCATGGAATTCCTCCCGCAAGAGGTTTTATTACCGCACCGATGCGCCCGATACCGTTTCAACACCGGAAACGCAGGGAAGTTACGCGATAACTGGGCAATCCCCCGATCCACTTAACATCTATCGTACACGATTTGGGGATAGTATGGCAAATAAAAGGTGTTAGACAGGTTTTTTTGGTGAGTAATAGACTTTTTATAGATCACTCAGGAAGTCGCTATTTATAAAATCGCCATGCCATTAGTTCTCAGGATTGAGGGGAATTCCTCAATGTTTTTCGTTTAGCCCGGAGCCAACGGCGACGGCGGGATTAAAGGGGCGCTGGAAAACTCCACCCGCCGTCGCCGTTGGCACCGGGCTAAACGATTGGTTGCGGCTACGCCGCGCGGCGGAGGGCGGCGGGGGCGGCGGCGGCTTGATGTTCGGGGGAAAAGCCCCATTTCCAGAGCCAATGCAAGTAGGATTTCAGATGCCGGCGGGCATCGGCCGAAAAGAGGCGTTTGCTCCCGCGCTCCTCGAGATGATAGCCGTAGGTTCCGCCATTGTACATCACGCGCCAGCCCGCCCGGGCCATGCGCAGGCAGAGATCGACATCCTCGAAGTACTTCACGAATCCTTCGTCGAGAAAGCCGACGTCGTTGATGGCCTCGCGGCGAACCAGCATGAAGCAGCCCGACAGCCAATCGCACGGCCAGGCCTCGTGGATCGAGCGTTCGCGGTAGAAATGGCGATCGACGGTATTCCGCAATAGGCGGGCAAGCCCCAACCGCCGCGCCAAGATGAGGGGCAGCGTTTGAAAGCGCCGGGCAGGGAAGGCGAACTCGCCGTCTCCACGGTACAGCCGACAACCCGAAATGCCGCAATCGGGCTGCTCGTCCATGAACTCGATCATCCGCGCGAGACACTGTTCGGGCGGATCGAAAAACATGTCGGTGTTCAGCATCAAGAGGTAGCGGGCGGTCGAGGCGCGGATCGCGCGATTCAAGTTGGCCCCGTAAAACAGCCGCTTTTCGTTGCGCATGACGATCGTATCGGGGAAGTATCGCCGATACTCGTCGCCGCCCTCCGCAGAGACGTTGTCGATCAGCAGCAACCGCATCCGCAAGCCGTCGCCCGAGGCCGCCAGCGACGACAGCAGCTTCGGCATCAGATCGCGTTCGTGGGTATAGACGACCGCGATATCGAGGTCCGGGCGGATCGGGATGATGGATTTTGGTCGCATTTTGGAGTAGGCAGTAGGCGGTAGGCAGTAGGCGGTAAGCGGTAGGCAGTAGGCGGTAGGCAGTAGGCGGTTTACACTTTTTCGATTATGGCATCACGGCAGGAAAACCTCGTTAAACTCTCCACACTCCACTCTCCACTCTTCACTGCCTACTGCCTACCGCATACTGCCTACCGCCTACTCTTCAAGCGGCTTTCCGCTGCGGCATCTTCGGCTTCGAGGGAATGATGCGGATTTCATCCATCAGGGGCAGCACGTCGGTGTCTTCGACGAGTTCGAAAACGCGATTGCCGAAGGTCCGCAGCAGGCCCGTCAACAACTCGATTTCCCGCTCGCTGCGGGGTTTTTCCAATCCGTCGGCGCGAAGTTCGCAGGCGCGGCCGTCGCGGTTTTGCACCGAAACGGAGACCGACCAATGGCACTCGTCCCCGTTTTCGAGGGAATCGCGCCAATAGCGGCGGCCTTCGATCGGTCCGCTGGCAAGCCGCAGATCGACGCGGCGGACGCCCTTGGGCCGCACTTCGCCAATGAGCGCCTCCCAGGCCGCCAACAGCGGATAATCGCCCGATACGATGCCATGTTGCGCTTCGGTCCCGCGCAACCGGCCGAATGCCCGCACCAGCGCGGCCAATCGGCCGAGCGCCGCCCGACGCAGCAAATCGAATTCGTGATAGCCGAAGAATTTCATGCGAATCATCACCACGATGAGGGTCAGGGAAGTGATCCAGGCCAAGGCATCCTTGCGGAAGATCGTGGCCGCGGTGGCCGCGGCGCCGGTCGTCAGGCACAGCGCGCCGAGGATGCACAGCACTTGCCATTGGCTCAAACCGCGGTCGAGCAATCGATGGTGGATGTGCTCGCGGTCGCCGACGTCGAGGCGGCGGCCGGTCAGTTTGCGGCGCACGACGGCGAGCACGATGTCGAACATGGGCAAGGTCATCACCACGACCGGCGCGGTGATCGAGAGCGTCGCGGACGTTTTCAGCGCGCCTTGCATTCCCAACACGCCGACGGCCAGGCCGATGACCATGCTGCCCGAATCGCCCAGGAAAATGCGCGCCGGCGGCCGGTTATGCACGAAGAATCCGGCCAACGCGCCCGCGAGGACCAAGGCGATGATCGCCACGTGGTCGAGTCCCGTGCTGGCGGCGATTACGCCCATCATGGCCGCGGTGGACATGCCCACGACCGCGGCCAGGCCGTCCATGCCGTCGATCAGATTCAAGGCGTTGATGCAGCCCAGGAGCCAGATCACGGTGATCGGAATGCCCAGATAACCGAACTCGATCCGGTAGCCGAAGGCCACCACGCTCTCGATGTAGTAGCCTACCATCACGATCGGCAGGACCGAGCAGACCTGGAGCATGAGTTTCGCGCGGGCGGAAAGATTGAAGGCATCGTCGATGCAGCCGAAAATGCACACGAAGCCCGCCGCCACGGCCACGGCGCGGGCCAGATTGGCGAACTCGGCGCCGGTCCCGTAGGCGCCGAAACTCGCCGCGATCAGTCCCGCGACCATCGCCAAATAGACCGCCACGCCGCCCCACAGAGGCACCGCGCCGCTATGCAGCTTGCGTCCGCCGTCGGGCTTATCGACCACGCCCCAACGCACGGCCGCCGCGCGCACCGCGACCGTCAACGCCATCGAGGTGAAGAAGGCGATCAAAAATGTGAGGACAATCCAGTACATGTACGCACTTCGTTGGGTATGCTACATAAACAAATCTTGGGCCATCGACCGCCAGCCGCGGGAGTAGCGGGCATAGTGGCGGCGGAGCAATTCGCGGACGATGATCGGATACCGCCAAATTCGCGGTTCCCGCATCAGGGCTTTCGCCCGGAAGTGTTCCGCTTTTTCGTCCAGCAGCCTGAGCGCGCCGTCGTCCCGCAGGCGTGAGCGAAACGCCGCCAACCGTCGCCGGGCCTCCGCGTAGTTTTCGGAAATCGCCGCGAAATCGTCGCGTTTCTGCCGCATGCCGCGGAGAAATTGGCGATAGAGGTTCTCCTTCCGCGCGCCGATCTGCTGTCCGCCGTGCTGCCGGTATTCGACCAGCGGCTCCGCGATCGCCCGGCACGGCGCGACCGCCGCGATCAACAAAGCGAACCATCCGTCGTGCACCCACTTGCCGGGGATCGGGAGCAGCAGCTCCCGGTATTCCGCCCGAAAGGCCATGCACGCACCCGTCGCCACGTTTCTCTTGACGAGCACTTCGAGGGCCCGGCCGCCGTTGACTTGCTGCCGCATCCGGCGGTCGAAGGCGATCGACTCCCACAAACCGCGCGGCAGCCGGCGGCCCGCATCGTCGATGAGCGCCGCATCGCTGAAGGCCACGCCGACGCCGGCGTCTTCGGCGAAAACGCCTTCCAACCGGCGCAGTTTGTTGGGCAGCCAAAGGTCGTCCTGGTCGGCCAGCGCAATTATGTCTCCGCGGCACCGCGATACCGCCCGGCTGAAGTTTTGGGTCGAACCGAGGTTTCGCTCGTTCACCTCCGCGCGAACCTCGAATCCGCAGGCCGCGGCAAACCGCCGCACGACAGCCATCGAATCGTCCGTCGAGCGATCGTCGCAGACGACCAACTCGTCCGGCCGGCGGTGCTGCGCGGCGATGCTTTCCAACTGCGCTTGCAAAAAGCGGCCGCCGTTATACGTGCATAGTGCGACGGATATTTTCATGCAAACTCCCGGTAGGACAGGTTTCCAACCTGTCTTATGACGCGGGGATGGATTCCGCTTAAAATCTCCTAACTCGCGACAGGTTGGAAACTTTTCCTCCACACGACAGGTTGGAAATCCGTCCTACGAAGGATATCGTTTCACGCCGCCTTGAGCTGGGCGTCCGGATCGATTTGCCGGGCATAGGCGGCGATCACTTCCTTGGCCGGCCCCGCCATTTTCGTGCGGCCGCGGTCGAGCCAGACTACGCGGTCGCAAATCGCGTCGATGGCGGCCAGATCGTGGCTCACCAGCACCACCGCCCGCGCGCTCGACATCAGCGAGCGCATCCTTTCGCGGGCCTTGTTTTGAAAACCGATGTCGCCCGCGGCCAACACCTCATCGACGAGGAGGATATCCGGCTCGATGGCCGTGGCGATGGAAAAAGCGAGGCGGACCATCATGCCGGCGGAATAATAGCGGACGGGCATGTCGAGGAACTCGCCCAATTCGCTGAAATCGGCGATGGCCTGCATTTTCGCGCGGACCGACTTCGGCGTTTCGCCCTGCAAATAGCCGCGATATTTGATGTTTTCCCAGCCGCTGGCCTCGTGCTCGAAGCCCAGCGCGAGATCGAACAGCGAACTGATCCGTCCGCGGACGCGGCGCTCGCCGGTGGTCGGCGGATAGATGCCCGCCAGCAATTTCAACAGTGTGCTCTTGCCCGCGCCGTTGTGGCCGATGATGCCCAGCCGCTCCCCTTCGCGTATCGTCAGATCGATGTGTTCCAACGCTTGGACTTCGAAGGAATTTTTTTTCCGATGCCGGAACAGCCCTTGCACCAGATATTCCTTCAAGCTGACCCGTCCGAGCCTGCGCACGCGGAACAACAGCCCTACGTCGTTCAGTTCGATCAGCGACATCCGTTCTCCAATCTCAAATCTCAAATCTCAAATCTCAAATCTCGAATCTCGAATCTCAAATCTCAAATCTCTTCATTTTCACAGGTAAAAAATCATCCGGTTTTCGATTTTCGCCAAGGTGGCGGCGGCGGCGGCGGCGGCCAAAGCGACAACGCCGACGCCCAATCCGAAGGTGGTTGCCGAAGGGAATGCGCCCTCCAGGATCGGTTTCCGCAGCAAATCCAGCATGATCGCCAAAGGATTCAAATGATTGATGCACCATACGACATTCGGGCTTTGCGGAAAAAGCCGCGCGGGATCGTAGAGGATCGGCGTTACGTAAAACATCACCTGGATGAGGACTTCGATCAAATGCTGGCAATCTTGAAAGAGCACGTTCAACACGCCCATCAAAACCGCCGCCGACCAGCCCAAGATAAATATCAAGAGCAGCGCGGGCACGAGGCTGATAAGCGAAGGCACGTTGCCGAAACCTTTCGCGATCCAGACGATGACCAGCACCAGCGCCAATCCGATGCCGAAGTGTACGCCCGCTCCCAGCGCGGTTCGCAAGGGGTAGATCGCCAGCGGCGCTGGGTATTGGCGAATGTACGATTCGCCGTGAAAGAAACAATGGCAGCCCTGATTCAGCGTCGCCGTGATGAAGTTCCAAAAGATCAAGCCGCTCAACAGGAACGGAGCATAGGTCCGAAAGTCTTGCTGCATCAGCCGGCCCAGGAACGTGCAGAGCACGATGGTCATCAAGATCGGATGCAACAGCGACCAGCCCACGCCGATCATCGACCGCCGATAGCGATTCTTCAGATCGATCCGCACCAGCGCCATCCAAAAGAAACGAAGACGCCAGATATTCGAAAAGTATTGGGCCACTTGCGTGCCTCCCTGCACATCGACCGGCGTTCCATCACCGGTGAATATTCGATATTATTCCTAGAGCCGTACAGCCCGGTTAGGGGGATGCAGTATAAAAAAAACGAAAGATCGAATCAATCCCAAAAAATCCATTCCCGAACCTCGGACTCCCGAGAAAACGCCAACCGCGATCGGCCGATCCCTAACTGTTCAACCGATCTCGCATTCATTAAACTAACATTTAATCGATTACTAACTTCCATCTAACAGAGCGATAAAATACGCAAAGTGCGATACCTGGGTAGCATTGACGGCATCGCGCCATCTCGGAAATGATAGGTGTTTCCATGATCTCCTTACAAAGTTATTTCAGTAAATCGCATACTTTTGCCCAACTCTTCGAATCGAGCGCGGAGGAGGTCCGAAAATCGGTCCAGACCTTGGTCGAAATGCTGAAGTCGCCGGGCGAGGGCATCAATCTGGAGAATTTCTCCCGCGTCAGACAACAGAACAAACGCATCAACGGTGAAATCACGACCCTGCTCTGCCAGACCTTCGTTACCCCGCTGGAGCGGGAAGACCTCGAGGCCTTGGCCCGAGCCTTGTATCGGATTCCGAAAACCATCGAGAAATTCGCCGGGCGGATGATTCTCTCGAAATCCTATCTGCCCGCCGATTTTTTCGACCGCCAAGCCAAAATCCTGGAACAAGCGACGAACGTGGTGCATGAGATGGTGCGGCAGCTTTGGCATCATCCGCATCTGGAAAAGATCAAGGAGGAAAACGATCGCTTGCACGCGATGGAGGGCGAGGCCGACAAACTCGTGTTCGAGATGCTCCGCGACTTGTACAGCGGCAAGTACGAACCGATGCAAGTCATCGTGCTCCGCGACCTCTTCGAGTTGTTGGAGAAAGTCATCGACCGCTGCCGGGACGCGGGCAACGTGATCTTTCATATCGTGCTGAAGAACTCCTAAAAGTCTCCTCAAACCGGACGCAAGGGGCCGAATCGAGCCGACCGACCGAACACACGCCTCGATTACGGCTAAGGAAGAAGCAGTATGAATCGCGGATATATTTGGCCCGGCATTGCCTTGGCGTTTGTAGTTTTCGGCGTCGGCTACACCCTCTATCAACTGGGCCATTTGGCCCTGATTTGCTCGCCGTTCGTGTTGTTGATCGTGATTCTTGCCTTGGCGTTCGATTTCACCAACGGCATCCACGACGCGGCCAATTCGATCGCCACCATCGTATCGACGCGGGTTTTAACCCCGCTGCAAGCCGTTATTTGGGCCGCCGCTTTCAATTTCGTGGCCGCCTGGATCGGTTCGACTCACGTAGCGCAGACCGTCGGCAAAGGCATCGTCGATAAGAATATCGTCGATACGAACGTGGTTCTCAGCGCGCTGTTGGGCGCGATTATCTGGAACTTGATTACGTGGTATTTGGGGCTGCCCACCAGTTCGTCGCACGCTTTGATCGGCGGGCTTGCCGGATCGGCGATCACGAAGGCGGGTTTCGGCGCGGTGATTGTCTCGGGCGTTACGAAAGTGGCCGTTTTTATCGTGCTTTCGCCGATGATCGGAGTTTTTCTCGGATATCTCATCGGGATTGTCATGACGGCGTGGTTTCATCGAGTTCGGCCCGCCAAGGTTGACGGGCTCTTCAGGAAAGGACAATTGCTTTCCGCCGCCCTTTACAGCTTGGGGCACGGCATGAACGACGCACAAAAGACGATGGGCATCATCGCGCTCTTGCTCTTCTCGAACAAGTTGCTGACCGCCGAACAATTCAACGATCTCCCCTTTTGGATCATCCTCATCTGTCATACCGCGATGGGTTTGGGAACCTTGATCGGCGGTTGGCGAATCGTCAAAACCATGGGCACGAAGATCGTGCGGCTGAATCCGTTCGGCGGATTTTGCGCGGAAACCGGTGCGGCGGCAACGCTCTTCGGAGCCACTTGGGCCGGCATTCCCGTCAGCACCACGCACACCATCACCGGTTCGATCATCGGCTACGGCGCGATGCGGCGGCTGAGCGCCGTGCGCTGGGGCGTGGCCGGCAATATCGTCGTGGCTTGGATACTCACCATCCCCGTGGCCGGCTGCATCGGCGGGGCGGTGTATTGGGTGGTCTCGAAATTTTGAGTGGTAGGGACGACGCGAGGGAATATTTTGGCGGTGCAAAGCCGCGACCATTGGTCGCGGGGTGAGAGTTGCGCATACAAAGCCGCGACCATTGGTCGCGGTGTATGCGTTTCCCCGCGTTCGACGATTGACGCCGATAATCGCCACACACCGCGACCACTGGTCGCGGCTTTCCAATTAAAATCGATTGCTCCAAATCGAGGGCAAAACTATGTCCGGGGCCTCCTCGCCATCGACGGTCGCGTGTCCGCGGTGCAAATTCGGCATCACCGCCGAGGACGTTCAGCCGGGAATGCGGCTCTGCTGCCCGAAATGCCGGATGGATTTCCTCGTGGCCGGCAATCGTCTCGGCCGGGATTCGGGAGCGGCGGAAGAATACGGCCTGCAAGCCGTATCCGCGTCGGTTCCCGAGGGCGAACGCACTTCGCCGATGTCCGAAGCGGAAGAGGTCGCCTTGTATAAAGACGTGATGCGGGAAGAAGAATTGCGGCAAAAAGCCGCCCGGGGAAAAAAGGCGGAAGCGCAAGAGGTCGAGAGGCCGGAACGAGCGGCCTGGCGGCCGGAAAAACCTCCGCCCGCCGGATTGTTTCGCTCGGGAAGTTTGCGATTCTACGGGAGCCTCGAACTTTTATTCCGGCTGGCGTTTCTCTCGACGGCGATCTTTCTCGCGTTTTTCATTGTCTCCAAAGCCCTCGCCTACCTCGACGCGCCGAACGCGGGTTTTGCCTCGTTCGGAGCGTGGTTCGGCGGCTTGTTCTTTCTCACGCTGGGGGGATTGTCGAGCCTCGGCTGCTTTTTCTACGCCGCGGCGCTGGCCATGAGCATTTTGCTCGATACCGGCAACGGGCTGAAACGCATCGAGAATTGGCCCCGCGGATTCTTGTTCGACTGGCTGCTCGAGGTCGGCTACGTGACTGCCGCGCTTTTTTGGAGCGCGCTGCCGAGCATTCCGCTCGGCTGGCTGCTGGAAAACTTCGGCATCCCTTCGGTTTTGGTTTTCGCCGCCGTCGCGGCATTCGTCTTTCCGCTTGCGCTCTTGGCCGAACTCGACGCCGGCACGTTCTTCTTTCCCGGCATTCCCGCCGTTTGGCTCAGCCCGTTCCGCGCGCGGCGGGCCTGGCTCGATTTCTACGCCATTACCGTGCCGCTTTTGGTAATCGTCGCCGCAGCCATCGCCCATGCGTATTGCGAGGACCTCGTTTGGATGCTCATCGCCTCGTCGATTCTCGCGGCCGCCGCCTGGCTCCTCTATTTCCGACTCCTCGGCCGGCTCGCCTGGTACGCTTCGGGAAAAGCGGAAGTCGGCGAAGCGTAGGGTGGATTTCGACCACCGGGAATGAATCGCGACCGAAATCGGGTAGGGTGTGTGCTTGCAGGCACGCTACGCTTTGCATGCCTTTCCCAAGGGAACTACCTTAATCGACGCGAATTCCCAGAATCTCGAACTTGAGCATACCTTGGGGAACGGCGATTTCGACGCGATCACCGACCTTTTTACCGATCAGTCCTTGAGCCAAGGGACTCGATACGTTGATTTTCCCGTTATTGGGGTCCTCCTCGCCGGCGCCGACCAGGGTGAACTCTTCCGTATCGTCGAATACGAGGTCCTTGACCGTGACGGTGCCGCCGAAGGAGACCGAATCGGTGGAAATTTGCGAAGGATCGAGAAACGACGCGCGGGAAAGTTTATCCTGCAAATCGCGAATCTTCGCTTCCATCAACAGCCGGCTCTCTTGAGAGTATTGATATTCGGCGTTTTCGCTCAAATCGCCTTCCGAACGGGCAACGGCGATGCGCTCCAAGATCTTGGGCAATTCGACGGTATGGAGATGATCGAGTTCGGCCTTGATTTTTTCGTAGCCGGCACGGGTCATGGGGATGCGGTCGGACATGAATCGAAATCGGAATGGAGGCTTTTCGGCCGAGAGCCAATGCGGCCGCAAAATTATTTAGCCCCGGGTGAATCCACCCGGGGCCTAGTCTATTTCGGTTATTATCGTCCGTCGAGGACTATTTCACTATAGGCGGAAACCTCCGGGTTGGCTAGGGGAAGCTGCAACCGCGAAGGCTTTATTTACCTGAAGGATGCGATTTTCATCCCGCCCATTGTGGTGGGACGCCGATGCTATTTTTTTTCCGCGGGGACGCGTTTCCACGCCAGGACCAGCCAGCCGTCGCGGCAGACGAATTGAGTCGGCTCGAATTTACCCACCTTTTCCAGTTTGTCCTTCAAGGCAAAACTTTTTAGAACGATTTCCGGCTCGAACACCTTGCCGAAACGGTTTTTCAGCAAATTGCGGGTTGCGGTAATTTTTGCCGAAAGCTGTTGTTCCCCGGCAACGTCGAATCCCGGCGGGAAGATTTGCAAATCGCCTTGCCGAACGGCTTTGAATCCCTCGGCGGTTTTTTCGATTTTATAAATCGCCGTCACGTCCATAGCATCGTGCGGCTCGGCGCCTCGGTAAAACTTTTCGCCATGAATCGTAACTTTAAAGCCGTCGTCGGCAAAAGTAACCGAAATCGGCTGCCGCTTGGCGAAAGTAATCCCCCACGGTTCTTCGTTGGCGGCGTTTTTCATCTTTTCGGGCAATTCGCCGAAGGTGTCGATGATCGCCTTTTCGGCCTGTTCCTGGCGGATCGTCATTCCGCCCAGCGCGTCGAGGGCGTAATTGTTGACCATCGATTCGTGAATCCGTACGGTCATGTCGGCTTTTTCGGCCTCCGGCGGCAGGCTCGGCGCGGCGATGAGCGACGTTCCGGCCTGCATCGAGCGGACGTGCATCGATCGCTCCCCGGAGGTGAATTTCACGTCCTCGGGAAAGAGCTTGCGCTCGACCAGCGGCCGGCGAATTTTCTGCTGAAATTTCTCGTTGGCTTCCGCCAAGGCCTTATCGGCCCTTTCGTCGATCCGCTCGTTCACGCGGGCTTCGGCGCGGCGCGAGGCGATGCATTCGGCCTTGGGCAACTGCTTGCCGGCCTTTTTCCAGGCGATGCGTTCGACGAACTTGCGGCCCTTGATCGATTGAATGTCGTTAATGCAAGTGTTCGTTACCGCATGGGACGAGGCCGGGTGCGAAAACAGGCCGTTTTCATCGATCCAAAGCCGCTTGATGGCCCCGATGCACGTCGTCCCGTTGCTGTAAATGCAGACCGGTCCGTTGCGGCCCACGGTATCGGAATAGGCCGTGGCCATTAAATACGTGTCGATGATGGAAAAGCGGTTGCTTTCGGCCAGTTTCGCGCTGGCTCGACCGACCGTGTGCGTCGTCCCTTGAATGGAGGTGCCGAGAATGCAATCCTCAAGCGGCGCGGTTTCGTCCACTTCCTCGGCGAGGGCGGCGTTGACGACATCCTCGTCGATATCGACGTATAGATTCGGCAGCCGGAAAAGTTGCACGACGGCCTGCTCCAATCCCGGCGCCTGCCGATCGGCCTTCAGCCCGCGGAGCGATTCGCTGATGATCAGCGCGTCGTCGGCCGTCGGTTTGACCGAATAGGCCTTCAAAGCGGCGGCCAACCGATCGAGGTTTTGGGCGTAAATCTTGGAAGCGTCCGCATTGCCGATGGTTCCGGCAACTCGCAGGTACTGTCGTAGAGCACGTTGCACTTCCACGAACCAAACCAAATTCAAGCCCTCTTCACCGGCGGTAAATTGTCGATAGACCTCCAAAAGCGTTTCCCGCTGGGGAGCTCCCTCGCGCGCCAGTTCTTCTTGCAAGGCGTTCCAGTGAAGATACTTGCGCCACGGTTCGCCGGTGGGGCCGGCGGCGGTCAATCGCTCGTCGAGCCGCTTGACCGCGGCGGCTAATTCGGCTTTGATTGGATCCAAATCGGCTGCGGTGAGCGGTCGAAACTCCGCCTTGGCCGAATCGCAAGCGGCAGCCAGTTCTACAAACGAATTTTCCGCCGCCCGAGTGGACGTTTTGAAAACAAAGACACTGAGCACAAAGATAGCTGCAAACAAAACTCGCAAACGAACTTTTCCACCAATCCTGGGGATACTCATCCTGAAAACTCCTTGCATAATGGGGGGGATGCTCCTACTCTTCTGGGCGATAGACACAGCTTTTTGGTTGGCTACACTAGGGACTTTTCCTAGGGCTGGAATATCCCTCCCAAATCGCCCGTCCAGCAAAAACGGAACAGTTGACGAATCCTGGGCAGCTTACCAGATTCGGCATATTGCTACAACCTGACATTTTTTAAGGACGGCTTTATCCTCCCCATTATTTTGTGGCTGTTGCTCGGGATGCGGATGATCCTCTAGGAAATTGATCGGTACTAGACGGCAACCGCCATCTTCCTTCGGCAGAAATGCCAGATATTACCCCTAAATGGGTTGTAATAACCGTAGATAAGCGACGATCGGCACCACCCCACCCTATGGCCAAGTCGTCTTCGCGGCAGGAGCCGCGATATCTCGCCCTCACGGAAGGTTTTTCATAACCGGATTTCCCTCGTAACCTTCCTTTTTCCCGCTTGGACAAAGCCGTCAACGCGAAATCGTGAAATCGATTTCGATTGATCGCTCCCCACCGACGGCCGTAACAAACGATTCGAGGAGCAATTGCATGATACCCTGCCTGAAACTCGCACGATCTAACCTTGTTTCCAGGCTCCGCCTGGGAACCAACTTCCCCCCTGTCTCCGCTTTGTCCTACCTCAAGCCAATCCGGAATTTTCTCTCCATTGTTCTCCCAATTCTTGCCGGTTTCACTTTTTCCTCCCTCTCGCGCGGGAATGACGATGCCAAGTCGATCCCTTGGCTGACCGATTATGCCGCCGCCCGCGAATTGGCCGATCGCGAGAACCGGATGCTTTTCATACTCTTCCGCGACGCCGCGGACGATGTGCTCGGCAAGCGTTTCGAGACGGAAACGCTCGGCGATCCCAAAATTTGCGAAAAACTGCAGGAATACGTTTGCGTGCGACTGCCGCTTAAAGCCAAAATCTCGATGGACGAGAAGGAAATTGCGCTCATCGAGCATCCGTCTTTCAAGGAAATGCTCGGCAGGCCGGGCATGGCGATCGTCGATTACAAGCATTGCGAGCCGGCCTATCGCGGCTACGTGGTGAGTACCTTTCCGTTCGCCGAACACTTGAAGTACACGCCCGATAAAATGGCGGTCATTCTCGACTTGCCGCGCGGCACGCTGACGCAGCGCACGCTGATCTTCGCGGTCCGCACGCATCCCGAAAAACCGCCCGGCACCGATGCCGGCGAGCCGGACGAATATCTGCTCGCGGAAGCGCGGGAGCAGGCGGAATATCAGGCCCGCCGCGGCGTGCAGGGGCACCAGCACTGGGAAAGCCGCTTCCAGCGCATCGTCCGCCGGTTGCGCGGCGGCGCGCCGCGGGAAATCTGCGCCGAAAGCTGGCCCGGTCAAAACCTGGTCGATGCCGCCCAGGAGTGCGTCCATAGCTGGCGCACTTCCTCCGGCCATTGGAGCGCGCTCCGCACCCGGAACCGGTTTTACGGCTTCGACATGAAACGCGGCAACAACGGCGTTTGGTACGCCACGGGGATCGTCAGCACGAGCGGAGAGGAAGGAGGGGATAGGGGGTAAATGATGAATGCTGAATGATGAATGATGAATGACGATCAGCCAAAATTCCCGCTTGCGGTCAATTCTACTATTCTCTAGTATTCATCATTCATCATTCCCCATTCATCATTCCCCACTCATGCTTCAACTCCTCCAACCGCATTACTGCGTGAAAAGCGTGCTGGAACTTACGCCCGAAAGGTTGCGGGAGTGGGGCATTGAGGCGTTGTTGCTCGACGTGGATTGCACCCTGAAGCGTTATCCGCAGAAAGACGTTGACCCGGAAATCGACGGCTGGCTGGCCGACTTGCGGGAAAGCGGCATTCGCTGCTGCATCGTCTCGAATGGGCGGGAAAAGCGGATTAAACCTTTCGCCGCCCAATTGGGCCTGCCCTTCGTCGCCAAGGCGCTCAAACCTTTCACCGGGGGCGTGAAGGACGCCATGCGGAAAATATCCGCCTCACCCTCCCAAACGGCGATCATCGGCGACCAGCTATTCGCCGACATCATCGCCGGCCGCCTCGCCGGCATTCGCACGATCCTCGTCGAACCGATCCACCCGGAAGAGGAGCCTTGGTACACCAGGATCAAGCGCGTACCGGAAGGTTGGGTGCTGAAGTGGCTTGGGAAGTAAGGGGGAAGGTGGAAGGCGGAAGGGGGAGAACGCGAATCTTCCGCCTTCCCCCTTCCTCCTTCCGCCTTCTTTCCCCCTTTCCTTGACTTTTTCTCCATTTCAGGGTCGAATAGGAATAGGGAAGCGGCCGGGCCGGTTTGGAATGGGCATAAGTGCGGATTTTGCGTTATTGGTAGGAGAAAGTCTATGAACCGGTTCGCTCCATCGAGAAATTTTTCTCCCTCTCATCCCCCTCGGCACGGCTATACGCTCATTGAAATCCTGGTGGCTACGACGCTCTCGCTGTTGATTCTCGGCGCGGTGGTGCAGCTTTTCGGCGTAGTGGGAACCTCGATCACCCAATCGCGTTCCATCATGGAATCGGCCGAACGGCTCCGCGCGACGCAAAACCGACTCCAAGCCGACCTCGAGGGCCTTACCGTAACCCCCATGCCGCCGCGGAGGACGGAGTTTAACGAGGGATTTTTGGAAATCATCGAAGGGATGGTCGGGCAAGGGGAATATTTTCCATCCTCCATTAACGATCTCACCAAAAATCAACCTTTCCCGGCAGGAGTTCCCAATAATTCCCAAGCCGTTCCGAGACCGATCAACGCGGAAACGGGTAATACCGACACCACCGTCGGCGATTTCGACGACATTTTGGTATTCACCACTCGCTCGACGGGCAAGCCCTTTATCGGGCGCTATAACGGCGTGGCCATCGAATCGAACCTCGCCGAGGTAATCTGGTTCGTACGCGGCCGAACGCTGCATCGCCGGGTGCTGCTCGTCGCCCCGCAATTGAATCTTGCGGTCGTTCAACCGACGCCCTTCTACGAGAACAACGATATTTCGGCGCGGATGCAGGGCGGCGTTATCGTTCCCAATACGCTCAGCGATTTGACCCGCCGCGAGTGCCGCTACGCGCATTACGGACTCACGGCAAACGATCCTTTCCCCTACGATTCGAGAAGTTGGCGGCAACTCGGCTTTCCCACGCTCCGCGAGAGCGCAAGCTCTCATAACAACGTGCCCAACTGCGCGCCCGGCAACTGGACCGCGATCAACTCCGGCGCGGCAAATACGGCGGCGGCCATCACCGCGGCTGTGCAACCAAAAACCGAAGTCGATTTTTGGACGATCAATCCGGATTCGCCCTTGCCGACCAATCCGCTGTCCGACACCGCACTCATCGCGCCGGGCGACGATACTAGTACCCGCATCGCCGATGATGTTATTCTTACCAACGTCATCGGCTTCGACGTGAAGGTGTGGGATATCGTAGCCGGACAATATGTCGATTTAGGCTTCAATCCTACAATAAATACTACATTCAGCAGCTTAGGCAATTTGAATTCACCCTTGGTAGCAACGGCAACCACCGCCCGCGTTTACGACACTTGGTGCAATACTTACGATTTAGCGAGAACGCCCAGCGGCACTCTTGTTCCAGCCAGAGATGGTTTCGATACTCCTACCCTCACGAATACCTCAGGCACGGGTATTGTCGATAGCGATGCTGAACTCGCTTTCGTTACTCCCTATGCCTCTCCCCTGCGCGGCATTCAGGTAAAAATCCGCATCTTCGAGCCGGACAGCCGGCAGATTCGCGAAGTAACCGTCGAGCAGGACTTTTTGCCGAAATAACCGGCTCACCCGTTCTTTTCACAGGCGCATTTCACGCCATCGTCCGGCCGATGGTCTCGATTTCTTCGGCGGTGAGTTGAATCTCGGCGGCGGCGGCATTTTCTTGGGCTTGGATTTCGTCGCGGGCACCGCAGAGGACGCAGGTAACGCCGGGCTGGGAGAACGTCCAGGCGATGACGATCTGCGCGAGGGAGGCTTGGCGGCGCTCGGCGATGGGATTCAACTCCGCCAGTTTGGCGTTGATTTTGGCGATATTTTCCTTGCGGAAGCGGAGGTTCGCGGCGCGGAGGTCGCCGGGATTGAATTTTCGGTCGGGGGAGATTTTGCCCGTCAACAGGCCGTTGGCCAACGGCGAGTAGGGGAACACGGCGATGTTGTTTTGGCGGCAGAAGTCCAACTGCCCGTTCGCGGCGAGGTTGCGGTCGAGGAGGTTAAACTTTTCCTGGTCGGAGTCGATCTGTCCGTACTGTTTGATGTGCTCGACGTTGGCGTTCGAGACGCCGATGGCGCGGATTTTTCCTTCCTGCTTGAGTTTGAGGAGTTCGGCCATGGTATCGGCGATGGGGGTGGTTTTCTCCTGCCAATGGGTTTGATAGAGGTCGATGCGGTCGGTTTGCAATCTCTTGAGGCTCTTTTCCACTTCGTCGCGTACGGAAGCGGGACGGAGGCATTTATAGACTTTTTTCTCGGAAGCGCGGGACTGGATGCCTCTGTCGTCGGCGTGGAAATGGAACTCGCCCTCCTCGCGGTCCCAGATCAGCCCGCATTTCGTGGCGATGACGGCCTGGTCGCGCCGGCCTTGAATCGCCCGGCCGACGAGTTCCTCGGAATGCCCGAAGCCGTAGATGGGGGCGGTGTCGAGGAGGTTGACGCCGCGGTCGAGGGAGGCCTGGATGGCGGCAATGGCTTGTTTTTCGTCGGCCCCGCCCCACATCCAACCGCCGATGGCCCAAGCACCGAAGCCGATGATCGAGACGTCGATATTCGAGGAGCCGAGTTTGCGATAAAGCATTTTTATTATTCCTTATGAAAAAAGTGTTCGTTTTTTTATGCTTTGCGTAAGCTGGAAAGCATTGTACCAAAATGGATACCGCACTTGTAGGGGATAGAAAGGCGTTGAATCGCCTTGAATTGCCAGAACCGACTAGCTTTCCCAAGATGCGCAAACAGAAAAGTCCGTCGGTTTCATGGTTGTCTTTATGTTTCCGTCGGAAATAATTCTTGCGCGGGTTGATATCGACGAACGGATGCGGCAGAATCGAAGTTGGTTCCTCCCGCAATAGCCGGGATTATTCATAAACCTCGTAGATGCGGCATCCTGCCGCATTTTAGGCAAAAGCGGCAAGATGCCGCTTCTACAAATCGCTTTTTTGAATAATGCGCGATAGTTTTCGGCGAGCCGAGCCGTTCCCGACTGAGAAATCGGCAGCATTGTTGCACGCATGCAACGAAGGGGCGAAATGTCAACGCCGGCGAACCTTGGCGTCCGGTCGAACGTAGTAAATAAGCCACGAAGACCATCCGATCGTTCGCGGCATGATGATTTTGTCGGCGGCGACTCGCCTTGCGCGGAGGCGGCGTTCGATCTTCGCCGCCGCCGTTTAGGGAGAAACGGAATCGTGTTTGACCAACCGCCATTTTTGACACAGACTTTCTTAAGAGCGCAGCTTTTCTCGTTTCTCATCGGCGAAAGCGCGAAGCCGCTTCAAATTGCGGAGATCGAGCCGCATGGATTTGGTCGAGCGGCGCGGCGTTCGCGAGAGCCTGCTCAAAATACTTCATCACGGAATACACCATGAGACGCGCCGGCATCGAATCGGGTCTGTTGGGATTTTGCCGCAAAGTTGCGCGCGATGCGCTGCAATTCGCCAATCCCCTGCGTCCGTCGAGCGGAGAAAAATCGCCGCGGACGCCGAATGCCCGACGGCGCTCGCTGAACATCGAATCGCTCGAAATACGCAATTATCTGAGCGGCGCGGGCATCGCGGCGCAAGTCGATCCGATGTGGTTTCAGGAGGTCGCCGGAGCCGCATCGGGGCACGCGGGCGCGGCGAGTTGGACGACCGAAGGCATAACCGCCTCCACCGGCCCGCAGACGGCGGCGAGCGCCGGCGCGAGCGGCACTTACGATTGGATCGTGCAATTCGACACCCAATACGTCGGCGCGATGACCAACATCGCCGAGACTGCGGCGTTGCTGGCAGGCGGAGGGATCCAATTTCAGGCGATTTGCGGGCTGGGGATCGTGGGCCAGGTTCTGATCCGCAGTTCGGGCGCTTCGCTCGAAACGGTCGAGCATTGGCTGGCCGCCGATGAAGAGGTAGACGCCTTCGAGCAGGACGCCCTGCGGCAAATCGAAGCGACGCCGAACGACGCTTCGCTGGGCCAGTTGTGGGGGATGAGCAAGATCGACGCCTACGGCGGCTGGAACCTCACGACCGGGAGCAGCGGTAATAACGGCGTCATCGTGGCGGTCATCGACACCGGCGTGGATTACACCCACTCCGACTTGGCCGCGAACATCTGGACCAATCCGAACGCGGGCAGGGATGGATTCGCGGGCGACCTTCGCGGCTACGATTTCGCCAATAACGACGGCGATCCGATGGACGACAACGGCCACGGCACGCACGTGGCCGGAACGATCGGCGCGGTGGGCAACAACGGCGCGGGGGTCGCCGGCGTGAACTGGGCCGTTTCGATCATGCCCTTGAAGTTCATGACCGCCTCGGGGTCGGGTTATTTGTCCGACGCGATCCGGGCGATCAACTATGCCACGATGCAGCGATCCCAATATGGCGCGAACGTGCGCGTCATCAACGCCAGTTGGGGCGGAGGGAGCTACAGTTCGGCGATGCAGACCGCCATTACCGCCGCGGGGAACGCGGGCATTCTGTTCGTGGCGGCGGCGGGAAACGACGGCACGAACAACGACGCCTCGCCCCGCTACCCTTCCGGCTACAATAGCACGAACATCGTCGCCGTGGCGGCGACCGATCAATACGATCGGCTGGCGAGTTTTAGCTGCTACGGGACCACGAGCGTCGATTTGGCCGCGCCGGGAGTTTCGATCTACAGCACCCTGCCGGGCAACCGGTACGGCGGTCTATCCGGCACGAGCATGGCCACGCCGCACGCGGCGGGCGCGGCCGCTTTGGCTTGGGCGCTGAAGCCCAACGCAACCGTCGCCGAAGTCCGGGGCGCCTTGCTTTCCGGCGTCGATCGGCTGGGCGGCTTGAGCGGCAAAGTGGCCAGCGGCGGGCGACTAAACGTCTTCCACACGCTGCAACTGCTGCAAGGAAACAATGCGGCCGCTCCCGCGCCGATCGCGATCGGGGCGGCCCTGCAATCGTTCACCGTCTCGGCGAACAACGTCAAGGCCGGCACGACGGTCCAACTCGTGGCGCAGGGACCAGCCGCTTCGGCAAATTCGTATGGGGTACGGTATTATCGGGACAGCAATAACAACGGCGTTTTCGACGTGCCGGACGCCTACCTGGGCACGGCGGCGAATTCCGCAAGCGGTTCGGCGAACTTCGCGATCAACACGTCGGGCTGGAGTTCCGGCACGCATCGATTTTGGGCCTTCACGGTGGATTCGCAAAATCGGCTCGGACCGACGGCCACCACCACGCTGACCGTCGCTTCGGCGAACCTCCAAGGCAGCGCGCCGCCGGCGCTGCAATCGTTTACCGTCTCGGCGAACAACGTTGCGGCCGGGACGACGGTCGAACTCGTGGCGCAAGTACCGGCCGCGCCGTCGAACACCTACGGCGTAAGGTACTATCGGGACACGAACAACAACGGCGTATTCGACGTGCCGGACGCCTACCTGGGCACCGCGGCGAATTCCGCGACCGGTTCGGCGAAATACGTGATCAACACGGCGGGCTGGAGTTCCGGCGCGCATCGATTTTGGGCCTTCACGGTGGATTCGCAAAATCGGCTCGGACCGACGGCCACCACCACGCTGACCGTCGCTTCTGCCGCCGGGCAGGGCGCCGCGCCCACGGCCGAGTCGATCTCCGCCGGCGCCACGCTGGCGGGAAAGCTCGACGCGGGCGTCAAGGAAGGCTGGTATCGATTCCAAGCCGTCGCCGGCGTCTCTTACACCATTCGCACCAGCTTGGTAACGCTGCGCGATTCGGTGCTGCACCTCTACGATGGCGACGGCAAAACGCTGCTGGCCGCGAACGACGACGGCGATTCGGGCCTGGCCTCGAAGATCGATTGGATCGCGCCGAAAACCGGGACCTATTTTTTCAAGGTTTCGGCGTTCGACAAATCCTTAACCGGCGATTTTCGCGTCTCGCTCGCGGCGAACGGCGTCGGCGTCCAATCGAATTCCGTGGCGGTCGTTCAAGCGGCGGGATTATCCATGGGGATTTCCCGCCCGATTGGAATTACGGTTCATCCGCCGGCCGGAGCAACTATCGTTCAATCCGCGAATTTGGGGATTGGGGCTGCGGCGGCCGGCGACGCACGGACGGCCATTCGTACCATCGACGCCGCTGCAACATCGCTTGCGGAAAGAGTTTTTCCCGCAATCTCGCCGGTTTCTCGGCGCGGCGCGATATCGGCCGCCCTCGACGACCGGGAGAACGGCCACGCCGATTCGCTCGTCGAGCGGCATCCCGCCTTGCGTTCGATGCTCGGCTCGATGCTTCCCGACGCGGAACTGGAGAACGCCGAACCGGTGCAATCGATGCGGCTCCGCCTCGACGCACTCGACGAATTGTTCGCCCGCTTGGCGGGAGGCAATTCGGGCGGGTAAGGGCTTTCCACGAAATGTCAGCGAAAGGTGTTGACTCACCTACCTCCCGAAGGTCGTAAGCGTTCACGCCCCGGTCGGGGACTGGTCCACTTTTCGGCGGGATAACGTATATTGCGGACAAACGGTAGGCCGAAAACATGGACCTGTCCCCTTCCCGCGGCGCGAGGGGGACAGTCCCATTTTCGCGGCGATTAAGCACTTTTAGAGTACCATGATCTTTTGCGCCGCGAAAATCGGGACAGTCCCCTGTGAACGGTTACCGAAGGTCTCTATGCCGATAAGAATCCACTCGAAGGCCCATCTTGCCGCCTGCCGCGTCGTCGCGGCAACGTGCTTCGCCTGCACGAGCCTGCCGAGCGCGGCGGAGGATTTTTCCATCGCCGCGCCGCGTTTTTGTGGTGCGACCGTTTCGGCCGCCAGGACCGTCGAGATGCCACAAGCGATTTCTGGACAAACGCCAAGCGAGCCAAACGACGAACAGCTTCCCGCGAACCGGAAGGGGCAAGAAACCATTCCGCCGCAGGCCGCCGATCGCGGCCGGCGGGAGTCGGATGGAAAAAATACGCCGATTCCCTGTCCCGATCCGGCAATCATCGCCGCACGGCAGGACCGGGGATATCTCGTGTTTGGCACGGGCGTGGGCATTCCCATTTGGCGTTCCGACGACTTGCTGCAATGGCGGCGCGGAGGACGGGTCTTCGCGGGCGGTCTGCCCGACTGGGCCAAGGCGGCCGTTCCCGGCGCGCGCGGCTTATGGGCTCCGGATATCTCGTTTTGGAGAGATCAATACTGGCTCTATTACTCCGTTTCCACATTCGGCAGCCAGCGTTCGGCGATCGGGCTGGCGATCAATAAAACGCTGGACCCCGCCGATAAAGAGTATCGCTGGGAAGACGCCGGCATGGTGCTGGAATCCGCGCCCGGCAAAACCGATTTCAACGCCATCGATCCCGCCCTCGCACTGGACCGCGACGGCCAACCCTATTTGTTTTGGGGTTCTTATTGGACCGGGATCAAAGCCGCCAAGATCGATCCCGAGACGGGCAAGCCGTCGGGGGCGAAGATGGACGTCGTGCCTATTGCCGCCCGCGCGAAAGGCGTCGATCCGCCCGCGATCGAGGCTCCCTTCGTGATCCATCGCGACGGCTTCTACTATCTGTTCGTCTCCTGGGATTTTTGCTGCGCGGGCGTCAACAGCACGTATAAGATCGTGGTGGGGAGATCGGAAGCGATTCTCGGCCCGTATTTGGATCGGGCCGGTCGGGCGATGCTGGAAGGGGGCGGAACGTTATTGGTCGCTTCCACGCCGCGCTGGCGCGGACCGGGTCACAACGGCGTTTTGCAAACGAAGTCGGGCGATTGGCTGGCGCTGGCCGCCAACGACGTCCGAAATCCGAACTTGGCGCGCGTGCTGCAAATCCGTCCGCTTTATTGGCAAGGCGGCTGGCCGTTGGCGGGCCGGCCCGCGACGAAAGCGGTTGACGCGGCGGGAAAATCCGGCGAAAAGGAAAAGCTCGACATGACCGGCCGCTGGTCGCACTACATCGATTTCGCGCCACCGCTCTCGCTGGAATTTCGTGCGGACGGCACTTTTCGCGGCGAGAAATTGCAAGGCCGTTGGCAATTGACGGGAGCCGAATTGCGCTTGGATTGGCCCGACGTCCGGGCCGCTTCCGGCTACCGTCCGCAATATCTTATAATGGAGCCGGATGGCGAGGGTTATGTTGGCCGCAACGAGCGCGGCCAAGCGATTCTGGGATCGCGCACCGAGCTTTGAAGCATGCCGCCGGGGAATGCCCACTGGACATGGCAAATACAGTTCCGCAGGCGAATCGATGGGTATGTCGGCGGCGTTTGGAAAGCAGGGCGATTTTCGCAGATTAACCTGAGTTTTGGATAAGCAGTGTAGCTCAGTCCCGAAGGGACGATAGTCATTAGCCAGGGGTGTCAACCCCTGGAAAATGATTATCAGAGGTCGATTAGCCCCAACGGGGCGACAGTAGAAAGTT